>NZ_JAMYLI010000001.1:0-328749 GCF_040317955.1 Mesorhizobium sp. M1342 | reverse complement strand
ACGAACAGGATGGAAACGAATCTCCATCCTGTTCGATAGGTCTTACCAGATCCTCATCCAGCCCAACTTAAGTGAACTGCATTACCCCCATGGGAGCCGTTTCGCATTGGTTTGCCGTGCAAATCAGGTGAGCGGCGACAGCTGGATCTCGACGCGGCGGTTCTGGGCGCGGCCTTCGGACGTGGCATTGGATGCGACCGGGCGCGTCTTGCCGAAGCCGGTGACTGCGAAGCGGCGCTGATCCACGCCCTGACCGGACAGATAGTTCGCGACCGCCAGAGCACGACGCTGCGACAGATCGAAATTGTGCTGGTCGCCACCGGTCGAATCGGTGTGGCCGAACACGTCAACCGTGGTCTGCTTGAACTTCTTCAGCACCAGCGCGACAGAGTTCAGGACCTGGTAGAAGCCGGGCTTCACCGCATCCTGATCCGAGTTGAAGGTGATGTCGGACGGCATGTTGAGAATGATCTGGTCGCCGCTGCGGGTGACGCTGACACCGGTGCCCTCGAGCTGCCGGCGCAGTTCGGCCTCGTTCTGGTCCATGGTGGCGCCGATGGCGCCGCCAGCCAGCGCGCCGATGCCGGCGCCGATCAGTGCGTTGCGGCGGTCATTGCCGCCGGCAAGCAGGCCAAGGCTGGCGCCCGCTAGGGCGCCAAGGCCGGCGCCGGCCGCCGTGTTGGAAATCTTCTGGTCGCCCGTATACGGATCGGTGGTGGTGCAGGCGCTCACGAGCACAGCCGTCGCCACGACGACGAGCACAGTCTTTTTCATAGGATGGTCCCTCTCCAAGTCACGCCTTGCGGTGGCGCCAAATCAGCCCTTCCCGCGACTTGTACCACGAATTGCGGCGAAAAGCGGAATGGCGAAAGCGCCGCTCACGGCTTTTCCCGAGAGATAATACCCGGCGGTGGCGCCGCATCGCCGTGCCGGAATGGTCTGGATCAGGCTACCAGAGGTTCTTGCCGTCTATGACAACCACTTCGACCTTGTCGAGATCGAAATCGTCGAACAGCCGCGCGTTGACGCTGATCTTGGGATTGTCGAAATCCGGCTCGCCGGTCGACCAGTCCGGCGTTTCGGTAAAGGTGCCGCAGCCGCAGGTGGCGCAAAAACCGTGCTTTACGGTTTTCGATCCCCAGCGGTAGAAAGAGACGTTCTCCATCGGGCTGGTGAGCTTGAATTGCGAAGGCACGTAGTAGGCCCAGAGCGAGCCGCGCTTCGAGCAGAAAGAACAAGTGCATTGCGTCACCGTCTGCGGTGCCTGCGAAACCTCGAATGTCGTCGCCTTGCAATGACAGCTTGCCTTGATGGTCATCAACGAACTCCTCCTGTCGCCCGCCACCCTGTGCGGCAAAGGCACCATAAAGAGGTGCTCCTGACAACTGTCTGTCAGCAGGCATCACCCGAACCGCGCAAACCCGGCCTGCGGCCCCGGTCACACGCGACCGCGGACGTCCGACCGCCGTCCTGTCGTCAATAGGAGCGCGGCGGCACGAACAGGCAGATTGTCTTGCCGGCGTCGAGGCCCGCTTGGTGCGCGCACCAATGGAACTCGCCGTCCGGGCTGTCCTTGACACGCTTGTCGGTCATTGGAACGATCTCACCCGTTCCGGCGATGACATAGCCCTCGGGTTTCTCCAGCACTTCGCCTGTATGGGTCGTGCGACAATCATAGTTGGCGCAGCATGCGAACGGATAACTCCAGCCCTGTGGCTTTGCCGCCGTGGGGGTGGCGTCATGCGCGAAGGCAGGTGCCGTCAGCATTGCCATCGCGCCGATCGCGAACAGGGAAAACAAAAGTCGGCCAGCCGGTTGAACGGCATTGGCCGATCTGAGTGTGGCAGCAGACATGACGCGTTCCTTTCAAACGAGCTCAAGCGTTTCGCTTGCCCGTTCCCGGAACGTATCTTCCCAGTGGCCGGATCGTCGGGTCGCAGATATGCCGCGTCCGGCCATAAATGCTTTTGCACTCCCAGCCCTTGGATGCTGGGCTGATTCCTTGGTCGGCGCAAGACGATGCATTCCCGACATCGTTCTATAGACGTCAGGTATCCGCTACCGCCGACGAGATGAGGCCAAGGTCAATTCCCGGCAAACGGGCGTCGGATAAACGGAATAGGCCCGCTGTGGTTCCAGCCTACTGCTGGTCAGAGCCGGCAATCACGTGCTCTTGATACTGCGGCAGGTCATCGGTGATGGTGAACCAGCCCGCCTTCGAACCGACGAAGATGTGCGCGGTCGGGCGGATGGATGGGTCGTCGACGAGGGTTCCCATGGCGACATGGACATAGGCCCCCTCGCGCACGAGCGAATAAAGCAAGGAGCCGCACCGGCCACAATGCGCGTTATGGCCGCTTTCGTCGCCGAAGATCAGGAGCTTGTCCTCGCCTTCGGTGAGGACAAGCTTTTCACGCTCGATACCGGCGAAAGGCTTGAAGGCCGAACCGGTGGTGCGCCGGCAGTCCGAACAATGACAATTCGCGGCATAGATGAATTCGTCAGTGACCTCGTAGTGAACCGCACCGCAGAAGCACTTTCCGGTGAGCTTGCTCGGCACCCTCTCCTCCGTCGCTGTGGTGCGCAGGGGTATGTCAGATTGAGGTCAGCTAACCTCACCTGAACATATCCTAATCCAGGTCTGCTACGGCTTCGCCCGCGCCGCCCTCGATGCGCTGCGACAACGAGGCTTCCATGAAATCGTCGAGGTCGCCATCGAGCACGCTCGACGGGCTGGTGCTCTCGACGCCGGTGCGGAGATCCTTCACCAACTGGTAGGGCTGCAGCACATAGGAGCGGATCTGGTGACCCCAGCCTATATCGCTTTTCGACGCTTCGGTGGCGTTTGCAACCGCCTCGCGCTTTTTCAGCTCTTCTTCGTAAAGGCGCGAGCGCAGCATCTCCCAGGCCTTGGCCTTGTTCTTGTGCTGCGAACGTTCAGCCTGGCATGCGACCGCGATGCCGGTGGCCAGATGCGTGATGCGCACCGCCGAATCGGTGGTGTTGACGTGCTGGCCGCCCGAGCCTGACGAGCGATAAGTGTCGATGCGGACATCGGATTCGGAGACGTCGATCTCGATCGTGTCGTCGATGACCGGATAGACCCAGACGCTGGCGAAGGACGTATGCCGGCGCGCATTGCTGTCATAGGGCGAGATACGCACCAGGCGATGAACGCCCGATTCCGTCTTCATCCAGCCATAGGCATTGTGGCCTTTGATCATCAACGTTGCGGACTTGATGCCGGCCTCTTCGCCGTCATGCATTTCCAGCACTTCGACCTTGAAGCGACGGCGCTCGGCCCAGCGCGTGTACATGCGCAGCAGCATCGAGGCCCAGTCCTGGCTTTCGGTACCGCCGGCGCCGGCATGGATTTCGAGATAGGTGTCGTTGGAGTCTGCTTCACCCGACAGCAACGTCTCGACCTGGCGGGCCTTCGCTTCGCCTTGCATCGAGCGGATCGCGGCTTCCGCCTCGGCGATCACGCCCTCGTCGCCCTCTTCCTCGCCGAGCTCGATCAGGCCGATATTGTCTTCCAGCGCCTGCGTCAGACCTTTCACTGAGGCGATGCCCTCTTCGAGGCCCTGGCGCTCGCGCATCAGCTTCTGCGCTTCCAGCGGCTCGTTCCAGAGGCTGGCGTCCTCGGCGCGCACATTGAGGTATTCAAGCCGCTTTATGGCCTGATCCCAGTCAAAGATGCCTCCTCAGCAGGGTTATCGCCTGCCTGATCTCGTCGACAATATTCTGCGTTTCCGCGCGCATGGCTGGCTGTTCTGTCCTGTTTGCTGAAGTCGGTTGGCGCGATACATAGGCAGGCCGCCGCCGGCTGTAAAGCAAAATGGGCTGGCGCCAAGGCCAGCCCATCCGCTCCTGAAAATCATCAGTAGAGGCCGCCGCCGCCGGACTGGATGGCTTGATTGGCCTGCGGCGACAGCGCGCCACCGGTGGCATTGGAGCCGTCGGCGCCCATGCCGATCACCCAATAGCTGTCGGCGGGACCGGTGCCCGGCTTGAAGGCTTCGATGATGGTTCCGGGATCGCCCGATGCGGCACGCATGCCGGTCTTGCGGTTGATGGCAACCAGGTTCATGCCTTCGGGCACCTTGAAGTCGACATTGGGCGTGCCATCCAGCGCCACCCGCATGAAGTCCTTGAAGATTGGTGCTGCGAGACCACCGCCGGTGGCGCCATGGCCGAGGCCGCGCGGCGTGTCGTAGCCCATGTAGAGGCCGACGACGAGGTTGGGCGTGTAGCCGATGAACCAGGCGTCCTTTTCGTCGTTGGTCGTTCCGGTTTTGCCGGCGATGTGGCGGCCGAGTTCATTGATGGTGGCGCCGGTGCCGCGCTGCACGACGCCTTCCATCATCGAGGTGATCTGGTAGGCGGTCATCGGATCGAGCACCTGCTCGGAATTGTCGACGAGTTCCGGCTCCGGCTGGTTCTGCCATTCGGGCGCATTGCAGCCTTGGCAGCCACGCTCGTCCTGCTTGAACACCGTCTTGCCGTAGCGGTCCTGGATGCGGTCGATGAGCGATGGTTTGATCGACTTGCCGCCATTGGCCATGATCGAATAGGCCGACACCATGCGCATCACGGTGGTTTCGCCGGAACCCAGCGCCATCGGCAGATAGGGTGCCAGATGGTCGTAGACACCGAAGCGCTCGGCATATTCGACGACCAGCTTCATGCCCATGTCATTGGCAAGCCGCACCGTCATCAGGTTGCGCGACTTCTCGATGCCGGAGCGCAGGGTCGCCGGACCGGCGACGGTGCCATCGTAATTCTTCGGCGTCCAGCTCGTGTTACCGCTCTGGATCGTGATCGGCCCGTCCATGATCACCGACGCCGGCGTATAGCCATTGTCGAGTGCGGCCGAATAGACGATCGGCTTGAACGAGGAGCCCGGCTGGCGCATGGCTTGCGTGGCGCGGTTGAATTCGGACTGCGCGTAGGAGAAGCCGCCGACCATGGCCAGCACGCGGCCGGTGTGCGGGTCCATGGCGATGAGGCCGCCTTCCACTTCGGGCACCTGGCGCAGGCTGTAGGCGCCATCGGCACCATCGTTTTTCTGCACGAAGATGACGTCGCCCGGCTTCAGCACCTCCGCCGGCGACTTGGCCTTGACGGTCTTGCCGGCAACCACATGGCGCATGGCGAAACCCATGTCCTCCTTGCTGATGGTGCCTTCGACGCGCTCCTTGACGATCTCGCCCGACGCCTGCCGTGCCGGCTGCAGGCCGATCGACAGCCCGGTCGCAGAACTGTCGAGCACGACGGCGAGCGACCATTCGGGGACATCCTCCAGCCCCTTGACGGCGCCAAGCGGCACGCCCCAGTCGCCAGACACGTCGATCGATGTCACCGGCCCGCGATAGCCGCGCAGCGTGTCGTATTTCATCAACCCGTTCTGCATCGATTTGCGGGCAATGAGCTGGATCTTCGGATCGAGCGTGGTGCGGACGGAGAGACCGCCTTCGTAGAGCGCGTTCTCGCCGTAGCGGGCGATGATCTGGCGGCGCACCTCTTCGGTGAAGTACTCGCCGGCGAACAGATAGGTGCCGCTGCGCCGCGGCGTCACGCCCAGCGGCTCGGCCTTGGCCTTGTTGCCCTCCTCACGCGTGACGTAGCCGTTCTCGACCATCTGGTCGATGACCCAGTTGCGGCGCTCGATCGCGCGATCGGCATGCTTGAAAGGGTGGTAGTTGTTCGGCCCCTTGGGCAGCGAGGCCAGGTAGGCGGCCTCGGCCACGGACAGTTCGTTGACCGACTTGTCGAAATAGGTCAGCGCCGCACCGGCGACGCCATAGGCTCCGAAGCCGAAGAAGATTTCGTTGAGGTAGAGCTCGAGGATGCGATCCTTGGGATAGGCCTGCTCGATGCGGAAGGCGAGGATCATCTCCTTGATCTTGCGCTCGTAGGTCTGGTCCGAGGACAACAGGAAGTTCTTCGCCACCTGCTGGGTGATCGTCGAGGCACCGACCTGACGCCGGCCCGAGCCGAGATTCTGCAGGTTGACGATGATGGCGCGGCCGAGGCCGGTCACATCGATGCCCGGGTGGTTGTAGAAATTCTTGTCTTCGGCCGACAGGAAGGCCGCCTTGACGCGGTCCGGTATGGCCTGGATCGGCAAATACAGGCGCCGTTCGCGCGCGTATTCGGCCATCAGCGCGCCGTCAGACGCGTGGATGCGGGTGGTCACCGGCGGCTCGTATTTGGCCAGCACCTCGTAGTCGGGCAGATCCTTCGACAAATGGCCGATATAGATGGCAACGCCCGCCGCGACCAGAAGGGCCAGCGTCGTGCCGATGCCGAAAAAATAGCCAATGAGACGAATCATACCCGCTCCAGTCCTTGGTTCGGGAATTTCCTAAACGAAGCCGCCTTTCGCGCAAGCTTTCGAGCCGGTCCCAATCCGTAATCGAAAACCCTTGTCGCCGCCATGTGGACAAAATACGGCAATGCCTGATTTCGCGGTCGCGAGCCGGAAATAAAAGCATTGGGTGTTGTCGTCGCGCAACGCCGCCTCTGGTTGCAGGCGCCGCCGGTCATGTCAACCTCCGGTTCCCGGTCCGGCCTTGGCCGACGCGAACAGCGCGACGGCGTTGGTTATGCTCTGGGCCGCCTTGCCGCGCCAGTCGGCGTTGAGCAACTGCGCCTCGTCCTTGGCGTTCGAGAGATAACCGAGTTCGACCAGCACTGACGGCACGTCGGGTGCCTTGAGCACCTTGAAGCCCGCCGAACGCTGGGGATTGTTGATCAGGCCGACGCTGGTCGACAACTGGCCGACCAGCGTGTGGGCGAAACTCATCGAGAAATTGTGCGTTTCGCGGCGGATCAGGTCGATCAGGATGTCGGTGACTTCCTTGTTGTCGTTCTTGATTTCCATGCCGGCGAACTGGTCGGAGAGGTTTTCTCGGTCGGCAAGCGCCTGCGCCTCGGGATCCGAAGCCTTGTCGGAGACGGTGTAGACGGTGGCGCCGCGAATGCCTTTGACGCTGATCGTGTCGGCATGGATCGAAATAAGCAGGTCGGCCTCATGCTGACGGGCAATGCGCACGCGATCGTCCAGACGCAGGAATTCGTCTGTGTCGCGCGTCATGAACACATCATAATTGCCGATGGCTGCGAGTTTGTCCCGCAGCTCCGTGGCGAAGGCCAGCGTGACATTCTTCTCGATGGTGCCGTTCAGGCCCTCGGCACCGCCGTCGATGCCACCATGGCCGGGATCGATGACGACGGTGAACCGATGGCCTGGATTGGAGACCGGCCCGGTGCCGACCCGCCCTCCCTTGTCGGTCGAAACGGTCGATCCGGTGGTCAGCGCCTGATTGGCCAGCGCCACATCGAACTCGCGCTCGGATGCCGCCGACATGTCGATGGCAATGCGGTAGCCGGTACCGTCCTCGTTCTTGAGCACATCGAGCTTGTCGACCGCAAAGGGACCCTTGCCGGTGAGGACCAGCCGCGAAACGCCCTCGCCGAGGGCGCCCAGGCGCACGCTCTTGACCAGGCCCCGCGCCTTCAAATCCTTGGCATCAACGGCGAATCTCGTATTCGCGAGATCGATGACAAGACGGTTGGGACCGCGCAGCAGGAACCATTTGATACCGGGTTCGCGATCGAAGTCCATGACGATGCGCATCTTGGTGGCATCGCCGGCCATCTTGTAACCTTTTGCCACGAGCGGAGCGTCGGCGGCATTGGCATTTGAGGACAGGGCAGATGAGACCGCCAGCAGCAGCAAGAGGCAGAAAGCGGCCAGGATCCGGCCGCCGACACGACATCCCTTGTCTGTGAAGTCCGCCAATCCCATCTCTCTTCCAGTCGCTCCCGGTTTGGCGCCCGGCGCCCGGTCATTTCGTCCATATGCCGGTTAGGCCGCGAACTCGATTAACGATTGGTATCCAGAGAAGGTTAACCAAGCTTTTTCATGCAAGGCCGCAAGCCTGGCTTACGCTACGGAACGGCTTTTTGCCGGCATCGGAAATCGGGGTTGCCTTCCATCCCGCCAAATCATAAAAGCGATAGTGGATCACTGCAATCCTGGAACCGCCCTCCTCCGCAGCTTCTTGCTACAGGGTCAGATGTAAAGGCGGCTCCTTTCGCTTCAGGCGAAAAGGGTTCAGGTGATCGCGACGAATTTCGCAGGCGTGCTCCCGTGGCGGGGGAATCGCCTGCGTGAGGAAAACGGCCGGGTTTGTTCCCGCGCCGGCTCTGTATGAGCAAACAAGCTGGTCCGGTTCATCCGGGCTTTGGTTCAAAAGGTTCTGTTGGTGACGATGGCTTCAAGCGCAATCATGGAAAGGTCCGCATCAAACCGCGCCATTATGGCTGCGGGCGGCACCGCCATGGCGCTCAAGCGGCGGCCGGCGGACGTTCAAATATCCGGCACCCACATTCCAGACACGCAGCAGCAGGCTTTGCCTCGCAAGCTGCGGCTGACGGCTGCCGGGGGGAAACGAAATAATGCCCAACAAAATGCTGATAGACGCCTCCCACCCGGAGGAAACACGCGTTGTCGTCGTACGCGGTAACCGTATTGAAGAATTCGACTTTGAATCCCAGGACAAGAAGCAGCTCAAAGGAAACATATACCTAGCCCGCGTAACGCGCGTAGAGCCCTCCCTTCAGGCAGCCTTTGTCGAATATGGCGGCAACCGCCACGGTTTTCTCGCCTTCAGTGAAATTCACCCCGATTACTACCAGATTCCGGTCGCCGATCGTCAGGCACTGCTACGCGCGGAAGCGCAGGAGGCCGAGGACGAGGAGAACGAGGACGGCGACGGCGATGACCGTCAGAGCCGCGATCGCGGACGGCGCGGCCGCCGGCGCGGCGGAAAGCCCCGTGACCGGGGTGAGCACAAGCGCGATGCAGCCGATTCCGGCGAGGCAAACGACGCTGCCGACGAGGCAGAAGAAGGGGCCGACGCTGGTTTCGAAGAGATCTCGCACACGTCCGAGATCATCGAACATGCGGCCGATACGTCCGAACATGCCGATGCGTCCGAACATGGCGAGGATTCCGCCGAGCAGGACGAAGGCGAAACCCGCGAAGGCGGCCCGACGTCGATCGCCGCCTCGGTCGAGGCCGATGTGGTTTCCGAAGCCGTTCCGCAGGCCGAACAAGGCAGCGAAGCGACCTCCGGCGACAATGATCGCGGCATGCTGGAAGAAGTGCAGTCCTCGCATCCGGACGATCACGAGGTCGAATCGGTCGGCGCCGAGGACGCGCTGGAGGAAGTGCGCAACCGCCGCAAGCCGGTGCGCCGCCAGTACAAGATCCAGGAAGTGATCAAGCGCCGGCAGATCCTCTTGGTGCAGGTCGTCAAGGAAGAGCGCGGCAACAAGGGTGCGGCACTGACCACCTACCTGTCGCTTGCCGGCCGCTATTCGGTGCTGATGCCGAACACGGCGCGTGGCGGCGGCATTTCGCGCAAGATCACCAGCGCGGTCGACCGCAAGCGCCTGAAGGAGGTCGTTGCCGATCTCGAAGTGCCGCAGGGCATGGGCGTGATCCTGCGCACCGCCGGCGAGAGCCGCACCAAGGCCGAGATCAAGCGCGATTACGAATATCTGATGCGGCTTTGGGAAAATGTCCGCAATCTCACCTTGCAGTCCACGGCCCCTGCCCTGGTCTACGAGGAAGGCAGCCTGATCAAGCGCTCGGTGCGCGACCTCTACAACAAGGATATCGACGAGATTCTTGTCTCCGGCGAGGAAGGCTACCGCGAGGCCAAGGACTTCATGCGCATGCTGATGCCGAGCCACGCCAAGGTGGTTCAGCCGTTCCGCGACACGACGCCGATCTTTGTGCGCAACGGCATCGAGGCACAGCTAGACCGCATGCTGCAGCCGCAGGTGACGCTGAAGAGCGGCGGCTACATCATCATCAACCAGACCGAGGCGCTGGTTGCCATCGATGTCAATTCGGGCCGCTCCACCAAGGAGCACTCGATCGAGGACACCGCGCTCCACACCAATCTGGAAGCGGCCGAGGAAGTCGCGCGTCAACTCAGGCTGCGCGATCTCGCCGGCCTAATCGTCATCGACTTCATCGACATGGAGGAGAACCGCAACAACCGCTCCGTCGAGAAGCGGTTGAAGGATCACCTCAAGAACGATCGTGCGCGCATCCAGGTCGGCCGCATCTCGCATTTCGGCCTGATGGAGATGTCCCGCCAGCGCATCCGCGCCAGCGTGCTGGAATCGACCATGAAGCCTTGCCCGCATTGCGGCGGCACCGGCCATGTGCGCTCCGATTCGTCGGTCGCGCTGATGGTGGTGCGGGCGATCGAGGAATTCCTGCTCAAGGATTCGCGCAGCCACATCACGGTACGGACGCCGGCGGCGACCGCACTCTACGTGCTCAACCATAAGCGCGGCACGCTGGTCGAACTCGAAAGCCGCTTCGGGCTGACGATCACCGTCGAGGCCGACGATTCGGTCGGTTCGCAGCACTATGCGATCTTCCGCGGCGCGCTGGCTGAAAAGCCGGAAGGCTTTGTCGAGGCGCGCAGCTTCCCGGCCTATGTCGAGCCGGAAGAGCCCGAGGACGAGATTGTCGTCGCCGAGGAGGAGGATGACGAGGCGCCGGTCCAGGCCGAACAGCCACGCCAGCAGCCGCAGCAACAACCCCGACCTGCTGCCGCCGGTGGCGAGGAAGGCGAAGGCCGCGACCGCAAGCGCCGCAAGCGCCGGCGTCGGCGCGGCGGCAAGGATCGCGATCGCGAACATGGCGCCCCGGCGGACGGTGCTTCCGTCTCGGCTCCGGCCGGCGAGTTTTCGGACCCAGACTCGGCCGCCAGCGACGGCGACACGGAAACGGACGACAACGCCCCTGTTGGTGTTGCCGAAACGTCCGAGACAGTTGAGGCTTCGGACGAAGGCCAAGGCAAAAAGCGCCGGCGCGGCAAGCGCGGCGGCAAGCGCAACCGCCGCGAAGACGGTGAAGGCGAGGCCGAGGCAAGTGCTGGCGAAGCAGCCGACGCGTCCAAAGGCGAAGTCTCGGCAACCGAGGTGATCGCCAGCGAGCCGGTCGTTGCTGCACCAGCCGAAGAGCCGGTGGCGCTTGCTCCGGCCAATGACGACGCGCCGAGCACGGAGAAGCCGAAGAAGCCACGTCGTGCCGCCAAGCCGAAGAAGGCCGCGGCCGAAATCGTCGCCGAAGAGCCGGCTGCCGAGGCGGAAGCACCGGTCGAGACGCCGGCCACGGCGTCCGACGAAGCAGCGGCTGTGGAGAAGGCACCGAAGGCCCGCCCGTCGCGGCGCAAGCCGGCGGCGGTGAATGCGCCGGTCGAGCCCGTGGTGTCTTCGACCGTAGCGGAAGAACCCGCGGCCAAGGCTGAGGACAAGACCGAGGACAAGCCGAAACGCGGCGGATGGTGGCAGCGGAAGGGCTTTTTCTAAGCCTTTCAATCGCATGAGCTAGTTCTTTGACAAAAAAATCCCGCGCCGTCTCGAAGACGGTGCGGGATTTTCTTATCTGGCGTTATGCTGGATCGCGAAAGGCTAAAACGCTTCTTTGATTCCAAGCATGTCGTTGTCCCAAAACCGCTGCGCACTTTTGGGCGACATGCATCACGGCGCGAAGATCGACCAGTTCATCATCCTGGCCAGCTTTTCCAGCGCGATCGACCCCAGCTTGGAGTTGCCGTTGGCATTGAGGCCCGGCGACCAGACGGCAAGCGACGCCACGCCCGGCACGATGCCCAATATGCCGCCGCCGACGCCGCTCTTGCCGGGAATGCCGACGCGGAAGGCGAAATCGCCGGAACCGTCATAGTGACCGCAGGTCAGCATCATCGCGCCGATGCGGCGCGCCCGTTCGGCCGACACCACGGAATGCCCGGTCGCCGGGTTCTTGCCGCCATTGGCGAGAAAACGGCCGGCGAGCGCCAATTGCCGGCAGCTCATGGCGATGGCGCAGTGGTGGAAGTAGACGCCCAGCGCCAGCTCCGGCGCGTGGTGGAGATTGCCGAAGGATTTCATGTAGTTGGCAAGCGCGAAGTTGCGATAGCCGGTGGCCCGTTCGGACGCCGCGACCTCGCGGTCGATGATAACAGTCTCGTCGTCGGCCAGGAACTGGATGAAGCGCAGGATCTCGCCGATCGCCTCGCGCGGCTGGTGGCCGGCAAGCAGGATGTCGGAAATGACGATGGCGCCGGCATTGATGAACGGATTGCGCGGAATGCCGTTCTCATGCTCGAGCTGCACGATCGAGTTGAACGGATTGCCTGACGGTTCGCGGCCGACCCGCTGCCACAGCGCGTCGCCGACATTGCCGAGCGCCAGTGTCAGGGTGAACACTTTCGAGATGCTCTGGATGGAAAAGGCCTGGTCGGCGTCCCCTGCCGTCAGCACGCGGCCGTCATTGGTGACCGCTGCGATGCCGAATTTCTTCGGATCGACCTTGCCCAACTGCGGAATGTAGGAAGCGACATCACCGCGATCGATGCGATCGGCCATTTCGGCGGCGACTTCGGCCAATGCCTGATCAAGTTTGGGGGCCTGATCAAGTTTGGAGGCCTGATCAAGTCTGAGGGGCTGTTCGAGTTCCGGCATGGTGCTACCTCAACCAGCGTTCGATGCGCGCCATTGCCTCGACCATGTCGTCGTGGCTGCCGGCATAGGAAAACCGCATCGTCCGGTGCCCAGCCTGAGTGTCGAAGTCGCGGCCGGGCGTTGCCGCCACATGCGCCTCAGCCAGCATCTTGCGTGCGAAGGCCATGCTGTCATTGGTATGCCTGGTGACGTCACAGAAGGCATAGAAGGCGCCGTCCATGGGCGCTGCCAGCGGAAAGCCGAGTTCCGGCAGGCGTTTCATCAAAAGCTCGCGATTCCAGGCGTAGCGGCCTTTTACCGCCTCCAGCTCCTCGGTCGCCCTGAACGCTTCGATCGCGGCGATCTGCGACAGTTCCGGCGGCGAGATGTAGAGGCTCTGGGCGACGCGCTCGACCGGCCGCACCAGCTCTTGCGGCAGCACCATCCAGCCGATGCGCCAGCCCGTCATGCAGTAATATTTGGAGAAGGAGTTGATCACCGTCACGTCGCCGCCATAGGCCAGCGCCGTGGTGTCGGGGGCGGCATAGGCCAGCCGGTGATAGATTTCGTCGGAGATGACGGCGATGCCGAGCTCTTGTGCCGTCCTCACCAGAACCGCCAGTTCATCGGCCGGTATGACCGCGCCGGTTGGATTGGCGGGGCTGGCGAAGAGAACGCCTTTCAGCGGCTTTTCACGATGCGCGGTCTCGAGATGGCCGGCATGCAGATAGGCGGCGTCGCCGAGCTCGATCTCGACCACCTCGATGCCGAGTGCGGCCATGATGTTGCGATAGGCGGGATAGCCGGGTGCCGCGATGGCGACCCGGTCACCCCCATCGAACATCGCCAGGAAGGCGAGGTTGAAGGCGGCCGACGATCCAGTGGTCACCGCGATCCGGCCGGGCTCGATATCAAGCCCGTAGTGATCGGCATAGTGTCCGGCGATCGCCTTGCGCAAACCTGCCAGTCCCAGCGCATCGGTGTAGCCGATGCGTCCATCCTGCAGCGCCTTGGCGGCTGCGGCGCGAACCAGAACCGGTGCGGGATCGGAGGGCTGGCCGACGGCCATCGAAACAACCGGCACGCCCTGGGACTTCAGCCGGTTTGCCTCTGCCAGAATGTCCATCGCATGGAAGGGCTCGACATTGCCACGGCGTGAGAGCGAAACGACCATTTAACCAGTATTCCCGATGACTGACGGCGCCACGCACTGGCGCATGTGCCGCACAAATGCCCGATTGATGTGAGGATCACAAGTTGAGGAAGTTTCCGGCGCCGACTTTTCATCTTTCGCCCGCTCGTCTACCAGTGGAGCCATCATGTTGAGCCGACCCAGATCGACGATTGCCCAGGCAGCGCGCGTCTTCGCGACGCTTTCGCTTGGCGTTGCCGTTGCAATGGCGAGCTCGGTCAGTGCCTTCGCCCAGAACGTGCCGGTGGTGCGCGACGCCGAGATCGAGGCGCTGGTGCGCGATTACGCGCGGCCGATCTTCAGGGCGGCCGGCCTGGCGAATGACGGCATCGACATCGTTCTGGTCAACGACCAGAGTTTCAACGCCTTCGTCACCGGGCGCCGGCTGTTCATCAACACCGGCGCGCTGATGACGGCTGAAACGCCCAACGAGATCATCGGCGTCATCGCGCACGAAGCCGGCCATATCGCCGGCGGCCACCAGCAGAAGCTGCGCGACCAACTCGAACGAGCCAAGACGATGGCCGTCATCGCGACATTGCTTGGCGCCGGCGCCATTGTCGCCGGTGCCACAACCAGCAGCCGCGGTCTCGCCGGCGCTGGCATGGGCGTGGCCGCTGGCGGCGGCGAGATGGCACAGCGCAGCATCCTCGCCTACCAGCGCACCGAGGAGATGACGGCCGACCGCTCGGCGATCACCTATCTCAATGCCACCGGCCAGTCCGGCATGGGCATGCTGAAGACATTCCGCCGCTTCCAGACCGCACTGTCGCTTTCGGGCGCCCAGGTCGATCCGTATCGGATCAGCCATCCGATGCCGCAGGACCGCATCGCCAATCTCGAAGTGCTGGTGAAACAGGACCCCAATGTCGACAGGCCGGACCCGCCCGCGCTGCAGCAGCGCCATGACATGATGCGGGTGAAGATCGCCGTCTACATGGAAGGCCAGGCGGCCGCGTCCCGGCTGATGCGAAAGATGCAAGGAACCCTCGCCGCGCAGTACGGCGACGCCCAGTCGACCTACCTGTTCGGCAACATCGCCGCCGCTCTCGCCAAGACCAATGCACTGATCAAAGCGCAGCCGAAAAATGCCTACTTCCAGGAACTGCGCGGCGACATCCTGATGAAAGCAAACAAACCCAAGGAAGCTGCGGACGCTTACGCCAAGGCGGTCAGCCTCGATTCGGCTCGGTCCGGTCTGCTGCCGGTGTCCGTGGGTCAGGCGCTGATGGCCGTCGGCACGCCCGACTCCCTCAAAAAAGCCGTCGTGCAGATCAACAATGGCCTCGGTCGCGACAAGGAAAATTCAGCCGGATATCGCTATCTGGCACAGGCCTATGGCGAGTTGGGCGACATATCCGGCGCTGAACTTGCCACCGCCGAAAGCCATTTTTATTCCGGCAGCTACAAGGATGCGAAGATTTTCGCCATGCGGGCGCAACAGCAGATGAAACGCGGCGAGCCGCGCTGGCTTCGCGCCCAGGATATCATAAACTACAGGCCGTCAACCAAGATCAAGTGAACCTTCCGGTCGCGCGCCACGACATAGCCAGACCGGAAAACAGGTAGAAGGAACAGGAACGATGAAAAAGGCACTGCTGCTGGGCACCACGGGGGTTGCGGTCGCCCTGGCCATGCTGGCTTTCGGATTCGTTGCCGGAAACCCGCAGATCGCCAAGGCCGGTACCGCGCAGCCGGTCGAGACGGCGGCGGCCAATACCAAGATCGACCGCACCGAGGTCGAAGGCATCATCCGCGACTATTTGTTGAAAAACCCGGAAGTCCTCCTGGAGGTCCAGGATGCGCTTGAGGCCAAGCAGAAGGAAGAGCAGCGCATCGCTCATCTCGGCGTGATCAAGGATGCCAAGGACCAGATCTTCAACTCCGCCTTCGACGGCGTCGTCGGCAATCCCAACGGCAAGGTCACCATCGTCGAGTTCTACGACTACAATTGCGGCTTCTGCAAACGCGCCATCGACGACATGCAGGCGCTGACCAAGACCGATCCGGACCTGCGTTTCGTGCTCAAGGAATTCCCCATCCTCGGACCGGATTCGCAGAAGGCGAGCGTGGTCTCGATGGCCTTCCACCTGATGCACCCGGAAAAGTACGGCGAGTTCCACAATGCGTTGCTCGGTGGCCAGGGGCGCGCCACCGAGGCGGCGGCCATGAAGGTCGCGCTATCGCTCGGTGCCGACGAAGCGGCGCTGCGCGAGAAGATGAAGGACCCGACAATCAACGAGGCCCTCGCCAAGACCTACGATCTTGCCAACAAGCTGGCGATCACCGGAACGCCGTCCTATGTCGTCGGCAACGAGGTGGTGTTCGGGGCGCTCGGGCAGGAAGTGCTGGCTGAAAAGATCGAGGCGGCGAAAGCCGCGCTCTGATCTTGCTCGCCAGCTATTTCTCACGGGCACATTTCCGCCTGTTGTGGACAGTGAAAGAACGCACTTGCGCTCTTTCCGCGGGCGGTTATGCCCATTATAGAGGGCCCAGCGCGCCGGCTTGATGACGGCGCCGGGAAAGGTCGGCTTTTTGAAAACGGTTTTCGTCCTGAACGGTCCCAATCTCAACGCGCTCGGCAAGCGCGAGCCGGGCATCTATGGCGGCAAGACGCTTGCCGCGATCGCCGACGACTGCAAGCAGGCAGGCACGGCGCTGGGGTTCGAGATCGATTTCCGCCAGTCGAACCATGAGGGCGACCTTGTCGACTGGATTCAGGAAGCCGGCGACAAGGCTGTCGGCATCGTCATCAATCCGGGCGCCTACAGCCACACCTCGATTGCCATCCATGACGCCATCCGCGCCGTCGCACCGTTGCCGGTGGCCGAAGTTCATCTTTCCAACATCCATGCGCGGGAACCATTCCGCCACGTCTCCATGGTCGCGCCGGTCGCCGTCGGCATGATCTGTGGCTTTGGGCCGCTCGGCTATACGCTGGCGCTACAGGCGCTGGCCGCACGCCTATGACCGGCCAACAAACAGAAGGCTCGAAAATGTCGATAAAGAAGACCGGTGTTGACCAGCAACTGATTCGCGATCTGGCGGGCATACTGAACGACACCAACCTCACCGAGATCGAGGTTGAACTGGGCGACCTGAAGGTGCGCGTCTCGCGGCAGGCGCCGGCTGTTCATGCAATCGCAGCGCCGCAGCAGGCCTATGCGCCGGCAGCAGCGCAAGCTGCCTCCGTAGCTCTGCCCGTTGTGGCAGATATTTCCAAGAACGCAGTCACCTCGCCGATGGTCGGCACGGCCTACCTGGCGCCGTCGCCGGACGCCAAGGCATTCATCGAAGTCGGCCAGAAGGTCAAGGAAGGCCAGACGCTGCTGATCATCGAAGCAATGAAGACGATGAACCAGATCCCCTCGCCACGCGCCGGCACGGTGACCGCGATCCTTTTCGAGGATTCGCAGCCGGTCGAATATGGCATGCCGCTCGTCGTGATCGAGTAGAGCGGGCCTGATGTTTCAGAAGATCCTCATCGCCAATCGCGGCGAAATCGCCCTCCGGGTGCTGCGCGCCTGCAAGGAACTCGGCATCCAGACGGTGGTGGTGCATTCGACCGCCGATGCCGACGCCATGCATGTGCGGCTCGCGGACGAGAGCGTCTGCATCGGTCCGCCGCCATCGCGCGACAGCTATCTCAACATCCATCAGATCGTTGCGGCCTGCGAAATCACCGGCGCCGACGCCGTGCATCCGGGCTACGGCTTCCTGTCGGAGAACGCCAAGTTCGCCGACATACTGGCCGCGCACAACATCACCTTCATCGGTCCGTCCGGCGACCATATCCGCATCATGGGCGACAAGATCGAGGCCAAGCGAACCGCCAAGCGCCTCGGCATTCCGGTTGTGCCCGGTTCGGACGGCGCCGTCACCGACCAGAAGGAAGCCAGGCGCATTGCCGCCGAGATCGGCTATCCCGTGATCATCAAGGCATCGGCCGGCGGTGGCGGGCGCGGTATGAAGGTCGCCCTCACCGAGGCTGACCTGGAGATCGCCCTGCAGACGGCGAGCACCGAAGCCGGTGCCGCCTTCGGCGACGATGCCGTTTATATTGAAAAATATCTGGAAAAGCCGCGCCATATCGAAGTCCAGGTGTTTGGTGACGGCTTTGGCCGCGGCGTGCATTTCGGCGAGCGCGACTGTTCCTTGCAGCGCCGCCACCAGAAGGTCTGGGAAGAGGCGCCCTCTCCCGCCCTCAATGCCGAAGAGCGCGCCCGCATCGGCGGCATCTGCGCCAAGGCGATCGCCGACCTCGGCTATTCCGGCGCCGGCACGATCGAGTTCCTCTACGAGAATGGCGAGTTCTACTTCATCGAGATGAACACGCGCCTGCAGGTCGAGCATCCGGTGACCGAAGCGATCACCGGCATCGATCTCGTGCACGAGCAGATCCGCGTCGCCTCCGGCGGCGGCCTCTCGGTGAAGCAGGAGGACATAAAGTTCAACGGCCACGCCATCGAATGCCGCATCAACGCCGAGGACCCGCGCACCTTCACCCCCTCGCCCGGCACGATCACCCATTTCCACACACCGGGCGGCCTGGGCATCCGCGTCGATTCCGGCGTCTATTCCGGCTACAAGATCCCGCCCTATTACGACAGCCTGATCGGCAAGCTGATCGTGCATGGGCGTAATCGCGTCGAGTGCATGATGCGCCTGCGCCGCGCCCTGGACGAGTTCGTCGTCGACGGTATCAAGACGACGCTGCCGCTGTTTCGCGATCTCGTCGGCAATGCCGACATCGCCAATGGCGATTATGACATCCACTGGCTGGAAAAATATCTGGCCAAGGAAGAGTAGCGCGGAGACGCGATGACCCGCCCCTACGCGCCCGGCTATCGCATCCCCACCGACCTGCTGCTCAAGGCCTACGCCTCGGGCGTCTTCCCAATGGCAGAAAGTGCCGGCGACCCGGAGGTGTTCTGGGTGCGGCCGGAGACTCGCGGCATCATCCCGCTCGATGGTTTTCACGCACCGAAGAGCCTGAGGAAAACGATCAAGAAGAACCCCTTCGACATCCGTTTCGATTTCGATTTCGAAGCCACGATCGACGGTTGCGCCGAGAAGCGGGTGGAACGGCGCTCGACCTGGATCAATGCGCCGATCCGCGAAGCCTATGTCGAGTTGCATCGGATAGGCCATTGTCATTCGGTCGAGGCGTGGCGCGAGGACCGGCTGGTCGGTGGCCTCTATGGCGTGTCGCTCGGCCGGGTGTTTTTTGGCGAGAGCATGTTCGCCAGGGAGACGGACGCTTCCAAGACCTGCCTTTTCTATCTCGTGGAGCGCTTGAAGGCACGCGGATTCGCGCTGCTCGATACGCAGTTCACCACCGAGCACCTCAAGCGCTTCGGCGCCGTCGACGTGCCGCGCGGCAAATATGAAAAGATGCTGGCCGACGCGCTGAAGGGCGAGGCCGTATTCTATCCCTGACGCCCAATTCTATCCCTGAAGATTGAGCCTACTTCCCAGTGGCGGCTTCCAATGGCGTCTGCGAATGGAACATCATCTTCCAGCCGTTGACGCGATGGACATAGCCGGTGCTGACCAGCGCGGCGTAAGGTTCGCCGTTCTCGCGTGTCGCATGTGCCTCGTAGGTCAGCATGATGATGTCGCTGCCCGGCTCGATAATACCCTTGAGGTCGATTTTCAGGTCGCGCCAGCGGTTGGGCTTGGTTGCGGTCTTGGCGAGATCCGCATTGTCCATCGCCTGTGCCATCTGCGGAAACGCCACCAAGCATTCGGTGTCGGCATTGGCCGCATAGTAGGCCGCGTCGCCCGTCCAGAATCCCTTTTCGAGTTCCAGCAACTCTGTCTTGCCGGCCGTGATCCGCTTGCTGTCTGACATCGGAAGATCCTCCCTGCGCATAAATGCGCGCTCATCCGTGCCCCAACGTATGGTGGCAAGGACGGTTCCGGAGGATCAGTTGGTGTCGGTCGTATCGGGGTCCGAAGCGTCCGGCTCCGTCACGCCAGGCTCTGTCACGTCCGGAGCGGTCGCGGCTTTCGGTTTGGCCGCGGCGGGCTTGGGCGCCTCGGCTTTGGTCGAGTCTGCCTTGGCGCCATCGGGCGCCGGCACATCCGACTTCTGCTTGCAAGCCTTCAGCCAGACGTCATAGACGGCATGCTCGACGGCATTGAGGCCGGGGCTTTCGGCAAACATCCAGCCGGTGAAGATGCGGCGGATCTTGCGGTCCAGCGTGATCTCGTCGACCTCGACGAAGGAATCTGTCTTCGGTTCTTCGGTCTGTGGCCGCGAATAGCAGACGCGCGGCGTCACCTGCAAAGCACCGAACTGCACCGTCTCGTCGATATAGACATCGAAGGTGATGATGCGGCCGGTGATCTTGTCGATACCGGCAAACTCGGCAACGGCGTTGGTAACCCGGTCCGATCCCGGGGCTGGCGCCGGCGCGGGGGCGGCGGGGGTCGGCGAAGCGGCAAACGCCGCGGTGCTGACGGCAAGACCGGCGGCTAGCGTCAGACCGCCCATCGATGTCAGGTTGAAAAAGCTCATGCAAGGATACCGGTGGTTCGCGCCCGGGTGATTCTGTCGATCGCCAAGGCTAGTCGCCGTTTTCTGATCAGCAAGCAGCTAAACACCAATTGTGGCGATAAAGCACCGGCCTGCACCCTACCATTACGACCCGGGCGTCCAGGCGTCGTAGTCGCCGGTAACCTGCGGACGATGCTGATTGGTCAGCACCGAGCCCTTCGGGCGATAGGCCGCCGGGCTGCCGGTCAGATTGGGCTGATGCGGCTTTTGCCAGTCGCGCGGCTTGTAGTCCTCGCTGGACGGCGCGACGTCGACGCGGTGGTGCATCCAGCCGTGCCAGCCGGGCGGTATCGCCGAAGCTTCCGAATAATTGCGGTAGATGACCCAGCGGCGCGTGCGGCCTTCCGAATCGATGCCGCCTTCGTAGTAGAAATTGCCGGTTTCGTCTTGGCCGACCTTCTTGCCGTACCGCCAGGTGTGCAGGCGCGTTCCAATCGTCTGGCTGTTCCACCAGGTGAAAAACTGCGTAAGGAAAGTCTTCATTTCAAAACCCTCGCGCCGGCAGCGCCCGTTTTCCTGCTTATGGCGTCAGGCCTTGCCGAAGGCAAGGCTTTTGCCACGGCGTGCGCGCAAATGGCTTGCCGGAAACCCGACACAAGCCTGTGATCCTGCCGGTCACTGCATGCACGCTTGCCAAGCCTTTACGGTATTTCTAAAGCTCTGCGCGCCCATGCCTGCATCCAGCCCGGCTTGAGGCCAAAGGAGGTGACGATTGGCCACGGAATTGCCGACCACCGACATTCGCATCAGCGCCGAGGCGATTCGCCACCGCAAGGGCGGCACGCCGATCGTTTGCCTGACCGCCTATACCTATCCCATCGCCCGTCTGCTCGATCACCATGTTGACCTGCTTCTGGTCGGCGACAGTGTCGCCATGGTCCTGCATGGCCACAAGACGACGCTGGGCGCCTCGCTGGAGATGATGATCGCACATGGGCAGGCCGTGATGCGCGGCTCGGCCAGGGCCTGCGTCGTCGTCGACCTGCCGGCCGGCAGCTATGAGGCAACGGCAGCGCAAGCCGTCGCCTCGGCGCGGCGGGTCGTCGACGAAACCGGCTGCCAGGCGGTGAAGCTCGAAGGCGGCCTCGACATGATCAGCCAGATCGAGGCCATCGCCGCCGCCGGCATTCCGGTCATGGGACATATCGGCCTGCAGCCGCAATCGGTGGAGAAGGATGGCGGCTACAAGATCAAAGGCCGCACCGAGGAGGCTGTTGCGGCATTGCTTCGCGATGCGCTTGCCGTCGAGAACGCCGGCGCTTTCTCGGTCGTCATCGAAGGCACGGTCGAGAGGGTCGCCGCCGAAATCACCCGCCGCATCGCCATTCCAACCATCGGCATCGGCGCCAGCGGCGACTGCGACGGCCAGATCCTGGTCATCGACGACATGGTCGGGCTGACCGTCGATCGCGTGCCGAAATTCGTCAAGGAATACGCGGATCTGCGCAGCGTGATCTCGCGTGCAGCTGAAAGCTACGCAGCCGAGGTGCGGGGCCGGACATTCCCCGGCCCCGGCCATGTCTTTTCGGCGACAAACAGCAGGGACGACGCATGAGCCAACCCGTCGTCGTCGACAGCGTGGCCGCACTTCGCGCGCAAATCCGGGACTGGCGGCGCGACGGCCTTCGTGTCGCCATGGTGCCGACCATGGGTGCTTTGCATGACGGACACATCTCGCTGGTCAGGATCGCGCTCCAAAAAGCCGAGCGCTGCGTCGTGTCGATCTTCGTCAATCCGACGCAGTTCGCGCCGAGCGAAGACCTCGACAAGTACCCGCGCCAACTCGCCCGCGACCTCGACCGGCTGGGCGCGGCAAAAGCCGACCTTGCCTTCACACCGACGGTTGGCGAGATGTATCCCGCCGGCTTCGCCACGAAAATCTCGGTCGGCGGCCCCTCCGCCGGGCTCGAATCGGACTTTCGGCCGACTTTTTTCGACGGCGTCGCCACCGTGGTGGCAAAGCTCCTCCTGCAGGCAACGCCCGACTGTGCGGTCTTCGGCGAGAAGGACTACCAGCAGCTTTGCGTGGTGAGGCAGCTCTGCCGCGACCTCGACCTGCCTGTCGAGATCATCGGCGCACCGACGATCCGCGACGCGCATGGTCTCGCCATGTCGTCACGCAACGCCTATCTCGATGAGGCCGAACTGAAGATCGCCCGCCAGCTCAACGTGATATTGCGCAATACGGCTGCGGCCCTGGCGGCAGGCGCCGGCCAGAGCGACGCAACCGAAGAGGCCAGCCGCGCCCTCATCGCCGCCGGCTTTCAGAAGGTCGACTATGTCGAGGCACGCCAAAGCCTGACGCTTGCGCCATGGCGTCGAAACCGCGAAGGGCGTCTTCTTGCGGCAGCATGGCTCGGCAAGACGAGGCTGATCGACAATGTGGAGGTTCCCGCTGCCTAGCGAGAAGGCTTCGGCCAGATAGACACGGGCCGCGACCAAGGTCGATGGTCCCGCACTCCCGGCGGATTGCCGCCGCGCCTAGCTCTCGCTCTTTTGTCCGCCGGCCCTGACGATCAGGTGTCCCGCCACGATCCCAACCACCCCGGCAAGGGCTTTCACCAATGCATCGATGAGGCGTGCATGGCGACCGGGATCAATGAGCTGAAGCAGTTCCAGCATGCCGGCGGTCACAGCCACAAAGATCACGACCTGATACAGTCGGTTGGGAAAGCCGATCGCCAGGGCGAAGCCCAGCAGGACATAAGCCAAGGCACGCTCGACATTCGCTTCAGCGAGGTGCGGCCGCATCTGGATCGGCGACAAGGTCGCGAAAATGATGATGGCGAGCAGCGCCAGCGCTGTAATGCGGGACAGTTTGGTCATGCCCTTGCATATCCGTCGTGAGCCGGCACAGCAAACGCCGCGATGACGCATGGCTTGATCGCTCTATTCATCCCGGTGGTCTATCCCAGCGGTTTCTCGAAACTCAGCGTCGTCGGCCTTGAGGTATCACGGGACTCTTCCGCGGCACTGACAGGCAAGAACCCTTTCGACCGATAGAAGGCGATGGCACCGCCATTGGCCTCCTCGACCTCGACGCGCAACGTTCGCGCTTCCGGGAAACTGGCTTCGACCTCGTCGAGCAGTGCTTGCCCGATCCCCCGCCGCTGACAGTCCGGATGGACGTAGAGCTGGTTCAACAGGATGATTTTCGCATCGGCGGTGGCGGCGGCGAAAGCCATGCCGCCGATCCGCTTGCCGTCATCGGCCACCAGGAATTCCGAGTTGGGCCGCGTCAGCCGCGAGCGGAGCGAAGCGATCGAGTGCCATTCGTCGGTGATCTCGGCGACTTTGGCAGCGCCATAAATGGCGTCATAGGTCGCATGCCACGTTTCCACCAGCAGCGTCCGCACAGCGGCAAGGTCGCGTTCACCTGCGGTGCGGACGAACACGGCGCTACTCGATGCCCAGCTTGGCCTTGACGAGGTCGTTGACGGCTTGCGGGTTGGCCTTGCCGCCGGTCGCCTTCATTACCTGGCCGACGAACCAGCCGGCCATGCTCGGCTTGGCGCGCGCCTGTTCGACCTTGTCAGGGTTGGCGGCGATAACGTCGTCGACGGCCTTCTCGATGGCGCCGGTGTCGGTGACCTGCTTCATGCCACGGCTCTCGACCAGTTGGCGCGGGTCGCCGCCCTCATTCCAGACGATCTCGAACAGGTCCTTGGCGATCTTGCCGGAGATGGTGCCATCCCTGATCAGATCGATGACCGCACCGAGCTGCTCGGGCGAAACCGGAGCGTTTTCAATGTCTTTTCCGGCCTTGTTCAATTGCCCGAGCAGATCGTTGATGACCCAATTGGCGGCAAGCTTGCCGTCGCGGCCGGCGGCCACCTTTTCGAAATAGTCGGCGATCGGCTTTTCCGAAACCAGGATCGAGGCGTCATAGACGGACAGGCCGAGCGACGCGATCAGCCGCGCCTTCTTGTCGTCCGGCAGTTCCGGCAATTCCTTGGCCAGCGCATCGACATAGGCCTGGTCGAATTCCAGCGGCAAAAGGTCGGGATCGGGGAAGTAGCGGTAATCATGCGCCTCTTCCTTGGAGCGCATCGAGCGCGTCTCGCCCTTGACGGCGTCGAACAGCCGCGTCTCCTGATCGATCTTGCCGCCATCCTCGAGGATGGCGATCTGCCTGCGCGCCTCGTAGTCGATGGCCTGGCCGATGAAGCGGATCGAGTTGACGTTCTTGATCTCGCACCGCGTGCCGAACTCGCCGCCCGGCTTGCGCACCGAAACGTTGACGTCGGCGCGCATCGAACCTTCGTCCATGTTGCCGTCGCAGGTGCCGAGATAGCGTACAATGGTGCGCAACTTGGTGACATAAGCCTTGGCTTCGTCGGCCGAGCGCATGTCCGGCTTGGAGACGATCTCCATCAGCGCCACGCCGGAGCGGTTGAGATCGACATAGGACATGGTCGCATGCTGGTCGTGCATCGACTTGCCGGCATCCTGCTCCAGATGCAGCCGCTCGATGCCGACCTCGATGTCCTCGAATTCGCCCTGGCGGTCCGGGCCCACCGAAACGATGACCGTGCCCTCGCCGACGATCGGCTGCTTGAACTGTGAAATCTGGTAGCCCTGCGGCAGGTCGGGATAAAAGTAGTTCTTCCGATCGAAGACCGACTTGTGGTTGATCTGCGCCTTCAGCCCCAGGCCGGTACGGATCGCCTGCTTGACGCATTCCTCGTTAATGACCGGCAGCATGCCCGGCATCGCCGCATCGACCAGGCTGACATTGGCGTTAGGCGGCGCGCCGAAGGCCGTCGAGGCGCCCGAAAACAGCTTTGCTTCCGAAGTGACCTGCGCATGGACCTCGAGGCCGATGATGATCTCCCAGTCGCCGGTTGCGCCGGGGATCAGGCGTTTTGCGTCAGGAGTACGGGTGTCGATAAGGGACATGGCGGCCTGCGAACTGGAATGATGGGAAGCTGCATTAATGCACATTCTGATTTGCAACTTCGCTAGTGCAAACCGCCAAAAGAGACAAGCGCAAAGCCACGGACTGGCCTTTTCAGCCGCGTTCGCCTATAGGACGCTCATTCCAATGGAGAGTGGATGTCCACTTACGCTCAGTCCCGGTAAGGCCCTGACCTCCTGGCGAGGCAGGGCAGAAAACCGAAACCCCGTGCCGCGAAGCTTCGCGGCGGCGGCATTTTTTGTTTTCCCGGAAAACTCTCACATGGACATTTCGCGCATAGAACAGCGCATCCTGCACCTGCTCGCGCAGGGTGGACGCATTGAAATCGAAAAGAACGAGAAAAAGCGGATCGCCTCCGTCAAATGCCTGACCCGCGACGGCTGGCATTATCCGGGCGTCGATCTCGATATGTTTCGAAAACTGAAGCGTAAGAAGGCGGTTTCTTCGTCGGGAGGCGGCCCTTACCGCATCACCCGGCGCGGGCTCGCGCTCGTCCGCTCCGAACTCGACAACAGGTAAACCACGGCTCCGCCGGTCGGTTCTCCGGCCGGCGGTTCGCCTCGCCGCTCAGGCGGTGGCGATATAGGCCCTGATCTCGTCGGCCTCGCGCTCGACATCCTCGATGCGGCGCTTGACCACATCGCCGATGGACACGATGCCATCGAGCATGCCGTCCTTCTCCACCGGCAGATGGCGGAAGCGGCCTCGGGTCATGATCTCCATCACCTCGTTGACGGTGTGATTCTCGTTGCAGATCTTCACCTTCGGCGTCATTGCCGAGCGCACGGCGATATCCAGCGCGGCTCCACCTTCGCGGGCGACAACCCGGACGATGTCGCGCTCTGACAGGATGCCGACGATCTTGCGATCGCCATTGGTGATGACCAGCGCACCGATCTTGTGCTCTGCCAGGATGCGGATGGCTTCGCTAAGCTTTTCGTTCGGCCCGAGCGTCAACACGTCATGGCCTTTTCTCTCGAGAATTGCCTTCACCGTCATGGCGTCCTCCTCTGCTTTGCCTGCCGGTTCCTGCCCTGACCGGCCTTCACGTAAGAGTGAACATCGTGCGCCGTGATCGGTTGCATTTCAAGTGCGGTGGTCGGTCGTCTCCCATTCAGGCGCCTGCCATCGCCTGTCGAACCAACGCAAGCCGAAGAAGCCCGCGAAAAAGCCGCCAATATGGGCCTCCCAGGCGATCTGACCATCTACCCCTGGGGCAAACCCGAGCAGGCCGGTGGCGAGATTGATGACCATCCACATGGCGAGGAAGATCACGACACCGCGCAAGCGCAATACGAATGCGATCGGCAGCACAGGGCCGGCGAAGGCGGCCTTGCCGGCCGAACGGTCGGTGCGGAAGCCGAAACGCGCCGCAGCCCCCATCATGCCTGATATCGCACCGGAAGCCCCGACCAGCGGCGCCTCACCATAAGGATGGATCGCCCAGAAAAGCGCGACCGAAGCCAACCCGGTTGCGGCAAAAAACAGCGCGAACCACAGCGTTCCCAGGCGGTTTGCCAATGGTGAACCAAACGCGGCGAGCCACACCATGTTGATGGCGATATGAGCAAAGCCGCCATGCATGAAGGCATAGGTGAAGGGCCGCGAAAACAGGAACCAGTCGAAGCCGTATTGCCCGGTGTAGAGAACGGGGATGAAGGCCCCGTCATACAGCAATGTCATCTGCTGGGATTCGCTCAACACATATTGCTGCAACAGGTAGACGACGACGCAGATGCCGATCACCGCCAACACGACGGGTGGGAGGTTGAACACCGGCTCGCGCCGTCGTCGCGGCGCGTCGTCCATCTGTTCCGTGTCCGAAGGGTTTACCGGTTCGTTCATGCGCATCTGGTCCAGGAATTCCTGCGCGTCCTTTAGAGCAAGGATGTCCGGGTTGGAACAATTCTGTTTTCTCAACAGCGAACGCCCGGCACCGCATCGTCTTCATTTGCTACGAAACCGAAAGGAAGCGAAGTGGAAATGCTCCGGGATTTGAAAAACTCGCAATGAGCGTTCTCGGAAGCGATGGGCCTCCCCCCTAGAATGCGGCCAATTTCAAAGGGGTCTCCACATGATCAAGCATATTCTTTCGCTGGCGGCAGCCGCCGGCATAGCCGGTCTCGCCACCGCGGCTTCGGCGCAGGGCATATCCGGCGCGCCGGCACCCTTCGATAAGGGCGGCGTCAAGATCGCCGTCGTCAGCTTCCTCGGCTCCGGTGACTGGCTCCAGGCATTCGAGGCCGGCGTGAAGCGCCAGGCCGATGCGCTCGGCATCGAGGCCAACATCTCGCAGGCGCGCAACGACATCAACACCGAGCGGCAGTTGATCCAGCAGGCGATCAATCTCGGCGTGCAAGGCATCATCATCAACAACGGCCAGCCAGAAGCCATCAAGGACGTCGCACAGGCAGCGCTTGACGCCGGCATTCCAGTGGTGGCCTACGACACCAACCTCGACAACCCCAAGATCCCGCAGGTCGAGCAGTCCGATGCCGACATGGCGCGCCTCGTGCTCGACCAGGCGGTCAAGGACCAGGGCGAGAAATTCGACGGCGGCGTCCTCTATGTCGCCGGCTTCGCACCGCTCGACCGCCGTTATGCGGTGTGGAAGGATTTCGGCAAGAAGTACCCAGGCATCAAGGAAGTCGCCACCTGGGGCGTGGTCAACGACACCGTTGCCGCTTCGGTCGCCGACCAGACCAAGGCTGTGCTCACCGCCAACCCGACGCTTTCGGTCGTCTTCGCCCCATGGGACGAGTTCGCCCGTGGCGTGAAGCTCGCCATCGACGAGCTTGGCGTGGCAGACAAGGTGAAGATCTACGGTGTCGATATCTCGACCTCGGACATCCAGGCCATCCTCGAACCGAATAGCCCGTGGGTGGCGACGGCGGCAACCAACCCGGCCGTCGTCGGCGAGGCTTCGGTGCGCGCGCTGGCCCAGCTGATCGCCGGACAGAATCCCGGCCATTCGGTGCTGATCCAGCCGACGCTCGTCACCAGAAAGGACCTCGTCGACAACAACATCAAGACGATCGAGGACCTGCAGGCGAAATTCCCGGCCTTCAAGGACAGCGATGCCGCAAAGGCACCGTGGATCCCGGCGACGAATTGAGCTTCAGCGCCTTCACAAAATCAGCGATCCAAACAATCATCCCCCGGCCTGCTGGGGGATGATTGCGCCTGCCTCCGCCACACCACCCGCTGCGACAGGCAAAGTACGCCGGACCGACCTTTTGAAAGACAATTATGGTTTCTGTCCCCACCCCCGACTATTCCAGGAACATGCGCCTGATCGGTCATTCCGACCAAGGCGGGCGGCCGGACGGATTGCAGGTGATGGTGCATCGCGGCTTCGCCTATGTCGCGCATCCCTGGTCACAAGGCTTTTCCATCATCGATGTACGGGATCCCAAGAATCCGGGCGGGACGGTGTTCGTGCCCGCGCTGCCGAATACCTGGACCATCCATCTGCAGACGCATGAGGATCTGCTGTTGGTCGTCCATGCACGCGATCTGTTCGCCGACGCCGCTTTCGCGTTCGACGAGAAGGTCTACTACACCCAGTCGATCGGCGAGACGATCGGCACCGCGTCTGGTTCGGGCGCGGCGCGGACCTGGTCGGCCGGCATGGCCGTCTATGACATCTCGAAGCCGACGCAGCCTCGCCAGATCGGCTTCTTCCCGGTCGACGGCATCGGCATCCACCGCATCTGGTACGTCGGCGGGCGCTACGCCTACGTATCGGCGCTTCTCGACGGCTACAGCGACTACATCCTGCTGACGGTCGACCTTCAGGACCCGGCACGGCCAGTCGAGGCCGGTCGCTGGTGGATTCCAGGAATGCATCTTGCCGGCGGCGAGACACCCGGCTGGCCCGACGGCCGCCGCTATGCGTTGCATCATGCGGTCGTCGAGGGTGATACCGCCTATGCCTGCTGGCGCGACGGCGGGTTGACCGTCCTCGATGTCGCCGACCCTGCCCTGCCGAGGCTGATCAGCCACAGGAACTGGTCGCCGCCCTATGGTGGCGGCACCCATTCGGCGCTGCCGCTGCTCAAACGCGGCTTGCTCGTTGTCGCCGACGAGGCCGTGCTCGACCATGAGGAGGATGGGCGCAAGCTCACCTGGATCTTCGACATACGCGATCCGGCGAACCCGATTTCGATCTCGACCCTGCCGACCCCGGACGAGACCGATTACACCGCCAAGGGCGGACATTTCGGTCCGCACAATCTGCACGAGAACCGGCCGGGCAGCTTTGTGTCAGACACCCTGATCTTTGCAACCTACCAGAATGCCGGCGTGCGCGTTTTCGACATCTCCGATCCCTATCGCCCAAAGGAGACCGGGGCGCTGGTGCCGCCGGCTCCCAGCCGCATGGTCGACAAACGTCCGAATCGGCCGCAAGTGATCCAGTCGACCGACGTATTCGTCGACGCCAACGGCATCGTCTATTCGCCGGATTACAATGCCGGACTGGCGATCATGGAATATGGCGGCTGACAATTACGACCGTGCCCCGTTGGCTTGCTTGCCTTTCCCAGTTCCCGCTCAACCTGTAACCGGCTGAACCAATTGTCCCTCACCGCCGCCCCCATTGCCGTCGCTGTCGCCGGGATCGAAAAATCCTTTGGCCCGACGCGCGCGCTCGCTGGAGCCGATCTTACCGTGGCAGCCGGGGAGGTCGTGGCGCTGATGGGCGCCAATGGCGCCGGCAAATCGACTCTGGTGAAAATCCTTTCAGGCTCGCATGTACCCGACGCCGGAACGATCACCCTGGGCGGCGGGATCGTCGCCCTCGCCTCGCCCAGCGCCGCCAAGGCCGCCGGCATCGCGACCGTCCATCAGGCGACGGATCAGGCGGGGGCTGCCGGACTGACGGTCGCGGAGAATCTTCTGCTCGATGAACTTTGCCAGCCGGGCGAGCGCTTCTTCGTCTCGGCCCGGTCGATCCGCAGGCGTGCGCGCGCCATCGCGGCGCTGATCGATCTCGACCTGCCGCTCGACCGCGACTTCATCGACCTGCGGCCGGCGGAGCGGCAATTGATCGCCATCGCCCGCGCCGTCGCGGCCAAGGCCTCCGTTCTAATCCTCGACGAGCCGACATCCAGCCTCTCGGCCACGGAAGCGGACCGGCTTTTCGCCATCATCCGGCGGCTGCGCGCGGGCGGCATGGCAATCCTCTACATCTCGCACAGGCTGGGCGACCTTGCCGCCATCGCCGACCGCGCCGTGGTCATGCGCGGCGGTCGCATCGTCGGCGCCTTTGCCAAACCGATCGATTTCCCGGCCGCCGTTGCGGCCATGATCGGGCGGACGCTGGAAGCCGCCACCCATGACGGCAAGATTTCGGCGGCCCCAATCATCGCCTCCATCAAGGGTGCGCAACTGATTCCCGGTGCGAGGCCTTTCGATCTCGATCTGCGCTCCGGCGAGGTCGTCGCTCTGACCGGCACGCTTGGCTCTGGCAAGAGCCGGCTGTTGCGCGCGCTTTTTGGTCTGGAAACGCTGGCGCAAGGCAGCTTCGTGCTCGATGGAAAACCGTGGCTTTCCAACGGGCCGGCGCGATCGATCGAAAACGGCGTCTTCATGGTCGCCGAGGACCGCTGGGCATCGTCGCTGCTACCGCCCGAGGTTCCCGGCGCCTCGATTGCCGGTACTATCGCCCTGCCGCATCTGCGGCGCTGGTTTCCGGACGGCCTGCTGCGGGTCGCGCGCGAGCGCAAGGTTGCCGCCGAGGCGATCGCCCGGCTCGGCATCAAGGCGCGCGGCCCCGATGACACGCTCGACGAGCTTTCCGGCGGCAACCAGCAGAAGGTCGTGCTCGCCCGCTGGCAGGCGGCACCTTGCCGGCTGCTGCTGCTCGACGAGCCCTTCCAGGGTGTCGACGTCGGGGCGCGTGCCGACCTGATCTCCGCAATCCGCAACAGCCAAAGCGGTTCCGCCACGCTGATCGCGACCAGCGACACCGAAGAGGCGCTGGAGGTTGCCGACCGCATCCTCGTCATGCGCGATCACTCCCTTCACGAGGCCGGTGACGGCCATGGCCCGCTGACCGACCAGATCGGCAAGGTCGAGAGCGAAAAGGCCGGAGAGCATCGATGACGAACCCGACGACGGTCCAGCAGGCCGCCCCGCGCACATCGCTTTTCCGCGAAACGCGCCGTTACGCGCTGTTCGTGCTGCTGGCACTGATGGTGATCGGCTTCTGGTACGCGCAGCCCGCCTTCATCCGCTCGGCCAACCTGTTCTCCATCCTGCAGGCGGTTTCGGTCGTGGCGATCCTCGGCGTCGGGGTCTCGATCACGATGTCGGCCGACGGCTTCGATCTCTCGGTGGGCAGCATCGCCGCCTCGTCGGTGATGGCGGCAAGCTATGCCATGGTCGTATGGCAGCTGGATGCGGCCCAGACCATGGGTCTGGTCTTGCTGATGGGCGCCTTCATAGGCCTCCTGAACGGACTGCTGATTGTCCGCATCGGCGTCCCCGATCTTCTCGCCACGCTGGCGACAATGTTCCTGCTCGCCGGCCTGCAGCTGATCCCGACCGGCGGCCGCTCCATCACCGCCGGCATGGTGCTGCCCGACGGCTCGTCCGTTCCCGGTGCTTACGATCCGGCTTTCCTGATCCTCGGCCGGTCACGGCTCTTCGACACCGTACCCCTGTCTGTCGTGGTCATGGCGGTGGTCGCCATCCTCGCCTGGTTCCTGATGGAGCGTACGCGCTGGGGACGCGTCTTCTATGCGATCGGCGGCAACGAAACGGCCGCGCATCTATCCGGCGCGCCGACCAAGGCATATCGACTCTGGGCCTATATCCTGTCCGGCACGCTTGCTTCGTTGGGAGGGCTGATCGTCGCTTCGCGTGTCGGCCGCGGCGACGTCTCGGCCGGCAACTCGCTCCTGCTCGATGCGGTGGCGGCCTCGCTGATCGGCTATGCCGTGCTCGACAAGCGTCGCCCGCATGTGATCGGCACGGTGGCCGGCGCAATTTTCGTCGGCGTCCTCCTGAACGGCCTCACCATGCTGAACGCGCCCTACTACACGCAGGACTTCGTCAAGGGTGTCGTGTTGGTTGGCGCTCTGGCGCTGACCTTCGGCCCGGGGAAGAAGCGATAGTTCACACCAGCCGACCACGGAACGCAGATTTTTCGTCGCATAGCGATCGGACGATGCCGCCTTAGCGACCGCCGGGATGGTTGCCAGCACTTGTCGGCAGGTAGAAATACACGCCCGCCGTTAACCCCGAATCGCCTGGCGCGAATCAAAAAAGAAGCCGTTCAAGGTTTCCCCTGAACGGCTGGTCGAGCCCCCTGCTCCCCTAAAACTCTGACTGAAGTGCTGCCGATCGTCGCGAAACGACCGCTTCTGGAGTGGTTTTTGTGTGCCACGGGGCTCGCTTCGACGCAACGTAAACCACTTGTTAACCTTAACGGCCCCGACCCGTGAACAAGTGTTAACGACGCTGGCACGCTTCCTGCTCCGCAACGCATGTAGGTCATCGGAGGGCGCCCTTCTGTTCACCGATGGGACATCAGACGACAGAATGCGCGGAGCAGCATAGCATGAACCAGAATGGATCGATCACGCTGTTCCAATATTGGAACCGTCTGCGTGACGGACGCCCTGCCCCGAAGCGTTCAGAGGTCGAGCCGGCCGACATCAAGTCGCTGCTGGCCGACACCTTTATCCTGGAACGTGACACGCGCGGACAGGCCGTGTTCCGGCTCGCCGGCACCAGGCTTTGCGCCTGCTACGGCCGAGAACTCAAGGGGTTTTCCTTTCCATCGCTGTGGCGTGAGAAGGATCAACGGCTCATCTCGCGGCTGATCCACGGCGTCTTCGAGCAGAAGTCGGTCGTGCTCATCAGCTATGAGGGCTTCAGCCGCAACGGGCGCTCCAACAAGTTCGAACTGCTTGCCCTGCCGCTTGACGGCGGCGTCGAAAATCCACGCTGCCTGGGCGTCATCAGCGCCGTGGAGAAGCCCTTCTGGCTGGGTGCCGACCCGATCACCGACGCGTTGATCGATTCGATCCGCGTCATAGATCCGGAGAAGGAGCTCCTCAACAACCGTCCGGCGATCGATGTTCCCTCGCTCGTTCCCGATGAACTTGGAGCACCCGAGACGATCTCGGCGCTCGGCCGGGCGCGCCGCATCCGCCATCTCGTCGTCTTCGATGGCGGGCGCGAGGAATAGTCCGTTTGCGGCCTGATGCACGTCGCCCAAAACCGCGCCGCTGTTTTGGCACCACGGCCTGCAAAAAGGAAACCTTGGAGCGCCCGCTTTTTCCCTTTGTTAACCCGCTTTGTTGTACTTCTCTGATGAAGTTCCTCGCATCGGCGCGCGGGATGCCAAACGGGGTGTAGGCAGTCATGAGGTCAGCGGCGGTCGACTATGCGCCGTCCCAAGCTGAAAGGCGTAACTTTCAGCGCGTCCGGGTCAAAATCTACGGACGCTTCATGCTGGAAGACCGCACCGAACACCCCTGCCAGGTCGTCGACATGTCACCGGGCAACGTCGCGTTTCGCACCGACCGCATCGGCATGCCCGGCGAAAAAATCATTGCCTACATCGATCATATCGGCCGCATCGAAGGTGTCGTCACGCGCACCTTGCAGGACGGTTTCGCGATGACCGTCATCGCGTCGGATCGCAAGAAGGACAAGCTGGCCGCGCAATTGACCTGGCTCGCCAACAAGCATGAACTCGACCTGCCGGAAGATCGCCGCCACGAGCGCGTCGCGCCGCGCAATCCGACCAGCGTGCTGCAGCTCACCGACGGTCGCCAGTACCAGTGCCGTATCATCGACCTTTCGCTCTCCGGCGCCGCGGTCGAGATCGACGTCAAGCCGGCGATCGGCATCCAGGTTATGCTTGGCACCATGCGCGGGCAGGTCGTGCGTCATTTCGAGGACGGCGTCGCCATCGAATTCGCTGTGATCCAGCGCCCCGAAACGCTCGATTCCGAATTCAACACGCCACGCACCTGAGCAGGCCCGACAGCGACACTCCAGGAAACCGGCCCTTGTGGCCGGTTTTTTGTTTTCGACGCCATGACCGGCATGCTTAGGCCACTTTAGGCGGGGCTTGGAGCCCTCCGCGCGCCGAGATGGCGCCTCAAGATCCAAACGAATTAATACTCAAATGATTCAAATTTTACGTTTATTCTACTGGAGTTTTACTCAATATCTACTTCGCGCTTTTGCGTCAAATAAATCCACATGTGGCAATGTCTCCTTCGAACGGGGAGACTACAACAATGAAGAAAACGAGGGGCAAGCTGTTGCTGGTGGCAATGGCGATGCAGCTTTCCGCTTGGGGATCAGCATATGCCGCGGGACCGGCCTATATGCACACCGGCGGACGCACCACCCAGCCTGTTGGTCATTATGAGTTCTGCCAGCGCAGTCCTGGCGAATGCAGCGAACGGACCCCGAAGGGTGCGCCGATCGAACTGACCCGCAAACTGTGGGCGACGATCGTCAACGTCAACAATTCGGTCAACACCCGCATCAAGCCGCGCACCGACATGGAAAACTACGGTGTCGAGGAATATTGGGCCTATCCGGCCAATGGCTATGGCGATTGCGAGGATTACGCGCTGGAAAAGCGCCGCGAGTTGATGGATGCGGGCATGCCGGCCGGCAATTTGCTGATGACGGTGGCGCGCCAGCCGAATGGCGACGGCCACGCGGTGCTGACAGTGCGCACCAGCCTCGGAGAATTCATCCTCGACAATCTCGAGACCAAGGTCCTGTCCTGGACGGACACCGACTACACCTATCTCAAGCGCCAGTCGGACCAGAATTCCGGCGTTTGGGTGACGATCAATGACGGCCGCTCCGACGCGGTCGCCAGCGTCCGCTAGAACAGAGCTCAAGCGCGCCGCGTGAATGCGAGGCGCTTCAGGAGAAACCCGGTCGAGTCCCCACCCTCCCCGTCCCCAACGACCGGGTGAAAGGAGCCGGCCCCGTCCCCGGGCCGGCTCCGCCATTTCTGGCGGTCCATTGAAATCTTGACAATGTCACGATTTCTATTCCTTAGATTCCTGTTTGCAGCCCACCTCTGCTACAACAGCAAGTAGCGCGAACCGTGGTTTGGCAATGGTTTCGCCGGCTAGAGTTCGAATCTTGAGAGGGCGCCAGCCGCAGGAAGTGTCGCATGCCTCCCGAGCCCCGATCACCTCGCCTTGCGGTTCTTATCGACGCCGACAACGCTTCCGCCAAGATTGCCGACAGCCTGTTCGCGGAGATCGCGAAGATCGGTGAAGCCAGCGTCCGCCGCATCTACGGTGACTTTTCAAACGTCCGGTCGAAGGGATGGACTGACGTCTTGTCAAAGCATGCGATCATTCCGCAGCAGCAGTTCGCCTATACCACCGGGAAGAACGCCTCAGATATCACGCTGGTGATCGATGCCATGGATCTCCTCCATAGCGGTCGCTTCGATGGTTTCTGCCTGGTTTCTTCCGATAGTGATTTCACCCGGCTTGCCGCCCGCATTCGCGAACAGGGTGTCGATGTATTCGGGTTCGGCGAGCAGAAGACACCGGAGAGTTTTCGGCAGGCATGCCGCCGTTTCATCTACACCGAAAATCTTCTACGTGGCGTGGCCAACATTCAAGATACCGCGCCTGCAGCCAAGCCGCTTCAATCGTCCAGCGCTGCGATGCCCATACTCAAGAAAGTCATTGGTCAGATGGACAGTGAGGATGGTTGGGTATTGCTCGGCACATTTGGAAAGCAGCTGTCAAACCTGTTTTCAGATTTTGACCCTCGCACCTACGGCTTCAGCAAACTGAGCGATCTGGTGAGGAGTACGGATGCATTTGAAATCGAACCCCCTAAGGGTGGAGGCATGCGAATACGGACCAAGCCCACGGCAGGGAAGAAAGCAAAAAACAAAGCCGCGTAGCGGTGGCCAGGGGATCACAGCTCCCGACGAGCGCATCAGAACGTCGCGACCGCCTTTCCACACGCAGGGGATCGGGGCACTGTAGGCCCGTCAGTTCCGCCCCTCTGGATCACAGCGATGTTGGAAGTCCCGGAAGATCGATGCGAGCGCCATCGTCTGTTCAAGGCGATCGACGATGCCTTCAAGGCCGGTGACTTCGATGGCCTTGGCAAAGCGCTAGGCGGCTTGCCCGGCTGGTTCGACGAACGCATGCCGTTCGAGCTCGGCCTCGGGCATCCGCTAGAATATGCGATCTATTGGAGCCCCGTCGGCTTCATCTCGACCTTGCTCGAAGCGGGCTCGGATCCGAATTATCAGGATCACGGCGGCTTTCCATCTATCATTGCGGCGCTGTCCACCGACCGGGCCGACAGGCTGGACATAGTGCGGGTATTGATCGACGGCGGCGCTGACCCCAACATGCGGGGTGTGAACGATTGGACGCCGCTTCACTATTCGGTGGCAATCGGCAGTGTCGATGCGATCCGCCTGCTTTTGGCGGCGGGCGCCAACCCGGCGCTTGAGACCCGCATCGATGTCTATAGGACAGCGATCGAGGAAGCCGAGATTGCCGGCTTTGAAGCCGGGGCTTCATTGCTGCGCGGTGCGATGGCCGGGCGCGGCTCTGACAGACAGTGAGTTGGGGCGCTACGAAACCACCGCCAGCAAATGCCGGGCTGACCTCAGACCTTCTTCAATCCCGCCTTGAAGCGCTTGCCATTGGCGACATAATGCGCCGCCGAGCCGCGCAACCTTGCCACGGCCGCGTCGTCCAGCACCCTGATCGCCTTGGCAGGTGAACCGACGATCAGCGAATTGTCCGGGAATTCCTTGCCTTCGGTGACCAGCGCACCAGCGCCGACCAGGGAATTCCTGCCGATTTTCGCGCCGTTCAGCACGATGGCGCCCATGCCGATCAGGCTGTTGTCGCCGATCGTGCAGCCATGCAGCAAGGCGCGGTGGCCGATCGTGCAGCCCTCCCCGATCGTCAGCGGGAAGCCGGGATCGGAGTGCATGACCGTATGTTCCTGCACATTGGTGTCGGCACCGATGACGATAGGCTCGTTGTCGCCGCGGATGACGGCGCCGAACCAGAAGCCGGCATTGCGTCCGACCCTGACGTCGCCGATCAGCGTCGCATCGGGCGCGATCCAGTTCGAGTCAGCATCGGCGAAGCTGGGCTCTGCTCCATCGATCGCATAAAGCGGCATTTCTGGTCTCCGAATCGTCTCAGCCTGGCAGCTCGGACCCTAGGAGACGGACCGTCCATGAGGCAATGGCAAGCACGACGACGCCCAGCGCCAAGGTCCACGCAATTGCCGTGCAGCCGCAGGACATCAGCGCCAACGTTGAAATGCGGCGCTGACGCCGAGCATCGATGGCATCGTTCACCAGCATGAAGGGTCCGGCACAGGCCGTGGCGAGCAACGAGCGCAAGACATGTGACGGCGACACATAGGGTTCGGTGAAGGCGACCTTGCGGCCCGACACCAGTTCCATGGCCGATCCGGCCAGCCCGCAGGCCGTCAACCCGACGGCAAAAGCAAAGAGTGTGAGTTCCAGCGGTCCCATCTTAACTTTCCATTTACCATGAAATTGCACAGTCGTTCCATGCAGGCTGCAAGAGCCGTGCCGTGCGATGTGTGCCGCCCAGGGACACTGGAGGCGGACGGGCGGCCCGAGATTCGAGGACTGAGATGAAGCAGGCAGCGCTCGCCAACGAACTCACCGTGGTCGATTCCAGGCTGATGAAGCGGGTGCTCTACGGATTCGCGGCGCTGGCCCTGCTTTCGGCAGCGATCAGCCTTGCCGGCAAATGGTTTGGCCATTCGATCGCCATGGCCGGATACACCGACGACGCAACGGTGCACCAAGTGGTGATCGGCAACAATGTCATCACGGTCCCGGCCAACGCCATCCGTTTCGCCCAAGCCCGGCGCGACGGCATCGCCTCGCGGCTCGACCTCTATCTGCGCTATCCCCAGATGGACGGCTACAGCGAGCCGGCGCGCAACGATTTCAACCACACGGGCACAGTCAAGAGCGTCGTCTTTCTGTCCTTCGAACAGCAGATGATGTCGCGTGACATGAGTGGCCGCTTCACGCCGATCTACAGCGCGTTGATCACCCGACCCGGCATTGCCGGGCCTGGCGGCACGATGATTTATGGTTTCAACGAGAAATCAGGCTATCTGAACGAGGTGCTGGTTGTCGGCAATCGCCCCGGCAAGGAGCCGTTCGTGGCCCGTTGCCTGAGCGGGCCGAGTGCCGAGCAATCGCTGGCGCCTTGCGAGCGCGACATTCAGGTCGGCGACGAACTCAGCCTCACCTATCGCTTCCCAAGGGAGTTTTTGGGCGATTGGCAGGCGCTCGACGCGGCAATCGCCACTGAAGCCGGGCGCGTTCTGAAGGCGGGACGCTAAGAACGCTTCGAGGGAACCGGCTGGCCGGCCGCATGAGCCGACCGACCGCAAGATTTGCTGGCTCAGGCCAGATCGATGTCGAGAATTGCCATCGAAAAATTGTAATCGCCGTCGTCCTCGTCCTTGAAGACGATGCCGAGGAATTCGTCGCCGACATAGACCTCGGCCGAATCATCCTTGCGCGGCCGTGCCTTGACCTCAAGCTTGGGGTTTTGGAAGACGCGCTTGAAATAGGCGTCCAGCTTTCTGATTTCGTCCGGCTTCAACAGTCTTCTCCGATCATCAGGCTTGCTCGTTCAACGCGCTTCTGGCACGTCGACAATGGCGATGTAAAGGCAAGCGGCCTGATAAGGCGAGACAACCGCCCGCTCCTGCCCGCGGCCGGAATTCGACAGCAGACGGCGGCGCCGTGAAAATCAGATGTCGAAACTGACGACCTGATCCATCGTCTGCGACGGTAGAAGCTGGTCCATCTGGCGCGACGGCTGATCGCAGCCGGTCTCGCCGACGACGCGGGCCGGCACGCCGGCAACCGTCTTGTTGTGCGGCACCGGCGACAGCACCACCGAGCCGGCCGCGATCTTCGAGCAATGGCCGATTTCGATGTTACCGAGGATCTTGGCGCCGGCGCCGATCAGCACGCCATAGCGGATCTTGGGGTGGCGGTCGCCGCCGGCCTTGCCGGTGCCGCCCAGCGTCACGCCATGCAGGATCGACACGTCGTCCTCGATGACCGCGGTCTCGCCGACCACGAGGCCGGTGGCGTGGTCGATGAAGATGCCCTTGCCGATGCGGGCGGCCGGGTTGATGTCGGTCTGGAAGACCGAGGACGAGCGGCTCTGCAGGTAGAGCGCGAAATCCTTGCGCCCCTGGTTCCACAGCCAATGCGCCAGCCGATGGGTCTGGATGGCGTGGAAACCCTTGAAATAGAGCACAGGCATGATGAAGCGGTCGCAAGCCGGATCGCGATCGTAATAGGCCTGGATGTCGACACGCACCGTCGTCGGCCACTCCTTGTCGTCGGCCAGCATGGACTTGAAGGTCTGGCGGATGAGATCGGAGCCGATGTCCTGGTGCGCCAGCCGCTCGGCCAGCCGATGAATGACCGCCTCCTCCAGGCTGTCCTGGTTGAGGATGGTCGAATAAAGGAATGCAGCGAGCAGCGGGTCGCGGTTGACAGCCTCCATGGCCTCGTCGCGGATCGAACGCCAGATCGGATCGACCGGCTTCAATGCGCTGTGTCGGGAAATGCTGATGCTGTTCATCGCCGTCTGGTCCTGCGTCCTGCCTGGCTTGCCTGTAGTGCTTGCCTGTTGCCCGGCCGCACATATAAGCCAGATCATAGCACGATTGAACTCAATTTTCCTTAGTGCTTTGTCAAATGGATTTGGTTCGCGGGAATTCAAGCAGCCATGGAAAACGAACCCTTGATCGACGACGCGCTGAAAAGCGAGCTTTCGGCTCTCTACCGGGCGCCAGGCCGCCACTATCACAACCTTTCCCATATCGAGGCAATGCTGGCGCTCGCTGGCGACTGTCGAAGGTTGCTCGGCGACCCCGAGGCGATCGAAGCGGCGATCTGGTTCCACGATGCCATCTACGACAGCAAGGCCAAGGACAATGAGGCGCAAAGTGCGGCCCTTGCCGAGAAAGAGCTGGCGGGCCGCGCGGATTCTTCACGTCTCGACCGCATCTCGGCAATGATCGTCGCCACCGCCACGCATCAGGTGCCGCCGTTCGACGACGCGGCGGCCATACGGGACGCAAGTCTGTTTCTGGATATGGACCTGTCGATCCTGGGAGCCGCGCCGGACGCCTTCGACGCCTATGAGCGCGCCGTGCGGCGCGAGTATCACTGGGTGGAGGAGCCGATGTGGCGAGCCGGACGCAGTGCGGTGCTGAAGAATTTCCTCGCCCGCCCACACATTTTCCACACCGAGGAATTCCGGCAACGCTTTGAACGGCAGGCCCGGGAAAACATGGCGCGGTCGCTGGCGGCTCTCACCACAGGCTGAGGGCAGTCACGTCCCGCGTCCCTCACCGTCCGCTCAGAGCGGATTCTCGGCATAGAACTCCAGCACGCGCTGCTTGAAGGTCTTGTCCCCGACGGCCAGCATATGGTCCCTGCCCTCGATGTGAAAGGCCCTGGCGTTCGGCATCAACGCCGCGAGTTCATCGGGCGAGCCGCCAATGTCGTCGGTCGTGCCGACAGCGACCAGCGTCGGCTGGGCGATACGGGCAATATCCTCTTCACTCAGCAGTTCGCGCGATTTGGCGATGCAAGCGGCCAATGCACGGCGATCGCTGCGGGTCTGGTCGGCGAAGGCGCGAAACGACCGGCCGCGCGGATGGCTGGTCGCGGCCGGATCATCGGCAAGCAGGGCCGCGGCGATCGGATCCCAATCGCCGACACCATCGATCATGCCGATGCCGAGGCCACCAAAGACCAGCGTCGCCACCTTGTCCGGATCCGACAGCGCCATGAACGCCGCGATGCGGGCACCCATCGAATAGCCCATGACATGGGCGCGCTCGATGCCGAGATGGCCGAGCAACGCGGCGGCATCCGAGGCCATCTTGACCGGCGTATAGTCGGCCTCCTCATAACTCTTCGACGACGAACCATGGCCGCGGTTGTCGAAGGCGATGGCGCGGTAACCGGCATCGTTCAGCGTCTTGAACCAGCCGGGCGATACCCAGTTGACATAATGGCTCGAGGCGAAGCCATGGATCATCAGCACCGGATCGCCCTCGCCCGATGCCGGCTGGCGGTCGAGGAAGGCAAGCTCGAAGCCGTCATGGGTGAAAGACTGCATCTGCGATCCCGCCTGTGTGCTCAACCGCCACCGCCATTCGACGCATCGCCATTGTCGGCTGGTGGCATGCCGGGGCCGGATACCGTGCCCACGGCCGGGTGGCGCAAAAGGTCGCCATACTCGATGCCGTTTCTGGCGGCAGTGCCGGCCTTGAGCTCGAGCACGAAGCGCACCGGTACGCCGGGCGAAATGACGGCGTCCGATTGCGGCTCGCCGTGCTTGACCGCCCGGATCTTGCCATCCTGGCCGACGAAAATCAGATCAAGCGGCATTGGCGTGTTGTGCATCCAGAAGCCGACCTGCTGCTGGACCTCGAAGACGAACAGCATGCCGTGGTTGTCCGCCATGTCCTGGCGGTACATCAAGCCGGCCTCGCGCTCCGCGGCGGTGTCGGCGACTTCGATGGAAAAAGAGCGATCACCGCCTTTCGTCACCACGACCAGTGGCGCCGGATCGGCCGGAAGGATCATCGCCCGGCTGTCCGCCGAGGTCGGCTTTTCGGAATAGAAGTAACCACCGGCGGCGGCGATGAAGGCAATCGCGCACATCGCGCCCGCGGTCAGCCAGTTCCTGTAAGCCATTCGAAATCCTCGGCCGGAAACGCCCTAGTGCGAGACCGGCAAGGTCCCCATATCGGGGTGAATTTCGGCGGCCATAAGGCCTTTGTCGCCGCGCCCGAAACGAACCAGCACGACCTGTCCGGGCCGAAGCTCGGTGATACCGTAACGGCGCAAGGTCTCCATATGGACGAAGATGTCCTCGGTGCCCTCGCCGCGGGTGAGAAAACCAAACCCCTTGGTGCGGTTGAACCATTTCACCAAGGCGCGTTCGAGACCGCTCTCCGGCGTCACCGCGACATGGGTGCGCTGCTCCTGCATCTCGGCCGGGTGGACCGCGGTGGTGAGGTCCATGGAGAGCACCCGGAAGGCCTGCAATCCGCGGTCGCCATGTTTGACAAGGCAGACCACGCGCGCGCCCTCCAGGGCCGTCTGAAAGCTGTCCTTTCGAAGACATGTCACATGGAGGAGGATGTCGCCCGAAATGCCGTCATCCGGGAGGATGAAACCATAGCCCTTGGCCACATCGAACCACTTGATGGCGCCGGCAATTTCTCGCAGGTCGGCGGCGTCGCCGCCTTCGTCACGCTGCGGGGCGTCGCCAAGGGGTCCGTCCCGCCCCATGAAAGAGGCCTTTTCCCCCATAAGAATGCCCCCTCTTTTCAAGAACACCGCAACTGATTCTTGCCAACAGATTAACACTGCGGCTTCCGGTCTGTGCAAGACCTGCCGTGCCTTTTTTTACGGTTCATTTGGGCAATACCGGATTTGTTCTTTGCCGGCATTGCGCACCGCCGCACGATTGCCCTTTGACAGGGCCGACCCTATGTTGCGCCGCAACGCAATTTATCAAGGAAATCACATGCGCTATCTGCACACCATGATCCGCGTCACCGACGTCGATGCCTCGCTCGACTTCTACTGCAACAAGCTCGGCCTCAAGGAAGTGCGCCGCTACGAAAACGAGCAAGGCCGCTTCACGCTGATCTTCCTCGCGGCCTCCGAAGACGAACAAAGCGCCATCGCCGACAAGGCGCCGCTGGTCGAACTGACCTACAATTGGGACCCGGAAGACTACAAGGGCGGGCGCAATTTCGGTCACCTCGCCTATGAGGTCGACGACATCTACGCCACCTGCCAGCACCTGATGGACAATGGCGTCATCATCAACCGGCCGCCGCGCGACGGCAACATGGCCTTCGTCAGATCGCCGGACGGCATTTCGATCGAGCTTCTGCAGAAAGGCCCGGCCAAGGCCAAGGCCGAACCATGGGCTTCGATGGCGAACACCGGAAGCTGGTAGCCGATCACGCTGTCTTGAGCGGACAATGGCAGTCTGACGGCCCGGTACTGTTTGGTTTTTCAGGGACGGCGCCTATCTGTCTGGCTGAGGCGCCAGGCTTGGGCCGGTGCCCCGGCCACGCAACAGGCGCTTGCCCAGGAGAATTCATGCCGACCAGCCATGCCGACGTCGCCACCGAACATGCCAGCCGCTACCTGCAGCAGCTGTGCAAGCACTGGGCGCACAAATTCCCGGTCGAGTTCGATCCCACCCACGGCACCATCGATCTCTCAATGGGCCGTACCGTCATGGATGCCGATGCGGCAACGCTGCATATCACGGTGTCGACTGACGAAGCAGGATCGATCGAGCGCCTGGAAAGCGTTGTCGCCGATCACATCAAGCGCTTTGCTTTCCGCGAAGAGCTGACCTTCGACTGGAAACCCACCTCCGCCTAGGCAGTGACCTACTTCTCACCGGCGTGTGCGGCCATCTCCAGCAACGCCTGCACGGAGCGCCAATTGCGCGCGGTTCCCGGCACTTTCAGCGTGCGCGGGATCAGCCCGGCAAACACCGATTTGCCCAGCCCGTCCGGTGCGCTGAGGTAGAGCACATCGCCCTTGATCTCGAAGCGTTCGGGGCCGGTGCACTTTTCGGCCAGCCGCGCCGCCTCATCGGCGGTCGGCTCGCGTTCCAGCACATAGGCGTGCAGCTTCGTGTGGTCCGCGGCAACTTCCGGATACGGATTTTCGCTCACCAACCGCTCGAACCATGAGAGATCGCGCACCATGATGCGCGAATGGAAACCCCATTTCTTCTCGAAGGCTGCTTCGATCTGCTTCGTCAGCGTCACCGCGTCGCCCTTCTTCGCCCGGAACACGGCATTGCCGCTCTGCACATAGGTGGCGACATCGGAAAAGCCGAGATCCTCGAAGAACGACCGCAGCTCCGCCATCTTGACGATGCGGTTGCCGCCGACATTGATACCAGAAAACAGCGCGACGAAGATTTTTCCTGCCTCCTTGCCGCTCATATGATGAACCCGGCCAATGTCTCGTTGTCGGTGATGTCCTGATACTGGACGCCCTCGGCCTCGAAATTCGCCTTGAGCATGTCGAAATTGCGATGGTCCTTGGTTTCGATGCCGATCAGCACCGAACCGAAATTGCGCGCCGATTTCTTCAGATATTCGAAGCGGGCGATGTCGTCGTCGGGACCGAGCAGTTCGAGGAAGTCGCGCAGCGCGCCCGGCCGCTGCGGGAAGCGGATGATGAAATACTTCTTCAGCCCCTCGAAGCGCAGCGCCCGCTCCTTAACGTCCGGCAGCCGCTCGAAATCGAAATTGCCGCCCGAAACCACGGCGACAATGGTCTTGCCCCTGATCTCCTTCTTCGAAAAATCCTTCAGCGCATCGATCGCCAGGGCGCCGGCCGGCTCCAGCACGACGCCTTCGACATTGAGCATTTCGATCATTGTGGCGCAGAGCCGGTTTTCCGGGATCAGCCGCACCGTGTCGGCCGGAAAATCCTTGAGATGCCGCAACGGCTCGCGGCCGATCTCGGCCACCGCCGCGCCGTCGACGAAATTGTCGACCTTGGCGAGCTTGAGCCGTTTTCCCGCAGCGAGGCTCTCGCGCAGGCTCGGCGCACCGGCCGGCTCGCAGAAGACGAAGCGTGCGTCCCTGCCCTGATCGGCGAAATAATGGGTGACGCCGGCGGCAAGCCCGCCACCGCCAACCGGCAGCATGATGATGTCGGGCATGCGGGCGCCCGGCATCTGGTCTGATATCTCATAGGCGACGGTCGCCTGCCCCTCGATGATATCCTTGTGGTCGAAGGGCGGCACCATATGGGCGCCGGAGCTCTCGGTGAATTCGAAGGCGGCGCGGTAGCAGTCGTCGAAGAAATCGCCGACCAGCCTGATCTCGATGAAATCGCCGCCGAACAGCCTGGTCTTGTCGATCTTCTGCTGCGGCGTCGTCACCGGCATGAACACAACGCCTCGTCTGCCGAAATGGCGGCAGACGAAAGCAAAGCCCTGCGCATGGTTGCCGGCGGACGCACAGACGAACAGTTCGGCCTCGTTGCCGGCAGCAAGCGTCTTGCGGAAGAAGTTGAAGGCGCCGCGGATCTTGTAGGAACGCACCGGCGACAAGTCCTCACGCTTGAGCAGCACCCGAGCACCGGTCTTTTTCGACAGATAGTCGTTTTCCTGCAGCGGCGTTTCCGGGAAGATCTGGCGGATCGCGGCGGCAGCGGCAGCGACGCGAGAAGAAAAACTGTTCATTGGAAACCACCTCGCGCCGTATGTTGTCCGCGGATTTCTGTATTTATCGGGCCGCGCTGGCTGTTTGTTGCGCGTCCTGCCTTCGCGTAGCCAGCCCGCCTATCGCATATCCGGCTTCGCCACACCATTGTCCGGCCGTTGATGCTTCTCAGAAACGGGTATTTTTATATTTCTCTCAGGTGTTTGTAAGCACTTGTTGATGTGTATTGAATCAGCCGCCCGACCCCGGGGGTGCTGCCCTTTTCCAACATTCCGCCGTTCCTCCCGCCATTTTGGCTTTCGCGCAACACTGCGATGGCTGTAATCGGGCGCTGATCACATTTCGACTGGACACGACTTAGTTCTGCCGCACTCTGGCTGTCCGGGAGGTGTCGCGGGGGTAGACAGGCCTTTCGGCCGGAGTTGGAATTTCAAGCGTGCCTTTGAAGAAGATCTTTACCGTTGTCCTAGCCTTGTTCGTCGCCGGCTGTGCCGGCTCGCAAACACAGGAACTGCTGGGTAGCGCCATGGTGTCCGCTCCGGTGACGGAGATCGCCGGCAATCACAGCATCTTCATCGCGACGACGCGCAAGAAATCCGACGATCCCAACAAGGTTTTCGACGGCGAGCGGTCTGCCACGCTGAACTATGCCCGCGTCAACGTTACCGTTCCGGGGCTGCACGAGACCGGCCAGATCGAGCGGCGCTCGCGCGGCAAGTCGGACGACCCGGCGAAATATTTCATGGCTTCCGAGGTCGTCGGCTACGACACGCAGCCGAAATTCTCCAGCGCGCTCAACGCCGACATCGCGGCGCGTGGCGGCCGCGTCATGGTCTTCGTGCATGGCTACAACACCGGCTTCGACGCCGCCGTCTATCGCCTGACCCAGATCGTCCATGATTCCGGCTATCCCGGCACGCCGGTGCTGTTTTCCTGGGCATCGGGCGCCAGGACCAGGGATTATGTCTATGACAAGGAAAGCGCCAGTGCTGCCCGCGACCAGTTGGAAGTGACGCTCAGGATGCTGGAGCAGTCGGGCGCGCGGCGCATCGACATCGTCGCGCATTCGATGGGGACCTGGGTCACCATGGAAACGCTGCGCCAGATGGCCATCAGCGGCGATCGCGATCTCGGCGGCAAACTCGGTGACGTGGTGCTGGCCTCGCCCGACATCGATGTCGATGTGTTCAAGAGCCAGATGCGGCGTTACGGCAAGCCCGACAAGCCGTTCTTCCTGCTGTTGTCGGACGACGATCGGGCGCTGAGGCTCTCCGGTCTGATCGCCGGTTCGCGGCCGCGCGTCGGCGACTACAAGGATGCCGCCGATCTTGCCTCCTACGGCGTGACGGTCGTCGACCTCTCCAAGGTCAAGGGATCGGACAGCTTCAACCATACGAAATTCGCAGACAATCCAACGCTGGTGAAGATGATCGGCCAGCGGCTGCGCGAGGATGACGGCTTTGCCAGCGACCGTGACGTGACCGACCGCATCGGCCTGCTCGGGCAATAGATGCGGTCCCGCGGTTTTTGCCGTGCCTGCTCGCCGTTGCTGACGCATGGACTCACTTTGGACTGGACCGCGCCGGCCTCTGGCTTTATCGGAATAGCCAGCGGCGTCATGCGTTTGACGTCCCCCTTTGCGGGAGCCGGCGTGTGACCGTGCGTTCGAAGAGTTACCTCGTCGTTGCTTTCGCGCTCGCCGTCACCGGCTGCGCCGGCGGGAAAACGCATGACCTGCTCAACAGGACGACGGTCTCGGTGCCCGCGTCCGACATTGCGGCAACGCATGAGATCTTCGTCGCCACGACCCGCCAGAAGGCAACCAAGGAACCGCGGCAAGTGTTCGACGGCGATCGCTCGCTGACCACCAGCTTTGCCCGCGTCGACGTCACCGTTCCGAAAAGCCATCAGGTCGGCGCCATCGAGCGGGCCAAGGGATCGGCAAACAGCAATCCGGCCAAGGATTTCACCGCCAAGGACGTCACCTTCTACGAAGGCGCACCGCAATTCGCCAAGGCGGTTGGTGCCGACATCGCCATGCGCGGCGACCGTGCGCTGGTTTTCGTGCACGGTTTCAACAATGGCTTCGATGACGGCATTTACCGGCTGACGCAGATCGCCCACGATACGAAATATCCCGGCACGCCGGTGCTGTTCTCGTGGGCTTCGAGCGGCAAGACCACGGGTTACATCTACGACAAGGAAAGCGCCAACGCAGCGCGCGACGACCTCGAGGCGACGCTCAGGATGCTGGCCAAGACCAAGGTCAAGAGCATCGACATCATCGCCCATTCGATGGGGACCTGGGTGACCATGGAGGCGCTGCGCCAGCTTGCCATCACCGGCGATCGCGATCTCGACGACAAACTCGGCTACGTCATCCTGGCCTCACCCGACATCGATGTCGACGTGTTCAAGAAACAGATGATCCGTTACGGCAAACCCGACAAGCCATTCGCCATCCTGCTCTCGGCGGATGACCGGGCTCTCAAGCTGTCCTCCCTGATCTCGGGCGATAAGCCGCGCGTCGGGGATTACGGCGATGCGGCCGACCTCGCCAGCTATGGCGTGTCGGTGGTCGACCTTTCCCAGGCCAAGGGCGGTGACCGCCTCAACCACGCCAAATTCGCCGACAACCCGATGCTGGTGCAACTGCTGGGCGACCGGCTGCGGGCGCCTGCCGGCCTTGCCTCGGACGAGCCCGTCCCGACTCAGCTCAACAATCTCGGCCAGGGCCTCGGAAAGGCCGTCGGCTCGGTCGCCGAGATCGTCATCACCACGCCGTTCAAGGTGCTGACCATCGCCACCGGCGGGTGAACCGGCGGGCGACATTGGCCCTAGGATTGTTGAGATTCGGGTCAGGCCGAGCCGAAAGTGGTGGTTTTCGAGAACCGGAGCGGAGCGTACTTAAGTACGTGAGCACCGGAAGCGCAGAAAATCGCTACTTGCAGGCCGGCATGGCCTGAATATCAACAATCCTAGACGAACAGATCGACCTTCTGAAATGTCGTCACGTCGATCAGGCCGACATCGGAAATCCTGAGTTCGGGAATGACGACCAGCGCCAGCAGCGAGTGCTGCATGTAGGCGTTGTTCAGCGAACAGCCCATCTTGCGCATCGCCTCGGTGAGCTTCTCGGCCTTGGCCGCGACGATTTCCGCCCGCTCGTCCGACATCAGCCCGGCGATCGGCATTTGGACCAGCGCCAGTTCCTTGCCTTTGGAGAACAGCACGACGCCGCCACCGACCTCGCCCAGACGGTTTACGGCCAGCGCCATGTCCTGCTTGTTGGTGCCGACGCAGATGATGTGGTGGGCGTCATGCGCCACGCTGGACGCCATGGCGCAGTCGCCCATGTAGCCGAAGCCGGAGACGAAGGCGTTGGTGACGCCACCCGTGCCCCGGTGGCGCTCGACCAGCGCGATCTGGCAGATGTCGTTGCGGCGATCCATGGCGACCAGTCCGTCCTCGACCGGCAGATCGGCCTCCAGTGCCCGCGTCGGCGCCTGGTTCTCGATGACGCCGATGACACGCACCCGCACCTCGTTGGCGCCTTTGGGAGCAACGATATCGAAGTCGCCGCCCTTCAGCTTCTTGCCAAGCTTGACGGTGTTCTTCGCCGTCTTCGGGTAATCATAGGCCGGAATATCGATTTCGAGCTTGCCGCCCTTGGCCAGCCTGATGCCGCGTGCATAGACCTCGTCGATGGTCATTGCGGCGAGATCCGATACGATCAGCAGGTCGGCCAGCCGGCCCGGCGCGATCGAGCCGATCTCGCGCTCCAGTCTGAAATGCTGGGCGGTGTTGAGCGTCGCCATCTGAATCGCCGTCACCGGCTTCAACCCCTGTTGGATGGCGTGGCGCACCACGCGGTCCATATGGCCTTCCTGGACCAGCGTGCCGGAATGGCTGTCGTCGGTGCACAGGATGAAATTGCGCGGGTCGATGCCGCTCTCCGTCACCGCCTTGATCTGCGAGGCGACGTCGTACCAGGCCGAGCCGAGCCGCAGCATCGCCTTCATGCCCTGGCGCACACGGGCGATGGCATCCTCGGCGCGTGTGCCCTCATGATCGTCCTCGGGACCGCCGGCGGCATAGCCATGGAACGGCAGGCCGAGATCGCGCGAGGCGTAGTGGCCGCCGACCGTTTTCCCCGCTTTCACCGTTGCGGCGATCTCGCCCGACATGACAGGATCGTTGGCGGCGACGCCGGGGAAATTCATCACTTCGCCAAGACCGATGATGTTTTCCCAGCTCATTGCCTCCGCGACATCGGCGACCGTCAACTCGGCGCCTGCATGTTCCAGCCCGGGCGCCGAGGGCACGCAGGACGGCATCTGCACATGCACGTTGATGGGCATGGCGACGGCCTCGTCATGCATCAGCCGCACGCCGGGCAGGCCAAGCACATTGGCGATCTCGTGCGGGTCGATGAACATAGAGGTGGTGCCGTGCGGAATAACGGCCCGGCAGAACTCGGTCACCGTCACCATGCCGCTCTCGACATGCATATGCGCGTCGCAGAGGCCGGGCACCAGATAGCGCCCGCCGGCGTCGACCACCTTGGTGCCCTGGCCGATGGCATGGCTGGCGTTCGGCCCGCAATAAGCGAAACGACCGCCGGCGATGGCGATGTCGGTGCCGGCGATGATCTCGCCCGAATGGACGTTCACCCAACGGCCGTTGCGGACGACCAGGTCAGCGGGTTTGCGCCCCATGGCGACATCGACCAGATGTGTCGCCATCTCGGTCCACGGTCTGGGTTTTGCTGGCGTTGCTTTCGTCATTGGCGATTCCTTCGGTTGTCGCCAGTCTCGCAAATGTCGGCGGGCGCCGCCAGAGCCGTCGGTCCGACACGCCGCGCAGGCCGGGCTTGTTGACTAATCCGGCTGGAAGGCGATGCTGACCGCGGACCGAACCATATGAGGGAAAAAACATGACCCGTTTTTGGAAAGCGTTCGCCATCGTCATCTTGTTCGCCGCCTCGAGCGCTTTTGCCGCCGCCGAGGAACGTTGGCAGACCTTGCCGGAGCCTGCGGCCATGCCCAAACCCGATCAGAGCGGATATGCGCCGGTGAACGGCATCCAGATGTACTACGCAGTTTTCGGAGCGGGTGACCCCGTGCTGCTCATCCATGGTGGCCTCGGCCACGCCGACATCTGGGCCAGCCAGGTGGCCACGTTTTCCAAGACGCACAAGGTGGTAGTCGCCGACAGCCGTGGTCACGGCCGCTCCACCCGCACCGAGCAGCCCTATGGCTATGACTTGATGGCGTCGGACTATCTGGCGCTGCTCGATCACCTGAAGATCGACAAGACCGCGCTCGTCGGCTGGAGCGATGGCGGAATTATCGGTATCGACATCGCACTGCATCATCCGGAGCGGCTGACAAGGCTCTTTGCGCAAGCCGCCAACGTAACCACCGACGGCGTCGATCCGGGCGTGATGACCAACAAGACCTTTGCCGCCTACATCGACCGCTCCGGCCGCGAATACAAGAAGATGTCGAAAACACCGGACCAGTATGACGCCTTCGTGGCGCAGATGAGCCATATGTGGGAGACCGAGCCGGCGTGGACCAAGGAGCAGCTCGCTGAGATAACCACGCCGACGGCGATCGTTGCCGGCGACCATGACGAAGCGATCAAGCGCGAACACACCGAATATATCGCCTCCGTCATCCCGGGCGCGAAGCTGATTATCCTGCCCAACGCCAGTCATTTCGCCATGCTGCAAGCGCCGGATGAATATAGCCAGGCTGTGCTGGACTTCATCGACGCCAAATAGAGGATTCTGTGCGGCGACAGGGGGATTGCGATTGCGGCGAATGCGGTTATCCTTCTGGCGAGGACCTTTCTGAATCGTCATTTGGGGAGTTCGATGCGTCGACTGATAGTCGCAAGTGCCGGTTTTCTTGCCGTTCTGGCCGTGCCGGCTTTTGCAGCCGACCCAGCGGTCGACGTGCCTATGACCGCGCCCGGCTTCGACTGGACGGGCTACTACGCTGGTCTGCAGGCCGGCTATGGCTGGGGCCAATCCGATATATCGGTGACAGAAGGCGCGCCGTTTTCCATCGCGCCCGACATTGACGGCGGTTTTGTCGGCGGCCATGTCGCAGGCCTGTGGCAGTTCAACCAGGCGGTGCTCGGCGCCGAGGCGGACCTCAACTATTCCTCGGTCGGCGGCACGACGGTATCGGCGCTGGGAAGCACATTCGGCACCGACATCAAGTGGTTCGGGTCGGTCAACGCCAAGGCCGGCTACGCCATGGATCGCCTGCTGGTCTACGGCATTGGCGGCGTCGCCTTTGCCGGCATCGAAACATCGCAAGTCGCGGGTCCGGCGTTCGCCAGCACGCGCACGAATGTCGGCTGGACCGTGGGTGCCGGCGTCGACTACGCGTTGACCGACAAGTTCGTCGTCGGCGCACAGTATCGCTACTATGATTTCGGCTCCGAGCACTACGACGTGGCGGAACCCTTCAACGATCGCGATCAGAACGTGAAGCTCAACACGGTAGGCATCAATTTGAGCTACAAGTTCTGAGCAGGGCCACAATCGCGACGCTGCCGGACCAGGCAACCACTCAAAGGGCTCTTTCATGGAAGGGTGGCCGACGCTCCCAGTGGGCGGGGGGAATGGGTTGGGCCTGAGAGGCGCCGGCCTTGGCAGATCAAATCCACCACACAGGCATCCTACCACTACCCGCCGCGCCGATAATTCCGTGATCGCGCCAGTATCATCAAGCCGCCCCGTCTGTTTGCACGTTCGGCGAACGCTCAACAACACGACTTGACGGCCTGTGTCAGGCGTCTGAAAAGGGCTGGCCTGCGGACGTGGCGGAATTGGTAGACGCAAGGGACTTAAAATCCCTCGATCTCTGATCGTACGGGTTCGATTCCCGTCGTCCGCACCAGCCTTCGCTCTTCGAGCTTGGGGTGGCGGGCCACCTGAAGCTCGTTAGTGCATGTCGCCCAAAGTGACCTCGGTTTTGGGAGAGCGACATGCACAAAGACAAAGACCTGAAGCGGGTCGCCTGAAGGCGCGACACCGCTTAGACAAAGGAGCGTCCTCCGAAGCCTTGGCCAAGGAGGACCGGTTCGAATTTCATCCGTTCAGGCGCACCAATTTCACCAGCCAGGGCTTGTTGGCATCTCTACGCCTCGAACACTTTCTGTGTGAACCATTCCGCCAGCCTGGCAAGCTCAGGCCCCAGCACACGATCGGCACCGACAGGCGGCACGATAGCTCTGATTTGATCGACGAAGGAGCGCAGTGCCGGCGGCGGCGTCCGTTCGGTGACGTGCAGCGCCTGCGAGGCGATCATCGCCAGCATCGCCATGGCGGCATCGACGCAGCGGCCGGCGGTCGCTTCCTTGGTCCATGCGAAGAATGCCGTCGTGGCGACGTCGTCCTGCCCCGCACCGGCCGATTCCGTGCCCGGAATGAAGGTACGTTGCGCCGCCAGCTTGGCCTGCTCGAGATAGCCGGTGATCGCCATCGGCACGTAGCCGACACTGCCGTGGCCATCGCTGTCGGCCGAGTGTCGTCCGGTCATCAGAAGATCGGGCAGCAGCGACACCTTGCCGTTGAGCAGCTTGGAGGCGTGGCGATCACAAAGCAGGCAGATGTCGGCCCATATCGCCGCCAGATCATCCAGCGCCGGCGTCGCCATGGCGTTGTGATAGCCGCCGGTCGAGATGCAGCGGCCGAGCGGATGTGCATCTTCGGGCGGGATATAGACCGGATTGTCCGATATAGAGGCCAGCGACACATTGGCTGCCCGCTCGGCCGACGACAGCGCACGATGCGCCTGGCCGAGGACGCGCGGCACGATGCGGTAGCTGACCGGCGCCTGATAATTGCGTCGCCCATCGCCGGCGCCAACCAGAAATTCCCGCAAACCCTGCAGGGCCGCGGCCTCATGCTCATCACCCCAGAGCGTATCGAGGGCGGCGTCATAGTGTTCGAGCGGGGCGCGAAACGCCTCGATCGACAGCGCGAACACTTTTTGCGCCATGCGGATCCGGCGGCGCGCCGCGAGCGCCGCGTCCGCTACGAGGGCTGCAGCGCAGGGCGAGCCGTTGATCAGCGAGCCGCGTTCCTTGACCTCGAGATCGAAGCGCGTCGAAAGCTCGGCAAACAGCGGATAGAGCGCCAGGATTTCGCCGGCGCCGCCCTGGCCCGAGGCCGGCACTGTTGGCATCGGCCCACCATTGAGCATTGCGGCCACGGCAAGCGCGATGCGTGGCGAGGTGGCGGCGTTGCCCTCGATGAAGTTCGTCAGGCGGGCAAGCACGATCGCCCTGACCACGCGATCCGGCAAGGGATCGCCGAACGAGGTGGCGGCGGCAAACGCCTTGATGCGCGCATGGCGATCCCGCTCGTCGAGTTCGAGCTTGCGGCTCGCCAGCTCTCCCATGGCGGTGGTGACGCCATAGATGACCGGTGGCGGATCGGATTCAATCAGCCTGAGAAACGAGGCGCGGCATTCGGCGATGCGCTGCAAGGCCTTCTCGTCGATGTCCACCGTGTCCTTCTTCCAGGCGACGCGGAAAACAGTGTCGAGGTTGATGTCCTCACGCGTCGACAGGCTAACTGGCATGTTTCACACCACTGCAAATAAGGGACTTAGTAGAGTGGTTCCTCGAACAGCGTCTTGTCGCCGTCCACCAGCGCCTTGATCTGCGCGGTGCCGTCGCCGGCGAGCGCAAGACGGATGCCGAATGGCCGCACCCGCATGTCGTTCTGGATCGCCATCCCCTCGCCTTCCGGCAGATAGAAGCGTTCGATGCCATAGTCCGGCGCGATGGTCATCCCTTCGCCGCGAAGATCCCAGCCCTCGGCGATGTGGCCTAAAATATCGGCCTCGTCCGCAGCGGCCGGCTTCGGCGCCTTGCCGAACCAGGCTGTCGTCGGCTGCCAATAGCCGTCGGAGCCCTTCTTCAGGCGCACGACAATCGAGGTGTCGTCGCTGGAAAACTTGTCGGGCGGAATGTTGGCGATCATTTTCACCGGTATGCGCGAAATATCGTAGCCCAGGATAATATAATCGCCGCGCAGGAGGTCGCGCGGATCGACGGGCTCGATCTTCAGAAGCACCTCTTTGCCGTTGCGCAGGATCGCCGCGCGGCCGGCGATGATCCAGCTCAGGAAGCCGATCTGGACGAGCGCCAGCAGCAGTGCCGAGATGACAAGCCTTTTCCCGGTGATCATGCCGTGGCTCCTTTGGCATCTGGACCTTTCATACGCTTTTCCACGCGGATGATGACGATCGCAAGGATGCCGAGCAGCACTGCGGCGGCCAGGAAGAAGCCGGCTGTATCGAGCATCGATTGCAAGGTCACCACATAGATGATGGCGAGTTCGAAGGCGAAGCCAAGATAGGCAAACCAGCGCAGCCCACGGCTCTCCCGTCCCGCCAGCACGATTGCCCCGACAATGCCGGCAAGCGCGATCACCGAAGCGAGGGCAAAACCGCTGTTGTAGGTGCTCTCGTCGGCGAGTTCGAACTGGATCATTGCGAGGCCGGTGAGGAAGCCGAGCAGTGCGTGCAAGGGCAAGCGGCCGCCGAGCTGCACGACCCGGTCGACCGGATCCGGCGCGAAGACCGAGGCCGCGAACAGCAGCGCCGAGACGACGACCAGCGGGATAGCCACCTGCAGCGTGTCGTGGTTGGTGACGAGCAGCACAAGATAGAACAGAACCGACAGGATGATCAGGTGGCGCGCCGCCTGGCTGCGGGTCCAGAACGATACGGCAAACAGCACGATCGCCATGATCACGAAGGCATGCGGAAATTCGCTGCGGCTGTAGTAGTCGAAGCCTTTGAGGAACAGCCAGGCATCGGCGATGCCGACCGAAGCGACCGTCAGCGGATTCGAACGCAGCGCAACCGCCGCCAGCGCCGTGCCGGCGCCCCAGGTGACCAGAGCAGACGCCTCGTCGCCCGAGAGATGATAGATCTGGCCGATCAGCGCGATCGAGCCGCCGAAAGCCGCGGCCGCCACGATCCACAGCGCTTCGCCGAGCGCCGGATGGTCGCGGGTCTTCAGCACCGCGCCGCCGACATAGCCGCCGAGGATGACGGCAAACAGTGCCGCCACGCGTGCCAGGCGCGGGATCGCGTCCCAGTTGGCGGCGACGAAAATCAGGATGGCGGCGCCGAACAGCAAGGCGGCCATCATTGCCAGGATAGAGCCGAAGCTAAGCGACTCGCGCGCGTTGGCCTCGACATTGCACGAAAGCGAATCGGCTGTGGCGGCGTCGATCAGCCCGGCCTGCAGCCAGCGCGCGATATCCGCCCTGACCCGCGACGAATAGCTCGCCATGCTGTGTCTCCCCCACGTTTGGTCTTTTTTCAGCCGATCCGGTCAAATCGTTGACGCGGCGGCATTTTCCGATTCGGGTTTCTTTGTGTCAGGTCCGTGAACGCCCGTTAATGCTGCATTGCACAATTTGCATTGCTGCCATGCAGCCATAGCGCTTTTAAATCGATATGGTTCCGCCTATTTATAGTTCGTACACAAACGGAATGATCCGCAAGAAAGACGAAACGAGAACTACCATGAACCTGATCCGCAACTACCGCAACTGGCGCCGCTACAGGGACACCGTGTCCGAGCTGAGCCGCCTGAGCAACCGTGAACTGACCGACCTCGGCATCAGCCGCAGCGACATTCCTTACGTCGCTCGCAAGGCGGTCTAATTCTTCGGACCGCGAATGGTCCGAACCAGTTTTGAAAAAGAGAACGACAATGAACCTGATCCGCAACTATCGTAACTGGCGCGTTTATCGCGAGACGGTTACCGAGCTGGGTCGCCTTTCCAACCGCCAGCTGCATGATCTCGGTATCGTCCGCGACGAAATCAAGATCATCGCCCGCCAGGCGATCTAGACAGAATTTCGGCAGGGTCGACCTCCTCCCCGACCTTGACGAATACGGTCACCCCTTACCTCCTCCCAAGGGTTGACCACAAAAACGGCGCCCGCCGCACCTCCTCCCGCGGCGGGCGCTGTTTCCCCGGGGCAAATCAAATTTGCCCAGAAGGGTTTCGCCCCTTTCAAAATTAGCGAAAGAGATTTCGTCAAAGCCGACCTCCTCCCCGGCAATGACGAATAGGTCCGACCTTCACCTCCTCCCGAAGGTTGGCCACCAAAACGGCGCCCGCCGCACCTCCTCCCGCGGCGGGCGCTGTTTCCCGGCCCCAGAAGGGTTTCGCCCCTTTCAAAATTAGCGAAAGAGTTTTCGTCAAAGCCGACCTCCTCCCCGGCGATGACGAATATGGTCGGCCTTCACCTCCTCCCGAGGGTCGACCCCAAAAACGACACCCGCCGGACCTCCTCCCCCGGCGGGTGTTGTTGTTTTCAGGGGCGCTCCGATCAGCAGCTGTTTGCTCCGCACCGCGCACGGCAATTGCAATCGCCGCACCAAGCGATTATTCCGGCGTTCATGAGCAAAAACCCAATCCACATCATCGGCGGCGGCCTCGCCGGTTCCGAAGCCGCATGGCAGGCAGCCGAGGCCGGCGTGCCCGTCATCCTGCATGAAATGCGGCCCGTTCGCGGCACCGATGCGCACAAGACCGACAGCCTGGCCGAGTTGGTCTGTTCGAACTCCTTCCGCTCCGACGACGCCGACAACAATGCCGTCGGCCTGTTGCATGCCGAAATGCGGCTGGCCGGCTCGCTGATCATGAGCGCCGGCGACGCCAACCAGGTGCCTGCTGGCGGCGCGCTCGCCGTCGACCGCGACGGATTTGCCGACGCGGTGACGAAAAGGCTTGAAGCGCACCCGCTGATATCAATCCAGCGCGAGGAAGTGCCGGGCCTGCCGCCGGCGGATTGGGACCAGGCGATCATCGCCACGGGTCCATTGACCGCGCCCTCACTTGCCCAGTCGATCGCGGAAGCGACCGGCGCCGATGCGCTAGCCTTCTTCGACGCCATCGCGCCGATCGTCCACTTCGACACGATCGACATGGACATTTGCTGGTTCCAGTCGCGCTACGACAAGGTCGGGCCCGGCGGCACCGGTAAGGACTACATCAACTGCCCGATGGACAAGGACCAGTACCTTGCCTTCGTTCAGGCGCTGGTCGACGGCCAGAAAACCGAATTCAAGCAATGGGAAGGCACGCCCTATTTCGACGGCTGCCTGCCGATTGAGATCATGGCCGAACGCGGCGTCGAGACGCTCCGTTACGGCCCCATGAAGCCGATGGGGCTGACCAATGCACACAATCCGACGGTGAAGGCCTATGCCGTCGTCCAGCTGCGGCAGGACAATGCGCTGGGCACGCTCTATAACATGGTCGGCTTCCAGACCAAGCTGAAGCACGCCGAGCAGGTGCGCGTGTTCCGCACCATACCGGGTCTCGAAAACGCCGATTTCGCCCGCCTCGGCGGCCTGCACCGCAACACCTACATCAACTCGCCGACCTTGCTCGACGCTTCGCTGCAGCTGAAGTCGCGCCCCGGCCTGCGTTTTGCCGGCCAGATCACCGGCTGCGAGGGCTATGTCGAGAGTGCCGCGATCGGCCTGCTCGCCGGCCGTTTCGCCGCCGCGGAAAGGCTCGGCCATGCGCCGTCGCTGCCGCCGCTGACCACGGCCTTCGGCGCGCTGCTCAACCACATCACAGGCGGCCACATCGTTTCGGATGACGAGCCGGGAAAGCGCTCTTTCCAGCCGATGAACGTCAATTTCGGCCTGTTCCCGCCTGTGGAAGCGCCGAAGACCGAGGGCAAGCGCATGCGCGGCAAGGACAAGACCGTCGCCAAGCGGCATGCCATCACATCGCGCGCACGCGCCGATTGCCGGCAATGGCTGGGATTGGCGGCGCAAACGGAAACGGCCGAAGCTGCAGAGTAGCCAGCTTCCTCTCTGATTGGACCATAGGCGTCAAGTAGGATACTATCTCACTTCTTGCCTAAGAGAGACAGCCATGGAATCCGCCGAGAAACTATCGGTCACCGTCACGCCCGCAATGGCGCGCATGATCCGCGAAAAGGTCGAAGATGGCTCCTTCGGATCGGCCAGCGAAGTCATCCGTGCAGCCCTTCGCGCCTTCCAGCGCGAAGAGGAAGAGCATGCCGAGCGCATGGCGTCGATCAGAGCCCGGGTGAAGGCGTCGATCGAGGATACAAGGCCGGGCCATTCGGGAGAAGAGGTTCGCACTCACCTCCGGGGACTCTTCGCCCAGTATTCGAGCCGTGCCGATGATTCGGCGGCTTGAGGTCGAGTATCGTGAAGATGCCAGAAATGATCTGGCCAACATTTTCAGACATATAGTCGAAGCCAGTGGAAGTCCTGACGTCGCGCTGAAGTTCGTTCTGCGCATCGAAGACCGGTGCCAGAGCATCGGCAACGCGCCTCGCGGCGGTCGTTCCCGCGACGACATCCTGCCAGGATTGCGAACAGTTCCGTTCGAGCACTCTGCAGTCATCGCTTACATCATCGACGATAACTTCGTCCGCATCGTCAACATCTTCCATGGCGGTCGCGACTATGAAACGCTGATGCGCGAGGGCGGGTCGAGCGAACCATCCTGAGGCGATGGTTATTCGGCTGGCTCGACACCAGCCGCCGGCAACCCCGGCTTGCCCGCCTCATCAGGATTTCGCCTGACATAGGCAGCTTTCAATGTCTCGGAAGTTTCGCGCGAGCCGTCATGGCTCCAGCCCGGCGGCTTGATCAGATAGTTCAGGCGGTCGCTCAACGTCAGACCGGGCGCAAAGGCATCCCTGAACATGCCGATCCATTCATGGAACGCCACTTTCAGCGGATTGAAGGTGCCGAGATTCCTGACGATGCCGTAGCGCGGCCGGTCTTCTTCCAGTTCTCCGACGAAGGTGCCGAACACGCGATCCCAGATGATCAGCGTGCCGGCATAGTTGGCGTCGAGGTAGCGCGGATTGGTGGCGTGATGGACGCGGTGGTGTGACGGCGTGTTGAAGACGAACTCGAACCAGCTCCACATCTTGCCGATCGTCTCGGTGCGGATCCAGAACTGCCAGACAAGGTTGAAGCCGAAGGTGAAGGCAATCACCGCCGGGTGGAAGCCGAGCAGCACCAGCGGCGCCTGCAAAACGAACATGAAGGTGAACAGACCGGTCCAGCTTTGCCTGAGCGCCGTCGACAGATTGTAGTGCTGGCTGGAATGGTGGTTTACGTGTTCGGCCCACACCCAGCGCACCCGGTGCGCGATGCGATGATAGACGTAGTAGCGCAGATCATCGAGCAGGAAGGCGGCCAGGAACACCCAGACCGACAGGCCGAGATTGAAGACGCGGAATTGCCACAGCCACAGCAGTGCCCAGTAGGACACGACGCCAAGCAGCAGCCCGGCAACGACATTGCCGGTGCCCATCATCAGGCTGGTCAAGGTGTCGCGCGTCTCGAACGAATCCCTGGCGCGGCCGGTGCGCACCAACCAAAGCTCGATCAGGATCGCGACCACGAAGAACGGGATGGCCAGTTGGGTGACTTGCGGGAAATTGTAGCTGTCCATCACGCGGCCTGCCCAGTGGAATTTGAACCTTGCGGCTCAAGCGCTTTCAGCACGCCCTGTGCATCCGTTGAGCTGGCAAAGCGGAAGCGGCCGCCCTTCCAGGTGAAATCGGCGAGCCGCAGCGAAACCGTGTTCGCATCTCCGGCGTTCAAAACCGCGACATTCTGAGGCGAGACGATGCGGGTCAAAAAGCGATCGCCGATGCTGTGAACGATGCCGATGCGCCCTCGCCCGATATCCAGAAACGCCGTCTTGGCATCCGCTGTCAGGCGGACCACCGTCGCGATCTCGTCGGGAAAATCCTCAGTGAATCGGCTCACTGCGCGATCGACACTGCTGAGCGTCGCCGTCTTGCTGCCGCCGGTGAAATGCACCGCCGCAACCGACAGCGCGATGCCGAAGGTAACGATCGCTACCAATATGGGTAAGCTCATTCATCTCCTCCGGGCCGGCCTGTTGTCTTCAGCAACAGTTTGGCGCGGGGACGTCTTAACATGATTGACGTTTACGTCAAAGCGCAGGCCAGCCCTTGCTCGCGCGACGCAGCAGCAGCCAATGCCGGCGCAAGGCCGACAGCCGCGCCACGCCTTCGAGCGGCGAACCATTCTCCATCTTGCCGAGATAGGCACGTGACAGGGCGAGCGGCAGGAATGCCGGACGCAGCGATACAGGCAGAGCCGGAGCGCCTCGCTCGAAGGCGGAAAGATGTTCCCGTGCCAGCGCCATCATCGCCGCCACCGCGCGTTTGGCGCCGGGTCCGCCATCACCGGCAACGAACTCCTGCGGCGAAGAGCCGGCCGCTGCAAGGATATCGGCCGGGACAAAACACTGTCCGCGCCGGCGATGCAGCGGCAACAGCAGCAGCAGGCCGGTCATCGCCTGCGCACAGCCTGCCCTGCCCGCCAGATCGGCAAAGCGCGGCGCCTCGACGGGATCGAGCACCATCGCCGCAAGCTGGATGAGTGCTGCGGCCGTCTCGCCGCAATAGCCTTCCAGATCGGTGCGCGACGGCATCGGGTCGTCGTAGAGGTCGAAGATGCGCGCATCGAGCATGTTCTCGAAGGCCGGCTCCGGAAGGCCGAACGTCGCTATCGTGGCGTTCAAGGCTTCGGCAACGGGATGGCCGGCGCCGGCCTCGCCGCCGGCGGCAATGACATCGCGCCACCACTGCAGCCGCACTTCGCCCGGCAGCGCTTCATGGATGCGATCGCGAATGCCTGCGATCTCGGCATTGAAGGCATAGAGCGAAAACAGCGCGTCGCGCTTGTCCGCCGTTGCATAGAGCGCGGTCAGATAGCGGTCATGGTCGGTGGCGCGCACCGCGTCCATGACGATTTCAGCGCTTCGAGACATGTCAATCGACGGCAATGAGCGCTGCGGCCACCGCGCGCTCTTCCGCCAGAAGGACATTGTAGGTCCGCACCGCGGCCCCCGTCGACATCGGGTCGGATGCAATGCCGGCGGCCTTCAGCGCGGCCCGCAATGCGGCGGGCAATGGCCTGAGATCCCTGCCCATGCCGACCAGCAGGATTTCGACCTTGTCGGCCTCAGCCAGCAGCCTGTCGAAATCCGCCACCGTCAGCGCCAGGGGATCAGCCGGTTCCCAACCATGGATGCCGGATGGCAGGCACATGAGCGAACCACGGTGCGACATGTCGGCAAAGCGGAACCCGCCATTGCCGTAGGCTTCGATCGGCGCGCGGCCCGGAAAATGCGCCTCGCGGATGACGATGCCTTTGCTGGTCATCGTTCTGTCATCCCTTCGGGGCGGCGCGTCAGGTCGCGACCGCCTTGCCGCCATTGACCGGCTTCTCCTCGTCGGCAGTTGCCTGCGGCCGCAACTTGAACAGGATCAGCAGCGGTGCGGCGATAAAGATCGAGGAATAGGTGCCGAAGACGACGCCGAACAGCATGGCCATGGTGAACGAGCGGATCACCTCGCCGCCGAACAGCACCAGCGCCAGCAGCGCCAGGATCGTCGTCACCGATGTCAGTGTCGTCCTCGACAGAGTCTCGTTGATGGCGTTGTTCAACAGTTGCGGCAGCGGCATCCGCTTGTATTTTCGCAGATCCTCGCGAACACGGTCATAGACCACGATCGTGTCATTCAGCGAATAGCCGATGATGGTCAGGATCGCCGCCAGTGACGACTGGTTGAACTCCAGCCCGGTGATGACGAAGAAGCCAAGTGTCATGACCACATCGTGCACCGTCGCCACGATGGCGCCGACCGCGAACTGCCATTCGAAGCGGAACCAGACATAGACCAGGATGCCGAGCAGCGCGATCAGCATGGCGATGGTGCCTTGCTTGGCGAGTTCTCCGGAGACTGTCGGTCCCACCACTTCCACGCGGCGGAAGTCATAATTGTCCTGCAGTTCGCCGCGCACCTTGTCGATGACGGTCTGCTCGGCATTCTCGCCGCCATCCTGCGTGCCGACGCGGATCAACACGTCGTTGGGCGTACCGAACTGCTGGACCTGGACTTCGCCGATGTTGAGCTCGGTCAGGCGCGAGCGGAGGTCGGCGAGGTCGGCATTGCCGCTCTTGGCCTGTACCTCGATCAGCGAACCGCCCTTGAAATCGATGCCGTAATTGATGCCGACGGTCATGAACATCACCACCGAGAGGATCGACAGTGCGCTTGACAGCGTGAACGTCCAGCGACGGATGCCCATGAACGGAATTTTCGTGCCGGGCGGAACGAAGGTCACCGGCGCGCGCGGCAGTTCCTTCGGGCGAGCCCGGCGCAGCCAGATCGAGACCAGCAGCCGGGTGAAGGTGAAAGCGGTGAACACGGTCGTCAGGATGCCGATGGCATAAGTGATGGCAAAGCCCTTCACCGGCCCGGTACCGAGATAGAACAGCACCACGGTGGCGATCAGCGAAGTGATGTTGGAATCGACGATGGTCGCCAGCGCCTTGGTGAAACCGGTATCGATCGCCTGGATCACGGAGCGGCCGGCGCGTCGCTCCTCGCGGATTCGTTCGTAGATCAGCACGTTGGAATCGACCGCCATGCCGATGGTCAGCACGATACCGGCGATACCAGGCAAGGTCAGCGTCGCGCCAAGCAACGAGAGCACGCCGACGATCATCGCCACGTGCACCGCCAGCGCGATGTTGGCCAGGAAGCCGAGGAAGCCGTAGGCGACGAACATGAAGGCGACGACGAGGATAGAACCGATGATGCCGGCGACCTTGCCGGCATGGATCGAATCCTGGCCAAGGCCCGGACCCACCGTGCGTTCTTCGATGACCGTAAGCGTTGCGGGCAACGCACCGGCGCGCAGCAGCACCGCAAGGTCGTTGGCGCTCTGGGCGGTGAAGTTGCCGGATATCTGGCCGGTGCCGCCGAGGATCGGCTCGCGGATCTGCGGCGCCGAAATCACCTGGTTGTCGAGGATGATGGCGAACAGCTTGCCGACATTCTGCGCAGTGGCCTGGCCGAAGCGCGCCGCCCCTTTCGAATCAAAGCGGAACGACACCACCGGCTCGTTGTTCTGCGAATTGTATGTCGCCTGTGCGTCAACGAGGTTTTCGCCCGAGACGATGACGCGATTTTCGATCAGATACGGAACCGGCGGATCGTCCTGCGAGTACAGCACCGACGAGCCGGCTGGCGGACGGCCGTTGAGGGCATCCTGCACCGGCATCGACTGGTCGACCATCTGGAAGGTCAGCTTGGCGGTCTGGCCGAGGATTTCCTTCAGCCTTTGCGGGTCCTGAAGACCCGGCACCTGGACAAGGATACGGTCGTCGCCCTGTCGCTGCACGATAGGTTCGGTCGTGCCGAGTTCGTTGACGCGGCGCTCGACCACCTCGATCGACTGCGTCAGCGCCGTCGATGTGCGATATTTGATGCCGGCGTCGGTGACGTTGAACTTGAGCAGGCCGGGCTCGGAATCATCGAGCGTCATTTCCTGGATGGAGCCGCCGGTGAACAGGCCGGCAGCGACCGGATCGGTCAGCGTCTTCAGCGCCGTCTTGGCGGCATCGATCTGGGCGGGATCGGTGATACGGACCTGCAAGACACGTCCGGTGCCGGCGAGGCCGGTGTAGCCGATCTTGGCGTCACGCAGCAGCGTGCGGATTTCGTCGCGCGTCGTCTCCAACCGGTCCTTGATCAGATCGTTCTGATTCATCTCCAGCAGGATGTGCGAGCCGCCCTGCAGATCGAGGCCGAGCGTCATCTGCCGCTTCGGCACCCAGTCGGGAAGCTTGGCCAAAGTGCTTGCGGGGATGAGATTGGGCGCGGCGAGGATCACCGTGATGGCCACGGCCACCCAGATCAGGATCATCTTGAAGCGCGAAAAATACAGCATATGGCGTCGTCCGTCAGAGCGTGTCCGCGGATCGCTCCGCCTAAAATTCGGTTATTTCTTGGCATTCTGGTTCGCCACCGGCTCACCATTCATCCGCGCATCTGTGGTTGTCGAGCACAAGGCGGTCACTTTGGTGCTGCCATCGGACTTTCTTCAACTATTGTCAATCGTGCGGGTAAGCGGCCATTGCGTAATAGCACGGCGAGATCGTTAGCGTCCTCGACAGTGAAATTGCCCGATATCTGGCCGATGCCGTCAAGGATGGGCTCGCGGATTACCGGTACTGAAACCACCCGACCGTCCAGCACGACTGCAAACGAACTGCCGACATTCTGCGAGGTCTCCCGGCTTAGCCGTGCGGTTCCTTTTGAATCGACCCGAAACAGGACAATCGGCTTGTTACTTTGCGGGCTGTAGGCCGGCTTCGCATTGATCAGGTTGTCATCCGAAACGATGACACGGTTCTCGATCAGGTAGGGGACCGGCGGATCGTCGTGTGAATAAAGCATGCTGGACGAATTGGGCAGCGGCCCATTAAGCGCGTCTTTCACCGGCATCGATCCATCAATCATCTGGACAGTCAGCTTGGCGGCACGAACAAGGATATTACTTAGCCTATGCGAATCCTTGAGGCCCGACACTTGGACCATAATCCGATCATCGCCTTGCTGCCGCACGATCGGCTCCGAAATGCCCGATTCAACCCTCCTGAAGTCATGGATGCGATGCTTGATGACCTCCACTGACTGCTTCAAAGCCGCGGACGTTAGGTATTTGATGCCGGCGCCCGTGATGACGAATTTGAGCAAGACTGGTCCGGACTCATCCAGCACCAGCTCCTGGACTGCGTCATCATCGGCAGACGGATCGGTCAGTGTCTTTAGCGTTACTTTGGCCAAAACAAGCTGAGCGGCATCCGAAATGTGTACCTGAACCGCGCGACCCGATACAGCCAGACCGGTATAGCCGATGTGAGCGGAACGCAGCAGTGAGCGGATTTCGTCTTGGGTCGTCTCCAGCCTGCCTTTGATCAATTCGTCCAGATCCAGGCCGAATACGAAGCGCGAAATGCCCTTTTGATCGAGGCCAATCGCCGTCTGGATTTTTGGTGCCCAATAAGGCTGCTTCGCGAGCGGACTTGCCGCGAAAAGGATGGACACATCAAGCACTGCTGTAATGACCGCAGCCACACAGATCAGAACTATCCTGAAGCGCGAAGAAGGCGGCAAATGGCGTCCTCCGTCAGGCATGCTGGCGGATCCCTCCGCCGACAATTCGGTTATTTCTTGGCGTTCTGGTTGGCGACCGGCTCGCCCTTGACGCGCACATCGGCGATCGTGGAACGCAGCGCCGTCACCTTCATGCCACCGCCGAGGTCGATCTCGAGCTCGTTGTCGTCGATCACCTTGGTCACCTTGCCGACGAAGCCGCCGCCGGTGACGACCGTGTCGCCGCGACGGACCGCGGCCAGCATCTCGCCGCGCTTCTTCAGCTGCGTGCGCTGCGGCCTGATGATCAGAAAATACATGATCACGAAAATCAGGACAAACGGCAAAATGCTGATGAACATGTCTGGAGAAGCGCCGACGCCTTGGGCGTATGCCGGTGTCACGAACATCGAGGTACTCCTGAATTTTGAAAACAGCCGCCAATCTGGCGGCCCCTTGAAATTTGGCCGGAATATAGTCGGTAAAGTTGTCAATGCAACTGCGCGGCCGCCCAAATCGGCTGCTTTTCCGGCCTGTTGAGCCGTGTTAGAGCAGGATCGCGAAAAGCGCGAGCCAGTTTTTGGAAAAGATCACGCTCGAACAAAAGGTTGCAGCCGGTTTTGTATCAGACGGAATCGGCCAGCTTCACGCCCCCACACGTCAAAACGCGAAACAAAAGACAGCCATGACCGACAGCAGCATTGAAGCCCTGAACCAGAAACTCGACCGGCTGATCGAGGCGGTGAGCCGTCTTGCCCCGCCGCCGGTACCCCAAACCGACCTCGGCGCGGCCGATTGCTTCGTCTGGCAGGCCGATCCGGGCTATCTGGAACCGGTGCGCAGGGTTAACCGCGTCGACATCGGCCTGATCCGTGGCGTCGACCGCGTCCGCGACATCCTTGTCGACAACACCGAACGCTTCGCTGGCGGCTATCCGGCCAACAACGTATTGTTGTGGGGCGCGCGCGGCATGGGCAAATCGTCGCTGGTCAAGGCCGTGCATGCCCAGATCAACGCCAGGACCAAGTCCGACCTGCCGTTGAAGCTGATCGAAATCCACCGCGAGGACATCGACACGCTGCCGAAGCTGATGGGATTGCTCAAGGCGGCGCCCTTCCGCTTCATCCTGTTTTGCGACGACCTCTCCTTCGACCATGACGACACCTCCTACAAATCGCTCAAGGCAGCGCTCGAAGGCGGCGTCGAGGGCCGCCCCGCCAATGTCATCTTCTATGCCACCTCGAACCGCCGGCATCTTTTGCCCCGCGACATGATCGACAACGAGCGCTCGACCGCCATCAACCCGTCCGAGGCGGTCGAGGAAAAAGTGTCGCTGTCCGACCGGTTCGGGCTGTGGCTCGGCTTCCACAAATGTTCGCAGGACGAGTATCTCGACATGATCGACGGCTATGTCAGGCACCATGGCCTTGTCGTGGATCCCGAGCAACTGCGCGCCGAAGCACTGGAATGGGCGACCACCCGCGGCAGCCGCTCAGGTCGCGTCGCCTGGCAGTTCACCCAGGACCTGGCTGGCCGGCTCGGCAAGCCACTGAGGGACTGATACGTTGGGTGGCGTCGCCAACGCCATCCAATGACAAGATCATTTGGGCTGCGACCGCCGCAAGTCACGCGGCGTTTGGCCGATCTCACGACGCATCCAATGCGCCAGGTGTGACTGGTGCGCAAAGCCCGTCAATTCCGCAACCTCGCTTGTGCTGAGATCCCCGCGCCGGAGCAGGACGCGTGCGCGTTCGACCCGGCGTCGCAACACGTACCGGTGCAGGGTGAAGCCTGTCGCCGCCTTGAACCAAGCCCGCAAGTGCGAGCTGCTCGCCCCGGCAACTCGGCTCAGTCGGAGGATCGAAAGGGGCTCGTGCAGGCCAGCCTCAATATGCTCCAACACACGCTTGAGCTGGGCATCTGACAACCGGTTTCTTCGGTCGACATCGAGATTGTCAAGACCGAGCAGCCTCACCGCAAGAGCTGCGCCAATGCTGTCGGCAAACAAAGGTCCACTCGGTGAGTTTGCGTTGACATCGCTCTCGAGTGCTCGGGCGAGATGTTGGATGCGCTGATCACGAAGCAGGTGACGTGTGTCGAGCGGCAATGCGCGCGCCTTGCCGCCAAGCTCAGCCGCCACCCTTTCCATCAGGGCTGGTTGTAACGCGATCTCGATCGTGTCGAACGGGGTTTCAGTCTCGAAACCGCCCTCTTGGCCAGCGGGCACCAGGTCAATATCGCCGGCGCGCCTCACGAAATATCGACCAACCTCATTGCAGTAGGAACGCGTCGCCGCGCTTGCATGCACCATGATGCGATGATGGGCCGCTTTGGAGAGACGATGGACGCCCGCTTCGATATGCCAGAAGGCCATTGTGACGTCGGGCGGAAATCGAGCCGGAACAGACTGCGAATGCATGCTTTCTCACTTCATGGCAAAACCTGTCCAAGAATTGGCAATTTCCGCGCGATTTTCAATGCCGGGGACATGTACCTACGCCTCTCCATAGAGTTTGGACGAGAGGTTGCCATGGGTTTTTATGTAGTTGTCGGAGCAGGCCCGGTCGGGCACGAGACCGCGCGCCTTCTGGGAGAAGAAGGACATGATGTCGTTCTCACGAGCCGGAGTGTCGGCTCAAACGGGTTGCGGAACGTCCGGGCGGTGCAGGCCGATGCCACCGATGGCGTTGAACTGGCGCGTATCTGCCGAAACGCCGACGCCGTTTTCATGTGTGCCATGGCCGCCTATCACCGGTGGCCGACCGACTTTTTCCCAATCATCGACGGCACCGTGCGGGCCGCGGAAGCGGTCGGCGCGAAGCTTGTGATACTCGGAAACCTCTATGGCTATGGCGAACATGCCGATAGTCCGCTTCACTCCGACCTGTCTCTGGATCCGACTTCGAAGAAAGGAACCGCCCGGACGATCATGTGGCAGCGCGCGGTCCGTGCGGACGTGCCGGCAGTCGAAGTGCGGTCCAGCGATTATCTTGGACATGGCGCGATCAGCTCTTTCTCACTGGTCGCGCTGCCCTCCATAATCGAGGGGAGGCCGACTGCTTTCATTGGAAACCTCGACGCGACTCATGCCTGGTCCTTCACGAAGGACGTGGCCAGGACACTGGTCGCCGCTTCCCGCTACACGGGCGAATGGGGACGAGCATTCCATGTTCCATCGCAACACGCCTCACCACGGGAACTCATCCTAACGACGGCGGCAATGCTTCACCGTGAAATTCCAGAGACACGTTCCTATTCCATCCCCGAAATGGAGGCATCGGGCATGCATGAGGTCATCGAAATGAGCTACCTCTTCGACAATCCCTTGCTGGTCGATTCCTCCGACGCGGAGACGCTTCTCGGCATCAAGGCCAGCAGCCTTGGCGTCATGATCGCCGACACCCTGCGTGATCATCTTTGAAGCTTGAAGACTGGCGCGTCGCGTTGAAGCTGAAAAAGCCCGCTCCTTTCGGAACGGGCTGAGCCGGCGGGCCGGACTGGAGGTCAGACGGCCCGCAAAATTGCTTTTTTTCTTCTATTCGAGATAGCCTCGACTATTCGAGATAGCCGGAGGGATCGACTGGCGCCGAGTTCTTGCGCACTTCGAAGTGCAGCTTCGGCGAGTCCGTTGTGCCGCTCATGCCCGACAGCGCGATTTCCTGGCCGCGCTTGACCTTCTGGCCGCGCTGGACCTCGATCGAGCTGGCGTGGCCATAGACGGTGACCAGGCCATTCTCGTGGCGCACCAGCACCGTATTGCCGAATTCCTTGAGGCCGTCGCCGGCATAGATGACGACACCGTTTTCGGCTGCCTTGACCGGTGTGCCAGAGGGTACGGCGATGTCAACGCCGTCTTTGCCGGAGCCGAAACCGGAAATCACGCGGCCGCGCACCGGCCAACGCATCTTGCCGATGCCGGTGGCGTCTGGCGCGACGGCATCGTCGGCCTCGGCCTGCTGGATGACCTTGGAATCCTTTTTCGGCGGCGTGTAGGACGCCAGCGTTTCCGACGGCGTGGTCTTTGCCGCGGGCTGCGTCGTGGCCGTCGTCACCGGATCGACCTTGGCCGGCTTGGCAGCGGCGGCGGTCGCGGTTCCACCGGCCGGCACCTTCAGCGTCTGGCCGATCTTGAGCAAGCCATCCTTCATGCCGTTGGCCTGCTTCAGCGCAGTGGCGCCGACGCCGGTCTTCCTGGCAATCGAGGAAAGCGTGTCGCCCGACTGAACCGTATAGGTGCCAGCTGCATTGGTCGCCTTGGCCGCAGCTACCTGCGGCTTGGGCTCCTTGGGCTGGCTCGCGGCGGCCGACGTGTCGACCGGAGCGGCGGACTTGCCCTCCCTAGGCTTCGGCTGCTGCGGCAGGACGGCCACCTTGTCGGGCGCGGTGGCCGGCAGGTTGTGCTTGGTGTCTTTCGCCGGCTTGGCATCCGCGAGCTTCGGCTCGCTCTTGCTCGAATAGGCGTAGGCCGGGATGACCAGCTTCTGGCCGGTCTTCAGCCCCTTGGTCGCGCTCAACCCGTTGACCTTCATGATCACGTCGGACGGCACCTTGTAGCGCTGCGCCAGGCCGCCGATCGTTTCGCCGTCCCTGACGACGATCTCGGTTGCATGCGGAGTGCCGGAAGCAGCCACGCGGGGTTCGTCAGGTTGCGAAACCTTGAAAGGCGACGCCACTGGGGCGACGGTGCCGGTCGTGGTCCTGTCGACATGCGGTGCCGGGGCCAATGCGGTGCGTACCGGCTTCGACACCGGCGCCACTTCGGAAGCCTGGGCAACCGGCGGCGGCAGCGGCCGCGTCGAGACCGGATCGAGGCTGGAGCGGCTGACCGACTGTGTATGGCTGCCATCGATCGGAGCGGCGGCGACATCGCCCGGATAGGGCTGCTGTACGGCATCCTGCTTGTTGATGATGGCGCGCTGATTGTTGGTCGAGGATGTAAAGACATCGTCGACGCCATTGAACCGCGAAACCTGGGAACTGCACCCCGCAGCGGCACCCGCGACCATCAGTATGGCGCAGCCTCGCGCCAGATTGCGACCGTTTGTCTTCAAAACACTGAGTTGCATCGCACTAACCCGCACATACCCGGTACAAACTAGGCATGATTAAAGCGCGTTAATGTTACTCGACGGTTAACCCCATGGAATCCGACGCAATTTTTCTTAAAATATTAGAGAGCGAGCCCAGGGGAGATTTTCAGGTCATGCCGGCCGGGGTCGAAGACGGCGCGCGCACCCGACGCGGCGCGGCCTGAACATCGACATACGCGCTAGATGACAGCGGCGACACCGCGCAGGATCGGCTGCAGGCGAACGAGGCCGATGTCTTCACGCTCGAAGCGGCTGCCGACCTTGGTCAGCTTGGCCAGCACCTGTTCGCCCTCTTCGGGGCCGATCGGAGCGATGACGATACCGCCGCTCGACAACTGGTCGAGCAGGAAGCGCGGCAGGCTGTCGAAGGCAGCCCAGGCGACGATACGGTCAAATGGCCCTTCATTCGGCAGCCCGCCGGAACCATCGGCGTGGCGCACGATCACATTGCCGATGCCGAGCGCCTCGAAGCGCTGCCGCGCCTGCTCGGCGAGCGTCTTGTAGCGATCGGTGGTGATGACCCGCGCCGCCAGCCGCGACATCACCGCCGAAGTGTAGCCCGAGCCGGTGCCGATCTCGAGCACGCGGTTGCCCTGCTCGATAGCGAGCGCCGCGATCACCGCCGCCTGCATGTCGGCACCTTCGATCGCCTCGCCGCATTCGATCGGCAGCATACGGTCCGACCAGGCGATCTGATGGAACTGGGCCGCCAGGAAGCCGCGCCGCGGCGTCGCCTCGAAGGCCGCGATCAGCGCCTTCGGCACAGTCCCCCGGCCGCGCAGGCGCAGCAGAAAGGCAGCAAAACCTTCGCGGTCATCGATCGGGAGGCCTTGGTTCATGCAAGCGCCTTGCTCAATTGGTCACGGATTTCATGCGCGGTCAGGTCGAGCTGCAGCGGCGTCACCGACACCAGCCTGTTGCGCAACGCGTAGAGATCGGTGCCTTGCTTGCCCTCGACCGGCTCGCCGCCGAAGCGCAGCCAGTAGTAAGGCAGGCCGCGCCCGTCGCGGCGCTCGTCGACCCACAGGGAGTGCACGAGCTTGCCTTGCGTGGTGACCACCGTGCCCGCGACCTCTTCGGGCGTGCAGTTGGGAAAATTGACGTTGAGCAGCACGCCGTCCGGCAACGGCGTCGCGACAAGTTTCTTCAGCAGCGCCGGCGCCAGCACTTCTGTCGTCTCGTAGGGCACGACGCGATCTTCGCCGACATAGCTGTAGCCCTGGCTGAGCGCGATCGAGCGGATGCCGAGCAGCGCACCCTCCATGGCGCCGGCGACGGTGCCGGAATAGGTGACATCGTCGGCGATGTTGGCGCCCGAATTGATGCCGGACAGGATCAGGTCGGGTGCGCCAGGCAGGATCTTCTTGACGCCCATGATGACGCAATCCGTCGGCGTGCCGCGCACGGCAAAATGCTTCTCGCCAATCTTGCGCAGCCGCAGCGGCTCCGAGATCGACAGCGAATGCGCATAGCCGGACTGGTCCTGCTCGGGCGCCACCACCCAGACATCGTCGGACAGCGTACGTGCGACGCGTTCGAGCGACGCCAGTCCCTCGGCATGAATGCCGTCGTCATTGGTCAGGAGAATGCGCATTATTTCGCTTCGATCTTTTCCAGACCGCCCATGTAAGGCCGCAGCACTTCAGGAATGGTTACGCTGCCATCTTCATTCTGGTAGTTTTCGATGACAGCGATGAGCGCGCGGCCAACGGCTGTGCCCGAGCCGTTGAGCGTGTGCACGAAGCGGTTGCCCTTGCCGTCCCTGTCCTTGTAGCGCGCGTCCATGCGGCGCGCCTGGAAATCGCCGCACACCGAGCAGGACGAGATCTCGCGATAGGCGTTCTGGCCGGGCAGCCAGACCTCGATGTCGTAGGTCTTACGCGCACCAAACCCCATGTCACCGGTGCACAGCGTCATGGTGCGGAACGGCAGGCCGAGCCGCTTCAGCACTTCCTCGGCGCATTGCGTCATCCGCTCGTGCTCGGCAAGCGACGATTCCTGATCGGTGATCGACACCAGCTCGACCTTGTAGAACTGATGCTGGCGCAGCATGCCGCGCGTGTCGCGCCCGGCCGAACCCGCTTCCGAACGGAAGCACGGCGTCAGCGCGGTGTAGCGCAGCGGCAGTTTTTCATGCGCGGTGATTTCTTCACGCACAAGGTTGGTGAGTGGGACCTCGGCGGTCGGGATCAGGCCAAGCCTGCCCTCCCCGTGCGGCGTGAAGAACAGATCTTCCTCGAACTTAGGCAATTGGTTGGTGCCGAACAGAACATCGTCCTTGACCATCAACGGCGGGATGACTTCTTCGTAGCCGTGTTCGGTCGTATGCAGGTCCAGCATGAACTGGCCGAGCGCACGTTCCATCCGGGCCAGTCCGCTTTTCAGCACCGTAAAGCGCGAGCCCGACAGCTTTGCCGCGCGCTCGAAATCCATCATGCCGAGCGCTTCGCCGATCTCAAAGTGCTCCTTCACCCAGTTCGGCCGCGTCGGCACCTTGCCGACGAGGTGCTTGACGACATTGTCGTGCTCGTCCTTGCCGACAGGCACGTCGTCGAACGGCACGTTGGGAAGCACTGCCAGCGCATCGGTCAGGGCCTTGTCGAGCTCGCGTTCGCGCGCCTCGCCGTTCTGGATGAAGACCTTGATCTCGCCGACTTCGGCTTTCAGCTTTTCGGCCAAGGCGGCATCGCCCGAACGCATGGCGTTACCGATCTCCTTCGACGCGGCATTGCGGCGCTCCTGCTTGGTCTGCAGTTCGGTAACGTGCTCGCGCCGCGCCTCGTCCGAGGCGATCAGTCCGTCGACCATGGACTGCGCCTCACCGGCCGACCACGAGCGCTTCACCAGCGCCTCGACAAGGGCCTTCGGGTTGTCGCGAATCCATTTGATGTCAAGCATGGTTTGAACGCTCCTGGGTAGCATGTCGCCCAAAAGTGCACAGCGATTTTGGGACAACGATATGCTCAAAACAAAACTGAAACGCATCGCTTTGAGCGCGATGCGTTTCAGCCAGAGGGCGTAAACCGCATCCGAGATCGATGCAAGATGGGCGGGGCGACGACTATGTTTTTCCGCCGCTGCAGCCGCTCTGTTGCCTATGAGGAGGCAGGTGCCGGGGGCTCGTCCGGTGCTTTGTCCGCCACCTCGTCCGCCGCATCCTGCTTCTCGCGTGCCACGCGCTGCTTTTCCCGATCGCGCTCGATCAGCCGGGCAGCCCAGATGGACACCTCGTAGAGAAGGATGGTCGGGATGGCCAGGCCGATCTGACTCATCGGATCGGGCGGCGTCAGTATCGCCGCGACGACGAAGGCAATGACGATCGCCCATTTGCGCTTCTCGGCCAGTCCCTTGGACGACAGCATGCCGACCCGTGTCATCAGGCTGGTCACCACCGGCAGCTGGAACACCAGGCCGAAGGAAAAGATCAGCGTCATGATCAGGCTGAGATATTCCGACACTTTCGGCAGCAGCGAAATCTGCACCTGATCGTCGGTGCCGGCCTGCTGCATGGCGAGGAAGAACCACATCACCATCGGCGTGAAGAAGAAATAGACCAGCGACGCACCCATCAGGAACAGGATCGGCGACGCGATCAGGAACGGCAGGAAGGCATTCCGCTCGTTCTTGTACAGGCCGGGCGCGATGAACTTGTAGATCTGCGTGGCAATCAGCGGAAAGGCGATCACCATGCCGCCGAACATGGCGAGCTTGACCTGAGTGAAGAAGAATTCCTGCGGCGCCGTGTAGATCAGCTCGACCTTGTGCGGATCGAGCCCTGCCCATTGCGTCGCCCATTTGAACGGCACGACCAGGAGGTTGAACAGTTTCTTGGCGAAGAAGAAACAGACCAGGAAGGCAACGAAGAAGCCGCCCAGCGACCAGATCAGCCGCCGGCGCAACTCGATCAGATGCTCCATCAGCGGCGCCGACGATTTCTCGATCTCGTCCTTTTCGGTGTCCGAAACGCTCACTTGGCGGCTCCAGCCGTCTTCTTGGCCACCGGCTTCTTCACCGCTGCAAGCTTCGGTTCGGCTTTCGCCCCCGTCTTGGTCGCTACAGTCTTGGCCGCGATAGCCTTGGCCGCAGCGGGCGTCTTGGCCCTGAGCGTTTCAGGCTGTGCCGTCGTCACGGCCTTCGCCGGCGTCTTGGACGCAGACGCTGCCTTCGCGGCAACCTTTGCACCATTTGCCGAAGCTTTTGCAGCCGGCGTCGCTTTTGCCGGTGCAGGCTTGGTTAGTTTCTTCGCCGCGGATGCCTTCGGCGCCACGACAGGTGCCGCCGGTACTGACGTCGTCACCACCGATTCGTCGGTCATCGCCGGGAAAATCGGCGCTGCTGGCGCTGCTTCCGGTCCGTTGACGCCAGGCATGGTCGTTGCACCGTTCTTCAACGGCTCGGCCGCCTGCGGGGTCGAAGCGACAGAGCTTGCCGGATCGGCCGGCTTCGGCTTCATCGCCGCATCGACGCCGGAGCGAACATCGGCCGCGGCCTGTTCGAACGGATTGAGCTGCTTCCTGATCTCGGCCATCGGGCTGAGACCCCTGAGCTCGTCGACTGACTTCTTGACGTCGTCGAGCTCGGCTTCCTTCAGCGCCTCGTTGAACTGTTTCTGGAAATCGGACGCCATGGCGCGCAGCTTCGCCGTCGTGCGGCCGAAGGTGCGCAGCATATTGGGCAAATCCTTGGGTCCGACGACCACGATCATGACGATCGCGATGACCAGCATTTCGGTCCAGCCGACTTCAAACATGGCACTCTGTTCCGACTAGAACCTTTGGCTCAGCTCTTGCTGGCTTTTTCCTTCGCGGCCGCAACGGTCTCGTCGGCACGGTGTTCGACGGTGCGCTTGTCTTCGGCAACCTCGTCGTCGGCCATGCCCTTCTTGAAGCTCTTGATGCCCTTGGCCATATCGCCCATCAGCTCGGGAATCTTGCCGCGGCCAAACACCAAAAGCACGATCACCAGCACGATCAGCCAATGCCAAATCGAAAATGAACCCATAGCAAATCTCTCTCGAATGTTTTCCCTGGCGATGATCTATGCGTTTTCGCGTTGGGATTCAAACACAACTGCGACAGAGTTTATGAAAGGGTGACGGATGTCACGCATTTTCGACGGGAACGCCCGCTACGAATCCGCGCATCCTCATCAAGTTCGCCGCCAATGCCAGTCAATCTTCCGTGACGCGCGGCGTCAGCAGGCCGAGTTCCTCGAGATCGATATCGGTCAGCGCATCCTCGTCGTCGGTCAATGCGTCGGGATCGGCCGGCGGCTGCGGAATGGAGAAATTCGACGGCATGCGGCCCGAAAGCAGTCCGGCCCCCTTCAGTTCCTCCATGCCAGGAAGATCGCGAATCTCTTCCAGCGCGAAATGGTCGAGGAAGGTCTCCGTCGTGCCGTAGGTCACAGGGCGTCCGGGCGTCTTTCGCCGGCCGCGCATGCGCACCCATTCCGTTTCCAGCAGCGTGTCGAGCGTACCTTTTGAGGTCTCCACGCCCCTGATGTCCTCGATCTCGGCACGCGTCACCGGCTGGTGATAGGCAATGATCGCCAGCACTTCGAGAGCCGCGCGGGAGAGCTTCCTTTGCTGGACGGTATCGCGGCTCATCAGGAAAGCCAGGTCGCCGGCGGTGCGGAACGCCCAGGCGTCGCCCACACGCACCAGATTGACGCCGCGCCGCGCATAGATCTGCTGCAGCTCGGCCATGGCCAGGGCAATGTTGATGCCGTCAGGGAGGCGGGCCGCAAGCTGCTTTTCGCTGACGGGTTCAGCGCTGGCGAACACGATCGCCTCGGCCATGCGCACGGCCTCGGCCAGATGCAGCCGTTCGGCCGGGTTCTGTAGCTGCTGCTCGGCCGGATCCTGGGAAAGCAACTCCTCTTCGGGTTCATCGCCGACCTTGAACGGGACAACCGAAGCGTTGAAGCGTTCGCTCATGATGCCACCTCGACTGCCTTGATTGCCTGCGTGCGGCCGCGCAGGTAGATCGGCGCGAACGTCTGATCCTGCCGCACGTCCATCGTGCCGTCGCGCACCAGCTCCAGCGTGGCCGCAAACGAACTGGCGATCGCCGTGCGCCGCTCCTCGGGACTGGTCATGTATGCGATCAGAAAACTCTCCAGCGCCGTCCAGTCGCTTGCAGCCCCGACCAGGCGGGTCAGGATGTCGCGCGCGTCCTTGAGCGACCAGACACCGCGCCTGGCGATGGTCACATTGTTGATCGCCTGCTTCTGGCGCTGCTGGGCATAGGCGGTCAAGAGATCGTAGAGCGAGGCCGAATATGCGTTACGCTTTTCGACGATGACCATTTCCGGCATGCCGCGCGCAAACACGTCTCGGCCGAGCCGGTTGCGGTTGACCAGACGCGCCGAGGCGTCGCGCATGGCTTCCAGCCGCTTCAGGCGGAACTGCAGCACCGCCGCCAGTTCCTCGCCGCTTTCGCCCTCGTCGCCGGGCTGCTTGGGGACCAGGAGCTTGGACTTGAGGAAGGCCAGCCACGCCGCCATCACCAGATAGTCGGCGGCAAGCTCCAGCCTGAGCGCCCTCGCCGTCTCGACAAAGGTCAGATATTGCTCGACCAGCGCCAGGATCGAAATGCGAGCCAGATCGACCTTCTGGGTGCGGGCAAGATGCAGCAGAAGATCGAGCGGACCTTCGAAGCCGGCCACGTCGACGACCAGCGACGGGTCGCCGGTAACGCGTGAATCGTCATTCTCGGCCCACAGACGGTCCATCGGTGCGGCCTTCGCGGCCTTGCTTTCCAATGTTTCCGCCACTGCCTGTCGCTTTCCCTTTGCTATGCCACCGCATCGAAGTAGGTGGCGAATTCGGCACGTATTTCGGTTTCTTCAACCGTGTCACGGTTCTTTATATAGGTCAGCGCCCGCTTTGCGCGCTCCAGCGACGTGCCCTCAAGCCCCATGGTGCGCGATGCGATGCCGGCCATCTCCTCAAAAACCCCGTTGCAGTGAAGGACCAGATCGCAGCCCGCCGCAAGGATCGAGGCCGCCTTTGTCGGGAAATCCCCAGAAAGTGCCTTCATCGAGGTGTCGTCGCTCATCAGCAGTCCGTCGAAGCCGATTTCGCGCCGGATGATCTCGTCGATGACCTTGCCGGAGGTGGTCGCCGGATTGTTGGGGTCGATCGCGCTGTAGACGACATGGGCTGTCATCGCCATCGGCAGATGGCTAAGCTCCTTGAACGGGGCGAAATCATGCCGCTGCAGATCGCTGAGCGAGGCATTGACCACCGGCAGTTCGAAATGCGTGTCGGCAAAGGCACGTCCATGACCCGGAATATGCTTCATGACCGGCAGCACGCCGCCCGACATCAGCCCTTCCGCGGCTGCGCGGCCGAGCTCGATCACCGGTCGCGGATCCTTGCCATAGGCCCGCGCGCCGATGACATCGCTGGCGCCTTCGATCGGCACATCGAGCACCGGCAGGCAATCGGCTGTGATGCCGTAGCGCAGCAGGTCGAAGGCATGCAGCCGCGCCATCAGCCAGGCCGCTCGGGCGCCGGCATCATGATCGTCGCGCCACAGCGCGCCGAGCGCGCCGCCGGCGGGATAGTTCGGTGCCAGCGGCGGTCGCAAGCGCTGCACACGGCCGCCTTCCTGATCGATGAACACCAGCGCGTCCGGACGCCCTAGGCAGTCCCGCATCTCGGCGACCAGATCGCGGATCTGTTCGGTCTCGCCAATGTTGCGCGCAAACAGGATGAAGGCCCACGGGCATTCATTGCGATAGAAATTGATTTCTTCGCGGGTAAGCGATTTCCCGGCACAGCCGAGGATCATGGATTTTGATTCGGTCATGTCGGCAGTTTAGGGCTTTGTGCGATCAAAGGGAATCGCCAGGGATTCATCCGGGACAATGCCGGATCTGCTTTCCCCATGAAAAAGCCGGCGCGGTGGACCGCGCCGGCTTTTGATGGTTGGCTCCGGCTTTAGCGCGAGACGAAGCAGTTGCCGCCGGCGGCCTTGTAACTGGTGCACAAATTGATCGCGTCATTGCGTGACTGGGCCGGAACGCGCACGCGGTAGAACGTGCCTTTGCCGGCGATCTCGGCCTTGACGATGTTGGCGGTACGCCCGGCAAGCACGCTGCCATAGCGGCGCTGCAGATCCTGATAGCTGGACTGGGCGCTTTCGACGGTCGGCTGCGAGGCGATCTGCATCGACCACGAGCCACCGCCGGCCGCGGTCGATGCCGGATCTATGGACGCAACCTGATCGGGCTTGACCTCGCCGACAACATCGACCGGCTGGTCGGACGGACGCTGCGGCGCGAGCGGAACCTTTGCCGGCGTGTTCGCCGATTGGGCCTCGGCTTTCGGCTTGGCGACCGGCTTGAGGGCCGGCTCGTCGTCCGCCTGGGCGGCGGCAGGCGCCACGGTGCCGGTCTGGTCCGCATCGGCTTGCGCCGCCGGGGCGACATGCTGCGGCGCCGGATCGACCGGCTCGGTAGCGGCCATTTGCGGAGCGGCGGGCGCTGCCGGATCTTCACGCGGCACCAGCGAACCGTCCGACTTGACCACCATGGTCCTCACCTTGCGCGGCGCAACGGCGACGACATCGGCATTGGTGCCCTTGTCGGCATCCTGCAGCACCTGCGCGATGCGATCCTCGGACTTGGGCGCCGGCGCAGTGCTATCGGCAGAAGCGTTGTCGGCCGAAGCGGCGCCGGACATCGGCGCGGCATTGCCGACATCGGTTCCAGCGGCGGCTGCATTCTGGTCCGGCGAAAGATCGATGGCGCGGGCCGGGTCCTTCGCCTGCACGTCAACCGGCTCTTCGACGTTGGTGACCAGCTTTTCCTGGACCGGCTCGGCTGGCTTTGCGCCCCTGACCGCGTCGTAGACCTTGTTGTCCTGGTTGGGCACCACGGCGCCGCCCGGATTCTCCGGCTTAACCTTGATCGGCGCGTTGTCGGCCTTGACGATGACAGGCGCTTCGCTGCCGCCCTTGCCGCCAAAGGACAGCGCAAAGGCACCGAGACCGCCCGCGACGGCGACCGCGCCGACAATCGCGGCGATGAACAGGCCGCGTCCGCGCGACGGCCTCGCGGCCTCACGCTCGCCGAGCCCCGGCACAGCCATAGCCTCGTCGAGTTCGGGATCGTAGTCGAGTTCATCGACGGTGAAATCATCGGCTTGGGAAACCGGCTGGCTCCCTGGCAGACTGTCAAGGTCGAAACCAGAGGCGTCGGCATAACCCGTGGGCGCCGCCGCGCGGGCGGACATGTCCATCGGCCGCGCGGCATAGGTCCGCGCTTCCGGCTCATAGCCCGGCTTGATCCCATCATAGCCCGGCTTGACCCCGTCATATGCCGGCTTGAGGCTGTCATAGCCCGGCTTGAAGCCCGCGGCATAGGAGTCATCATCGTAAGACGCGCCGGCCAAATTGCCTGTGGGAGCGGCAGCGACCTCCACCGCGTTCATCTCGGAGAGAAGGCTGGAGAACTCCGCATCGAGATCGTCGTAGCCAGGCGACGCTGGCTGGTCTTCCTCGAAGTGCAGTTCGGGAATATCGAGATCGTCCGCCAGCGCGACGACACGCTCGGGTACATCGACCGTTTCGACGTCGGGCATGTCTTCGTAATGCGCCGGCTGGCGCGATTGCGGCGCCGATACCGGGGCAGCGGGAGCCACGGCCTCGACCGGCTCGGACGAACGGTAGGATGTCATGGCGGCGACTGCCGGCCGGGCGGCCACGGATGCCACCGAAGCGGCCGGCTGAGCACCAAACGCAGGCTGAGCGCTGAATGACGGCTGCTGCGGAACCGGCGTCACGCGGCTCCACGAACGCGGCGGCTCTGCCGGTTGGGAACGCTCCGCAAGCCAATCGAGAGAATCCGCCGAATTGTCCCGGTCAGCGGCTTCGTCACGCGGATCAAGATCCTTGGGCAAAGCCGCGTCGAACGCATCATCGTCGAAATCGACATCGCCAACCGTGTTCCAGGTCGTATCCTGGAGTTCATCAAGCATAAGGTCGTCAATATCCGCATCGGCCGCTTGGGCCGTGCCAACATGCCCGTCCTGCTCAGGCGCGGGTTCGTCAAGATCCCAGTCGAGGTCGCCGACAAGGTCGGCCGGTTCCTCGGCGGGCTCGGCAACAGGCGGCAGGGCAGCGACAGCCGGCTGAGCCGTGACGGGCTCACTGGCCACCGGCACTGTGCGCGCAGTCATGGCACCCAGCAGCGCATTCAACTCGTCTTCCAGGCTCCGTTCGTCCGCGGTCGGGGCATGCACCGCGGCTGCGATGTAGGCTTCCGGCGCCGCCGGCTGGGCGGCAACGGCGGCAACCTCTGTGACCGGCTCTTCGACCGTTTCGGCAAACGCGTCGTCCAAATTCAGGTCAAAAGCATCGTCCGGCACGCTCTCAGGGCTGGGAAGCTCGCCCTTCGCGTCAGCGACATCGGCAAACGCATCATGCGTTGGCGGCTCGTCGAAGGCATTCGGCTCATCCGCGCGAACGTCGAAATCCATGTCGACATCAGCCATGGCGTCGTCGAAATGGCCGGCAAAGCTTTCATCGGAGATTGCATGGCCGTCACGCGCCGCCGCTTGCTCCGGCATGGGATACTCGACGGGCTCGGCGACCACGAATGACTGTTCGGCCGCCGAATGGTCGTCGAGCACCAGCTCGTCTTCAAGCGAGACTGCCACCGCATCGTCGAATTCGTCATCTGAGGCAACTGGCTCGACAGAAGCGTGCGTGTCGGCAACGGCGTATTGGGCCTCTTCGGCTTCCTCATCGATCCGGAGGTCCTGGTCGAGCGAAGTGGCAAGCTCGTCCGCCATCGACTGATCGTCCTCGAAGGGGGAGACGTCCTCAAGCGAACCGGCGACGGCATCGTCAAAATCAGACGCGAAAGCCGGCTCGACGGACGGCGCGGCTTCAGCTGCGACCGCATGGCTGGTGCCGGCGACGTGGCCGTCGATCTCAGCCATGTCCAGTTGGAAATCGTCGTCGAGCGACACCGAAAGCTCGTCGTCCATCGCGCTGGCGTCAGCCGCTTGGAATGCCGGCTCATGCTCGAAGGTCGGCTCATGAGCCTGGACAACCGGAGCGGCGTCGCTGTCGTCAGCGCCGAACTCGCCCATCATTTCTTTCTCGAGATCGATATCGAAATCGCCCTCTTCGAGCCCGCGATCGGCGGCTGGGGCCTGCGGCTGGGCGGGCGATTGCGGCCTGACCGGCTGGCGCGGGTCGAATCCCATGATCCTGGTCAGTTCCGCGAACGGATCATCGTCAGCGATGTCGTTGTTGTCGGCTACTCTCAGCTGGGTTCTGTCTGCCATTATTGTTCCCGAACTCGCACTCATTCGGACGCCATGGACGTCGCGTAGGGTTGGCCCTTACCAGCGCAATGTGGGCAAAAGGTGACAGGTTATTTAGTCAAACCTAACGCATTTCGGTGGGCGCGGCGGCCCCGATCAACGTCAGGCCGGACGTCAAAACGTCCGAAACAGCCTGCACCAGCCCTAGTCTGGCATGCGTCAATTGTCGGTCGTTAACCTTAACAAAACGTAAGTCCGGATTATCCGTGCCACGGTTCCAGTGTCCGTGGAAGCTGGAAGCCAGATCATAGAGGTAAAATGCCAGCCGATGCGGCTCGAGCGCAAGGGCGGCGGACTCGATCAGCCGCGGGTATTCGGCGAGCTTGCGGATCAGGCCGATCTCGCCCTCATCGGTCAGCAATGCCGCGGCCGACGCCAGGCTGTTGCGGTCGAAATTGGCTTCGCCCAGTTGCTCGCTCGCCTGCCGGAACACCGAATGACAGCGCGCCGAGGCGTACTGGACATAGAACACCGGATTGTCCTTGGACTGCTCGGTCACCTTGACGAAATCGAAATCCAGCGGCGCATCGTTCTTGCGGTAGAGCATCATGAAGCGGATCGCGTCGCGGCCGACCTCCTCCACCACTTCGCGCAGCGTCACGAAATCGCCCGACCGCTTCGACATACGCACCGGTTCGCCCTCGCGAAACAGCTTGACCAGATTGCACAGCAGGACAGTGAGCTTCACCTCGTCGCCGGCAATCGCCCGCGCCAAGGCCTCCAGCCGCTTTACGTAGCCGCCATGGTCGGCGCCGAGCACATAGATCAGGTCGACGAAGCCGCGATCGACCTTGTCCTTGAGATAGGCGACGTCGGCGGCGAAATAGGTGAACGAGCCATCGGACTTGACCAGCGCCCGGTCCATGTCGTCGCCGACCGCGGTCGAGCGGAACAGCGTCTGCTCGCGGTCCTCCCAATCGTCGGGTTTCTCGCCCTTGGGCGGCGGCAGCTTGCCCTTGTAGATATGGCCCTTCAGCGTCAAATCGTTGATCGCCGAGCGGATCTTCCTGGCATTGTCGGCGTGCAGCGTGCGCTCGGAGAAGAACACGTCGTGATGCACGTTGAGCATCGCCAGGTCCTCGCGGATCATCGCCATCATCGCATCGATGGTGCGATCCTTGACGATGGCGAGCGCCTCGTCATCGGGCATCTGCAGAAGCGAGCGGCCGAATTCCGCGACCAGCGCCTGGCCGACGGGCACCAGGTAATCGCCGGGATAGAGACCGGCGGGTATTTCGCCGATATCGTCGCCCAGCGCTTCGCGGTAGCGCAGGAATGCGGAACGGCCGAGCACGTCGATCTGCGAGCCGGCATCGTTGATGACATATTCCTTGGTCACATCGTAGCCGGCGAAGGCCATCAGATTGGCAAGCGCGTCGCCGACGACAGCACCCCGGCAATGGCCGACATGCATCGGCCCGGTCGGATTGGCCGAGACATATTCGACATTGGTCTTCCTGCCGCCGCCAACCGTCGAGCGGCCATAGTTGCGGCCCTCGCCGAGCAGTGCGGTCAGATGTGTCTGCCAGAAGCCGTCCTTGAGCCTGAGATTGACGAAACCGGGCCCTGCCACTTCCGTCGCCGCGACATCCTTGTCGTCACGCAGCGCCTGCGCCAGTCTTTCGGCCAGCGCGCGCGGGTTCTGGCCGGTCGGCTTGGCCAGCACCATCGCCGCATTGGTCGCCAGGTCGCCGTGGCTGGCGTCGCGCGGCGGCTCGACGGCAATGCGCGACAGGTCAGCCGAAACGCCGTCTTTGTCTTTCAGATCAAGCGCTTCGACGGCTTTTATGATTCGCGCGGTGAAATCGGCGAAGATGTTCATTTGTGTGACTCTGGGGTCTGGCTCTGGCGGCTTTGCAGCGAATCCGGCTCGTTGGCCGGCAAAATCGAGCCCGCCCTAGCCCAATTCAGGCGTATGGTCAAACAAACGCCGGTGTTCCTTGAGCGCGTAGGTGTCGGTCATACCCGCCAGGAAGTCGGCGACGCTGCGCGCCTTGATGCGGTCGTCGGCCCGATCCAGCCCCTCGCGCCAGCCGTCCGGCATGGCGCGCGGATCGGCGAAATAGGCGTCGAACAGATTTTTGACGATCTGCTCGGCGTCCGCGCGCACCCGCATAACCTCCGCGTGCCGGTAGAGGTGCTTGTACAGGAAGGCCTTCAGTTCTTTCTCCAAGGCAGCCATTTCGGCCGAGAAAACTACCATCGTCTCGCCAGCTGCCCTCACTGCATCGGCGCTCCGCGGCTTGATGCGATCGAGATTGGCGGTCGTCGACTTGATCACGTCCTCGACCATGGCGGTTATCTGCCGCCGCATCAGCTCGTGGCCGGTGCGCACATCATCGAGGGAGGGATAGCGTGAGCGAACGCCTTTCAGGATCGTTCCCGGCAGCGAAACCGTCTCCAGCATGTCCAGCGTCAGTAGCCCTGCCCTCAAGCCGTCATCGATGTCATGCGTGTTGTAGGCTATATCGTCGGCGATCGCCGCGCATTGCGCCTCGATGCCGGCGAACCGGTCGAGTTCGAGATCGTGCAGTTCAGAGTAATCACGGATCGCCTGCGGCACCGGCCCTTTCAGACCCTTGCCGTTGGCGTCCGTCAGCGGTCCATTGTGCTTGACCAGGCCTTCCAGCGTTTCCCAGGTCAGGTTGAGCCCATCGAACTCGGCGTAGCGCGCCTCCAGCCTCGTCACGATGCGCAGCGATTGCGCGTTGTGGTCAAAGCCGCCCCAGGTGGCCATCTTTTCGTTCAGCGCGTCCTCGCCGGTGTGGCCGAAGGGCGTGTGGCCGAAATCATGCACCAGCGCCACCGCCTCAGCGAGATCCTCGTCGCCGCGCAGCGCCCGTGCCAGGGCGCGCGCGATCTGCGCCACTTCGATCGAATGGGTCAGCCGGGTGCGATAGTGGTCGCCTTCATGCGCGATGAAGACCTGCGTCTTGTGCTTCAGGCGCCGGAAGGCCGTCGAATGGATGATGCGGTCACGGTCACGCTGGAATGGCGTGCGGGTCGGGCTTTCCACCTCGTCGAACAGCCGTCCGCGCGACTTTGCCGGGTCGCAGGCATAGGCGGCGCGCGGCCGATAGCCGAATCCGATGTCGCCCAACTCATTGGTCATGGCTGATGCTGCCGCGTTTGACTTAGCCAGGTTGACTTGGCCCCTCGCGCTTCATACCTATCATGTGAAACCGAAAGCAAGGTGACGCCCATGGGCGCTGATGCCAAGACTGCCATGAAAGTCGATATGACCGAGGCCGCCGCCAAGCGGATCGCCAGGATTGTCTCGAACGAGGCCGGCAAGACGGCGCTGCGCGTGTCGGTCGAAGGCGGCGGCTGCTCGGGCTTCTCCTACAAGTTCGATCTGGTCGATACGCGCAATGACGACGACGTCGCCATCGAGAAGGACGGTGCCACCGTGCTGATCGACGATCTGTCGCTGGTCTATATGGGCGGCTCTGTGATCGATTTCGTCGACGATCTGATGGGCCAGTCGTTCCAGATCCGCAATCCGAACGCCGTCGCCTCCTGCGGCTGCGGCACGAGTTTCTCCATATAGAATGCCTGCTATCGGTGCGGTCCGTCAGATCGCGCTGTCGGCTGGCCGTGATCTCGACGCCACGCTGGCTTTCTGGCGCGACGTGCTCGGCATGGCGGTTCATGCGCGCTTCGACCCGCCGGGCATCGCCTTCATCATGGCCGGCGATATCAGGCTGCTGTTCACCGACGGCATACCGGCCGGAACCGTCTATCTCGACATATCGGGCCTCGATGACTTCCATGCCTCTGCGGTCGCGGCAGGCGTACCCTTCACCGCGCCGCCAACACTTGTCCATCGCGACACAGAGGGCCAGTTCGGTCCAGCGGGGGAAAGCGAATGGATGGCCTTCCTAAAGGACCCGGCTGGCAATACGATTGGCCTCGTCGAACGCCATCCGCCGCAAGAATCCAACTGAACAGCATCGAGACCGCCATGAAAATCGTCACCTGGAACATCAACGGTGTCCGCGCCCGCATTGGCAACCTCACCCATTGGCTGACCGAGAGCGCACCCGACATCGTCTGCCTGCAGGAGATCAAGTCGGTCGACGAGCAATTCCCGCGCGCCGAGATCGAGGCGCTTGGCTACAATGTCGAAACCCACGGCCAAAAGGGTTTCAACGGCGTCGCCCTGCTGTCGAAGCTGCGCTTCGACGAGGTGATCCGAGGCCTGCCCGGCGACGATGCCGATGAACAGGCGCGTTTCATCGAAGGGGTTTTCTCGACTGACAAGGGCGCGCTGCGCGTCGCCTCGCTCTATCTGCCGAACGGCAATCCGATCGATGACGAGAAGAAGTTTCCTTACAAGCTGTCCTGGATGGCGCGGCTGGAGCGCTGGGCCGAAGAACGGCTGAGACTGGAGGAGGCTCTGGTGCTCGCCGGCGACTACAACGTGATTCCCGAGCGGATCGACGCGCGGTTTCCGGAGAACTGGCTGGGCGACGCGCTGTTCCAGCCGCAGACGCGACAATCCTTCCGGCGGCTGCTCAACCTTGGTTTCACCGAGGCGGTGCGCGCGGTCACCGACGCACCCGACACCTACACATTCTGGGACTATCAAGCCGGCGCGTGGCAGAAGAACAACGGCATCCGCATCGACCACCTGCTCTTGTCGCCGGAAGCCGCCAACCGGTTTTCTTCCGCGTCGATCGAAAAGCACGTGCGCGCCTGGGAAAAACCGTCCGATCACGTGCCGGTGGCGATCGATCTCGCACTTCAGCCGGCCTGAGAGAACCCTCGCCGGGCACGTCTGCGCTGGACCTCATATCGCCACATTTCGCGCCGCTCATTGCGGGCCAGCATGGCGGCTGGGGTTCCATGAGCACACGATTTCATCTTTGTCCGATCGGCCTGGCATTTGCCATGGCCGCTCCCGGTGCGGCATTTGCCGACCAGGAATGCCTGGCCAATGGAAAATCCTACCAGCTTGGCCAGGTCGCCTGCCTGACGCTTGCCGACCGGAGCCATCTGGCTCGCTGCGACATGGTGCTCAACAACACATCGTGGACGAAGATCGGGGATAGCTGCCCGCAAAACACGCTGGCGCCACAACCCCATGTCACGCCGATCTCGACGCCGGCGCCCAGCATGGTGCCGACGGAGCCGATCGAGAACTGATCACGATCGAAAATCGAGTGCTGCTGGTGAAGCTGACGCGGCCGCGAGATTACTGATCCGCGTTGTTGCCCTTGGTGAGGATATCATCGGCCAGCGAGATGGCGGTGCGGCGGTCGGCCTCGCCGGCGGTGGCAAATGCCTCTTCCTGCATGCCGCGGATCCAGGGCTGGTCAGCCGGCGAAGCGCGTTCGAGCGCTGCCGTCATCATCGCCAGGCCACGAACGATCTTGCCGCTCTGGAACAACAAATGGCCCAGTGTCGCCTGTGCGCCGGCATGGCCTTTCTCGGCGGCGAGTTGGAACCAGCGCCCGGCCTGCTTGACGCTGGCCTTCACGCCGCCCTCGCCCTTCAGGAACATCTGCCCCATTTCGAACTGCGCGTTCGGATTGCGGTAGTTGGCGGCGGCGCGCATGTAATATTCCTGGGCCGCCACCTCGTTCTCGGCGACCGGGCTGCCGGGAATGCCCGTGCGCAAATAGTCGCCAAGCGCCACCAGCGCGTCGGAGACATAGCTTTCCTCAGGCGAGCCGGGCTCGACGTCCTGATCGACGATCTCGGAGAAGAACTTGAACGCCTCGTAGTCGTCACGCGCCACGCCGTCGCCCTCGGCATACATGCGGGCAAGCTTCCAGGTGGCGCCGATCTGGCCGTTTTCGGCGGCGTATTTGTAGGCCTCGGCAGCCTGTTCCTTGTGGCCGTTCTTGTAGGCGGAGAAGCCGAACTGGAAGACCGCCCATGGGCTGGATTGCGGCTTCACCCCGGTCTTGTCGTCGAACACCTTGTCGTCGAAGGCCATGGCCTGGCCCACGGCGCCAAAGGTCGCGCCAAAAGTGGCGATCACGACCAGTGCCGAAAAGACAGACGACCTCAACAACTCTGGTGTTGACTTCAACAACTCAGATGTCCGCATAACAGTGTGTTTCTTTCGCACCGCCTGGATGGGTCACCGCGCCATCGCGCGCCGGCCCTACCGTCTGTGCATATTTCCATATCGCGCCCGACTGATAATCGGTCGCGCGCGCCTTCCATGTCTTTGCCCTCGCCGCCAGTTCGCTATCGGACAACGCCACGTCGATCGTGCCGTTCACAGCGTCGATCGAGATCACGTCACCATCCCTGAGCAGTCCGATCGGGCCGCCTACGGCTGCTTCGGGGCCGACATGGCCGATGCAGAAACCGCGCGTCGCGCCCGAGAAGCGCCCGTCGGTGATCAGCGCCACCTTGCCGCCCATGCCCTGGCCGTAAAGTGCTGCCGTCGTCGACAGCATCTCGCGCATGCCGGGGCCGCCGCGCGGCCCCTCGTAGCGGATGACGAGAACTTCGCCTTCCCTGTAGTTGCGCTGCGTCACCGCCTCGAAACATTCCTCTTCCGAATCGAAGCAGCGTGCCGGGCCGGAGAACTTCAACTCCGCCATGCCCGCGACCTTCACGATCGCGCCTTCGGGGGCAAGGTTTCCCTTCAAGCCCACGACACCGCCGGTTTGGGTAATGGGTGTGTTGGCCGGGCGGACCACGTCCTGATGCTCATTCCAGACAACGTGCTGCATGTTTTCGGCCAAAGTGCGGCCAGTCACGGTCATGCAGTCGCCATGCAGATAGCCGTGGTCGAGCAGCGTCTTCATCAGCAGCGGAATGCCGCCGGCCTCGAACATGTCCTTGGCGACATATTTGCCGCCCGGCTTGAGGTCGGCGATGTAAGGCGTCTTCTCGAAGATCTTGGCCACGTCGAACAGGTCGAACTTGATGCCGGCCTCGTGGGCGATCGCCGGCAGATGCAGTGCCGCGTTGGTCGAACCGCCGGTGGCCGAGACCACGGTCGCCGCATTCTCCAGCGCCTTCAGCGTGACGATGTCGCGCGGCCGGATGTTTTTCGCGATCAGTTCCATGATCTTTTCGCCGGAGGCGAAATTGAACCGGTCGCGCATTTCATAGGGAGCCGGCGCGCCGCAGGAATAGGGCAGCGCCAGGCCGATCGCCTCGGCGACGGTGGCCATGGTGTTGGCGGTGAACTGGGCGCCGCAGGAACCGGCCGAGGGACACGCGACCTGCTCGATCTCAAGCAGTTCGTCGTCGCTGATCGTGCCGACCGAGTGCTGGCCGACCGCCTCGAAAACATCCTGCACGGTGATCTGGCGGCCGCGATAGCTGCCGGGCAGGATCGAACCGCCATAGATGAAGATCGACGGCACGTTGAGCCGCACCATGGCCATCATCATGCCGGGCAGCGACTTGTCGCAGCCGGCCAGCCCGACCAGCGCGTCGTAGCAATGGCCGCGCATGGTGAGTTCGACCGAATCGGCGATGACCTCGCGCGACACCAGCGATGACTTCATGCCCTGGTGACCCATGGCGATGCCGTCGGTGACGGTGATGGTGCAGAATTCGCGCGGCGTGCCGCTGGCCGCAGCGACGCCCTTCTTGACCACCTGCGCCTGGCGCATCAGCGAGATGTTGCAGGGCGCCGCCTCGTTCCAGCAGGAGGCGACCCCGACCAGCGGCTGCGCAATCTCGGCCGCCGACAAACCCATCGCATAGAGATAGGAACGATGCGGCGCACGCGCCGGACCGACGGTCACATGGCGGCTGGGGAGCTTAGCCTTGGAGATGACTTTGGCGTCCATACTCTTCCTTGCCCCATCTTCCCTGCAAATGGGGCGGAGCGGCCTGCCCCCTCGCCGAGCCTTTTGGCGCGTGTCCCGAGACAAGATCGAGGTGCGCCGGGTTTATGGCGGGAAATGGGCAATTTCCTCAGCCCGGCTTCCAGCGCAGGGGTTGTTCAGAAAGTGTTGCCAAAACGTCACAATCGCACGGGGCGAAAGAGGTGCGGCTAATATGCAACGCAGCTTGGATACGGGGCGCACGGGCGATGCCGGCTCAAACGAAAAAGGCCGAGCAACGCCCGGCCTTTTGCTTAGAATTTTCAGTTGCTTAGAACTTGATCTTGATACCGCCGGAAATTGCCGTGACCAGATCGTTGCCGAAGTCATAGCTGTCATCGGTGCCCGCGATATAGCCGTTCTCGCCAGCCAACTCCCCTGAATGGCCGCTGGTCAGCACACCGACCGCACCTGCCAGACGAACCTCGATATTCGGCCTGGGCGTATAGGCAACGCCACCACCCAGCGTCCAGGTATCGGTCTGTGCACCATAGCCATGCGACGTGCCACGATCCCAGGAAAGCTGCCCAGCGGCACTCCACTGATCATTGAACTTGTGACCGATACCGCCCGTGACAGTCCAGCCATCACGATACATCAGGTCGAGTGAAGTTAGTTGGCCCAGACCATTCGTGACGCAGAATGAGGAGGGTGTACCCTGGGCACAGATCGGAACGCTTTGCAGGACGCTCCAATTGACCCACTTGATCGAACCGAAAGCGAGCCAGCCAGGTGCGATGCCCGACTGCAGTTTCAATTCGAGCGAATCCGGCATTGACTCCGTCGCACCATAAATCGGTACAGAGACGACGCCGCCGATGTTCAGAGTACCAGAGATATTGTCGAGCTTCACTTGCGAATTGTAGACAAGGCTGGCGCGCAGCGCGATATCTGGAATTTCATAAGCGACGCCCGCACGCCAGCCCCAGCCATCGGCCTCCAGATCGACACGACCGACCATCGTGCCGAAGCCAATATCTGTGTAGTTCTCCTTGAAGCCATAGATCTTCTGGTAGAAAACACCGCCTATGAACCGAAGCTGGCCTTTGCCGGCGTCCATCTTGTAGGAGCAGGTAGCCGCGTAGTTGTCGCTCTTGATGTCGGTTTCGATATTCGAAAACGCGCCGTTCCACGCATTTCCCGGCGCGGTATGTGCACCCCAGGGCTGCGAATAATCGACCATGCAATCCACGCCTTGCACGACCTGGACCTTGGCTCCAATGCGTGGAACCCAATAGCCCTCGGCTCCGTCGGCCGAGGTGCCCAAACCGAGATCGGCTCCGCCCGGGCCGCGCGCATTCTTGTACTTGCGGTCCGGCATCACATAGGTCGCTTCCGCTTCGGTCGCGAACGGAGCCGGATCAAACAACAGGTCGATATCGTAGCCAGCACGCTCCAGGCCGCCGGCATGTGCCGGGTTCATCGCCGTCCCGATCAAAGCCAGCGAAAAGCAGCCCGCCCCAAGCAGCGCTTTCAGTCGCAGAATAGTCATGAAATGTCCTCCCCGAATTCGAGTGCATCAAGCTAGAACCAATTCGGGTTAACGGTGCAACAACGAATTCAAGAGCGTACATGTACACATTCGCCAGGCGCATTTTCGAGGAAATGCAACCGGATGCGGCAAGGCCGAAAACGGTCCGTGATGGCGGATCTGCTTCCAAAAAACAGAGGAAACCCATCCAAAAAGGTTCGAAAACAGCGTTTTTTGCGGTCCGGGAGCCCCATTGTTACATTATGGCAACAATGGGGCTAAAACTTCCGTTTACGTCAAAATTAACGCAACGGCATGCTGATTTTCGAGGCGGAAAACCAGCAGTTTAGAGAGGGCTAAAGTCTCGCGAATCTATCCTTAGCCGGCGTCGCGAACCCTGGCCAACGCGACTGACAGCTTGCCCTGCGCATCGCGGTATTCGGCGAGCTTTTCACGCTCGGCATCGACGATCTCGGCCGGCGCGCTGGCGACGAACCTTTCGTTCGACAGTTTCTTGTGCAGGCGCGCGATCTCCTCGGTCACCTTGGCCAGTTCCTTCTGCAGCCGTGCCGCCTCGGCGGCGAGGTCGATCAGGCTGCCAAGCGGCAGGCAGACCGTCGCCTCATTGAGCACGATCTGCGCCGAGCCCTTGGGCGCGACATCGGCAAGCGAGATGTCGCCGACCCGCGCCAGCCGCTTGATCGCCGAATCCTCGCGAACGAGGCGCTCGCGTGTCACATTATTGGCGCCGACCACGACGAGCGGTGCAATGGCTGCCGGCGGCACGTTCATCTCCGAACGCACGGAGCGAATGCCGGAGACGAGTTCGACCAGCCAATTGATGTCCGCTGCGGCCTCGGCGTCTTCGAAATCCGGTGACGGCCATGCCGCATGACACAGCAGCGAGAGGCGTTGCTTGCCTTCGCCAGCGGTCTGCGCCCACAGTTCCTCGGTCATGAACGGCATCATCGGGTGCAGCAGCTTGTAGATCTCGTCGAGTACGAAGGCGACGCAGGCGCGGCTTTCGGCCTTGGCCGCCTCGTCGGCGCCCATGAACACCGGCTTCAGCAATTCCAGATACCAGTCGCAGAACAGGTTCCAGACGAAGCGGTAGGCGGCACCCGCCGCCTCGTTGAAGCGGTATGAGGTGATGCCGTCCGTGATTTCGCGCGCCGCGCGCGTCAGTTCGGTCAGGATCCAGCGGTTGACCGCCAGCTTCGCGTCATTCAGCCAGAACTCGTCATTGCGCGCGACCTCGTTCATTTCGGCGAAGCGCGTGGCGTTCCACAGCTTGGTGCCGAAATTGCGATAGCCGGCGATGCGCGCCGGGTCGAGCTTCACGTCGCGGCCTTGCGCCGCCATCACCGTCAGGGTGAAGCGCAGCGCATCGGCCCCGTATTCGTCGATCAGGTCGAGGGGGTCGACGACGTTGCCTTTCGACTTCGACATCTTCTGCCCGTTCTTGTCGCGCACCAACGCGTGCATGTAGACGGTGTGGAACGGCTCCTCGTCCATGAAGTGCAGGCCCATCATCATCATACGGGCAACCCAGAAGAAGATGAGGTCGAAGCCGGTCACCAGCACGTCGGTCTGGTAGTAGGTCTTCAGCTCCGGCGTCTCATCAGGCCATCCCAATGTCGAGAACGGCCACAGCGCCGACGAAAACCAGGTGTCGAGTACATCCTCGTCGCGGGTCAGGATCTCGCCCGGCTGGAAATTCTCCAACTTGTCCTCGACCCAGCCCTTCCAGGGTCCTTCCAGAGCCAGGTAGTATTCGATCGCGGCGCCGAGCGCCTCTTCCTCGGTCTTCTCGACGAAGACGCGCCCATCCGGCCCGTACCATGCCGGGATCTGATGACCCCACCACAGTTGGCGTGAGATGCACCAGGGTTCGATATTTTCCATCCACTGGAAATAAGTCTTTTCCCAATTCCCGGGTATGATCTTGGTGCGCCCCTCGCGCACCGAAGCGATCGCTGGCTTGGCCAGTTCCGCCGCATTGGCATACCATTGCTCGGTCAGGAACGGCTCGATCGGCACGCCCCCGCGATCGCCATGCGGGACGGCGTGGCGATGCGGCTCGACCTTTTCGAGGAAGCCGCCCTCTTCCATCAGCTCGACGATCTTCTTGCGCGCGACGAAGCGGTCGAGGCCGTCGAGTTCGTCCCAGACAATTTGGCGCTCCGGCGTCACCTCGAGGCCGGCAAGGAAATCCTCATTATCCCTGAGACTTACCGCCGCCTCCGTGGTCAGGATGCTGATCGCCGGCAGCTTGTGGCGCTTGCCGACCTCGAAGTCATTGAAATCGTGCGCGGGCGTGATCTTGACCGCGCCCGAACCCTTTTCCGGATCGGAGTACTCGTCCGCCACCACAGGAATCCTGCGACCGACGATCGGCAGGACGATGTTCTTGCCGACCAGATGCCGGAAGCGCTCGTCGTCAGGGTGCACGGCGACGGCCGTATCGCCCAGCATCGTCTCCGGGCGCGTCGTCGCCACGGTGATGAAGGTTGTTGGGTTTTCCGGGTCGAAGACCTGGCCCTCTACGGGGTAGCGGAAGTGCCAGAGATTGCCGTTGACCTCCTGCTGCTCGACCTCGAGATCGGAGATCGCGGTGAGCAGCTTGGGATCCCAGTTCACAAGGCGCTTATCCTTGTAGATCAGCCCTTCCTTGTAGAGCGTGACGAACACTTCGAGCACGGCCTTGGACAGGCCTTCGTCCATGGTGAAGCGTTCGCGTGACCAATCGGCCGAGGCGCCGAGCCGCTTTAACTGGTTGAAGATCGCGCCGCCGGATTCGGCCTTCCACTCCCACACTTTCTCGATGAACTGCTCGCGGGTCAGGTCGCGGCGATGGATCTGCTTTTCCATCAGCTGCCGCTCGACCACCATCTGCGTGGCGATACCGGCATGGTCCATGCCCGGCTGCCACAGGACATTCTTGCCGCGCATGCGCTCGAAGCGCACCAGTATATCCTGCAGCGTGTTGTTGAGCGCGTGTCCCATATGCAGCGAGCCGGTGACGTTCGGCGGCGGGATGACGATGGTGAAGGCTTCCGCCCCCTCCTCGGCCCCGGCACCGGCGCGAAACGCGTCGGCCTCTTCCCAGACTTTGGCGATCTTCGGCTCGACGGTTTTGGCGTCGTAGGTCTTTTCAAGCATGGGAAAATGGTCCGCGCTGTCGGGAGTTTTGCTGGTCCGCTGTAAATCGGAAGGCTTTGACCAAGTCAACCGCAAGGGCTGTCTCGGACCCTCACAACCAGATAGGCGCGGCCTTGGTCATTTCAACGGAAAGCGATCCGTCGTCCTGCCAACAAGCTGACCTCACCAAAGGAAACGGCGCCACGAGGGCGCCGCTTCCTTTGGTGATCGGCATGGGGAACTACTGCGCCCCGCGCGCCACGCGCTCGATCTCCTCGCGCACCAGCCTTTCGACCAGTGTCGGCAGATTGTTGTCGAGCCAATCCTGCAGCATCGGCCGCAGCATCTCTTCGGCCATTTCGTCGAATGTCTTCTTGCTGCGGCTGGCAAACGCGTCGGAAAGCTCGCCAAAGGCAGCCGCGACCTGCCGGCCGGTGTGCTCGGAAACGATCGCCGGACGCGGCGCGTCGCTGGCCGCCACCGGTCGCACCACGCTTGCATCCGGACGAGACGGCTCGACGGCTGCTTTCGCGGTCGGTTCGTCACTTGGAGTCTCCACGGACGGCTGGGCAGCGGTCTTGGGGGCTTCGCTCCGGTCCGACACCGCCCTCGCCTGCTCACCGACCGCGGCGATCTCGCGACGCCAATCGGCGATGGAAGCGTCGGCGACAGGACGCGATCCCGGCGCTTCAACCGTGATTGGCTCGGCGGCGACGCGGGCGCTGACCTCGGCAAGTGTCATCGATGGCTTTGCCGGGCCGGGATCGGGGCGCACCGGCGTTTCCATGCGTGCGGCCACCGGCTCGGCCGCCGGCAACTGTGCCTGGACTTCCGCCAGCGTGACCGGCTTCCTGCCGTCGGGGGCGGCATGCAGGTCGGCACGGAATGCTTCCACGTCGGGGGCTGCATAGGCGCTCGACGCGCGCTCCAGATCCTGGCTCAACTCATCGGCGTCGCCCGGCTGCTTGCGGCCGCCGTCGCTGTCCTCGATGATCCGCCTGATGGAAGCCAGTATCTCTTCCATGGAAGGTTCGCGCTGTGCGCTGCTTGCCGTTGCCATCGTCACATCCGCCGCCCTTGTGACCCCTGTTGGGTTTTCCGATCCGGCAGAGCCGGATCGAATCATGGCGACAGCGTAACCGACGGATCGCCGCACGAGAATCCCCAATCTGGGGACTTGTGGGATTTCAACAGATTAGCGCGATCTGAACCCGAGAGCGCAGTACGAAAGATCCTGCTCAAACGAGGAGCACGGCCAGTCCTGGCCGAACGCTTCAGCGGCCGTCCGGCGTGCGCAGGCCGTACCACTTGTCCTTGACCGCGTTGTAATGCTCTTCAGGCTTGTATTTCGCTACCTGCAAGCCAAGGCGGTCGACGGACAGACGGCCGGTCGCCTGCAGGATGGCGTAGCTCGCCACCACCACATCATGTTCGTAACCGGCCTGGTTGATCTGGGCGGTGATGACCGTCGCCTGCGCGTTGAGGACGTCGAGCGTGGTGCGCTGGCCGACATTGCGCTCTTCGATGACACCGTTCAGTGCCAGCTTCGCGGCCTCGATCACCTGCCTGTTGGCCGTCAGCTGCTGCTGCGCGGCGGTGTACTCGGTCCAGGCGGCGGTGACGGCCTGGCGCACCTGGTCGCGGCTGACGTCGACCTGGATGCGGGCCTGGCTGAGCGATTCCTTGTCCTGGCGCACGATCGCCGAGGTGCGGCCACCCGAATAGATCGGGATGGTCAGCGTTGCCCCGACACTGGCCGAATTGGTCGTGCCATCCTGCGAACCGACGCCCGGCAAAGGCGAGGTATTGCGATAGGCGCTCGAAACGCCGGCGGAAGCCGACAGCTGCGGCAACAGCGCGCCTTCGGCCGACTTCACCGAAAACGCGGCCGCGTCGACCAGATGCTGCGTGGCAAGGATGGCCGGATGCTCGTTCGAGGCCACCCCGACGGCGGCGGCGAGGCTCGACGGCAACAGCTTTGCCACCGGCGAAGCGCCCTTGAGCTTGCCCGGCTCGTCGCCGACGATCTGGCGGTAGATCGCCGCACTTGCCAGCGCCTGCGCCCGGGCGGCACTCAGCGATGCCACGGCGGCGGCCCGCGAAGCATCGGCCTGGGCGACATCGGTGCGCGTGCCTTCGCCAACTTCGAAACGCGAACGCGCCGCGCGCGCCGTTTCGGTCAGGAACTGAAGGTTCTGCTCAGTCAGCACGGCGACCTGCCGGTCGCGAATCACGTTCATATAGGCTTGGGCCGCGCTGAACAGGATACCCTCTTCGGTGTTGCGCAGGCTTTCGACGGAAGCGCGGACCTGCGCTTCGGCGGCAGCGACATTGTTCCTGGTCTGAAAGCCATCGAACAGCATCTGGTTTATCTGGACGCCAAAATTTCCGGTGGTCAGCCTCACGCTTGAATTGGTGCCATTGAGATGGCTGCTCGAATAATCAATATCCGCCGAGCCGGTGACAATCGGGCGGTAGCCCGACTTGGCGATGGCGACACCCTCGTCGGTGACACGAACGCCGGCGCGGGATGCATTCAGCGAAGAATTGTACTGATAGGCCTTTGCAAGCGCGCCGGAGATGCTTTCGGCTGAAGCCGCCAGTGGGGACAGCATGGTCGCCGAAACGAGGACGGCGGTGAAAAGTGACTTGCGTAAAGACGGCACGGTTAAACCCTCATTCGTTTTCCATGGGAACCGCGCCGCGCCTGCTTCTCTCATAGATCAGCCGGCGCCGCGTGTTCGATGTTCCCTGCTGCTCACCCCAAAGTGCCCCCAGTCTGGGATCCGCAGCGATCGTTCAAATGCAAGCGACCATGACACAGCCTCTCCTGCAAGGCCAAATCATTCAGAATTCGAAAGCACGAATGCGTTCAAACCCCGGTAGTGGCTTAATTGCCGCATTAAATGCACGTCTTCCGGTTACAACCCCCCCGGCCTTGAAAAAGAGACGGGCCACGCCGGAATTGCCCTGCCCTTCGACGGCGACAAGGCGGCCGCCTTCGGCGAGTTGGTCCAGCAGCGCCACCGGCACTTCCGCGACGCTGCCACCGACGAAGATGACGTTATAAGGCGCCTTAGCGGCATGCCCCTGCGGCAACGCGCCCTGGACGACGGTCACATTGCCGCAGCCCAGCGACGAAAGCGTCGATCTGGCGGTTTCCGCCAGCGCCGAATCACTTTCGAGCGCCACCACGGACCTGGCCAGTCGCGACAGGATGGCCGAGGCGTAGCCGGTTCCGCAACCGACATCGAGCGCCGAATCGGTCGGGTTGATCTCCGCCAGCTGGATAAGCTTGGCCAACGGCGATGCTTCCATCAGGTAGCGCGCGCCGTCCGCGCCGGCGGCAATGCGGATGTCCTCGTCGATATAGGCCAGATCGCGCTGGGCGGCGCCGACAAACATCTCTCTTGGGACGACAAGCATTGCATCGAGCAGCGGCGCGCTGGTCACATCGGTGGTGCGGACCTGGCCGTCGACCATCTTGACGCGTAGTTCGGAGAAATCAGCGCTCATGTCCCAACCAATCCGCTTGCCGCGCCAGAACCGCGGTCCATTGTGTCAGGAACTTCAGGCCCCTGCGCTGCCGCGCGGGGGCCCGGGCATTGGAGGCCTCGCCCGGAATCGAACCGGGGTGCAAGGATTTGCAGTCCTCTGCGTAACCACTCCGCCACGAGGCCTCATTGCTCCCGGCGTTCCACCCGGTTCCAATAGGTTGTGGCGAAAATGACGTCAAGCGGCCACCGTGCATTCCGAACGGTTTCCTCGCGTCAGTCCGGACGGCACCCGGCAAATCGTCGGATCGGGCCTGACCGCTCCATTAGCGGACAATTAAGCATAGCCTGCCCGGAGAAGAAACTCATCGGCGGCCGTGCGTTGGACATGGCAGGAGGAAGAGCCATGCACCGGACAGTGGCAGCAAATACAAGTGCCTCGTCCGGCCTGTCCCTGCCACAATGCGGAGAGCCTCTGCATTACGCAATCGACCGTCTGTCCATCGAAGGTGCGGACAGCCTGTCGCCGCATGACAGGGCAAGGCTTGCCTCGGCCGCGGCGATTCTCAAGCAGATCCGTGAGGCGCTGGAAGAGCACGCCGCCCGCTGAACACCCGCCTTGCGCTATCGGCGGTCAATCGGGCCGGCGACGCCGTTCCCACCAGACGACAAAGCGACGCCGGTGACGGCGAACCATGGCGAATTCATAGGACAGCACCAGCAATCCGAGCGGAACCATCCAGAAGCCGAGGATCGGCAGGAAACCGAGGACGCCGCCAACGGTCAGCAGGATGCCGATCGTGATTCTGAGCCCGCGCGAGCGCGGCATTTTGAACTCGCGCCCGAAAACGGAGATTTTCCGCGCCGGCATCTGGTTGTCTTGTGCTGTCATCGTCTCGAAAGATTGACCCGTTTGATTGTTCGCAAGCATGCTTGAACCAAAGCAGCCGCCGCGCTTTCGGTTCCATATCCCCGCCAAGACGGCTAATATGAGGGCTTCCTTCGACGATTGCGAGAAACGCCTGCGCGAAAAAGCCTCGGAAAAATGTGAAAAGCTTCTTTGCAAAGCCGAAAAGGGCAGCTATAGGCTGCGCCACTCACATAAGAGCATCCGTTCCCCGGTAGCTCAGTGGTAGAGCAACCGGCTGTTAACCGGTTGGTCGCTGGTTCGAATCCGGCCCGGGGAGCCAATCTTTTCAAAGCCTTGAGACGGTCAGGTCGCCCATAGGGGCTGATCTATGGCATGTCTGCAAAATCGCGGTCAGCAGGTTGATTCTCAACTTGACCTGGCCCCGCTGTCCAGCGCCGTCGATGACGCCGCGGCATCGGGACGGTTCGCGGGAGCAGGCATAAGGCCTTGCTTCGATCTCGGCGATCTCATCTCTTGTCGCCGTTCGGGTTGGGTGCCGGTGCCTCTCGCACATCTCGCGGTGGCGGGTCGACATGCTTAAGCTCTGGCGGGACTTCTTTGTCCCGGCGTTGCACAGGTATCTTCTCCGGTGCGGGCTTCGATGGTGGCTCTTTGATCTTGCTCGGCATAATCGAGTTAACCGCCCTGCCGGTCTCTTGTTCCGTAGCGAGCAGAAAACCTGAATGCGTGGGGAACCGGGAACATCGAAGAGCGTTTTCTCGCATGCTGAAGAAGATCGCCCTCGCCGCCGTGCTGGTCCAGGTTGCCGCGTTTTCGGCTCTCATCACCCAGACGGTCCTCTTCGCGTCCACGGCCACACAGGCCGCCGACGCGAAGCCCGGCGACGCAGTCGCCGTCACCATTGAGAACGAACGGGACAAGGCGGCGCAACCTATTGTTGCCGGCCAATGTCCAACGCGGCTTGTGGCGAGCAAGGTCTTCACGAGGAACGTAATTACGGCGCAACAATAGCTCGCCATCGATGCCGGCCATCCGTCGATCCCCCCAATTTAAGTCAGGGCAATGTGCTTGAAAGCACAATGATTCCTGTTACTTGCGACGTAGGGCGAGTGCGTTTGGGTTGGGCAAGAATTAGTATGATTTCATCGAATATGGAATGCCCGCGCTGTCATGGCAGCGGCAGGGTTTTCGACTGCTCCAAGTGGTATGCGTCAAACGGGCACTGCTGCCCGCAGGGAACCCATCGGGGTGGCTGCCCTGGAAAGACGGGCGCCTGCGCGGAATGCGACGGCCTGGGGACGATGGCGGAGCCTCCGCTGAGAGCCGTGGCGTAATCTGCGAGAGCCGCGCATGCCGCTGATGACGGCGCGGAGGCGCCCGAACGAGCATATTTTACTCTGTTGGTGTTTCTACGGGTGGTGCGGCCAGAACCGTGATGTCCATCCTGGCGATCTTGGATGCCGCGCGGCCTTGCGCGCCAGCATCCATATCGCCGCCTGCGGCAACCATGATTTTGGCCAGATGTCCCACGGCGTCCGCGCTGCGGCCCGGCGAAAATCCTTCCCCGGTTTGCGGCTTCCCCACTGCCGTTTGTTTTTCCGGGACATGCGGATGTTGACTTACGATAGCGGAAACCATTGAACCTCCTGTGGCGACGCTTCGAACATTATATTAGCGTTGACTGTTGCGAGGCTGACCTAGCCAGTCGCCAAAAACCGCACCAGGGAGTTCGAACAAAAGATCGAGCCGCCCCGCTACAAGGTGAACTGGTAGGGCAGCTCACCTTGCAGCGATGTGAAAACGACGATGCAGGCCCAGCCGTCCTGGTAGCGCCGCCCCTTTTATCAAGGCTAAGCGGTAATCCCACCGCGACCTGACCTTGTGTCCATCCAAGGGAACTGAGCAAGCGGGTCCTGCAGGATCTTGACGGATCTTGCGAAGCCGGCGACGGCATCGCGCGCCACCGTCAGCGGAACCTGGCCGTCGTAAGCACGCTGGCAGGCTCGAAAGGCCGTTTCGAAAATCGGACCCCGCCTTTCCCTTGGCCACTCGTCAAAGAAGTCAAAGGCGTCGTCGAGGCACCCTATTTCTTGAATGAACTCGCCATTCTTGACCAGGACCGGTTGGTCGAACGTCCTGTCACTCATGTAATCCTCCATTCGGCACGGTGGGTTGTTGCTGGTTCGGGTCATCATGCGATTGCATGCTCCGGCTCGGCCAACATGCCGCCACCTCCACGCCCAGGCGGTACCGTTGCAATGGCCGGGATTGGCGGCGGATCATCGTCGTCATCTCGCCAGGGGTGCCGCATCCAACCGAGGCGGCTCTTCCTGCGGCGCCGGTCGAAAGACGGGCTGACGGTGCCCGGCATCTTTGAAATACGCGGTTCCCGCCCGGATTCGTCCAGGAGGTGGAGGGCGCGAAGTATGTCGCTGACTTCCACGATGGCGCCGTTGTCCAATTGCCGCAACGCGGGATTGTCAGGAACCGCATGAACGTCGGAAGCCCAGAAAGCGAGCAAAGCCCGCTTTGCGCCGATTGTCATCGTCTCCTCGTTCAGGACGTCATCTGGCGTCCGCAACTCAGCGGATTCCGCGGCAAGATTTTTCGGTTCGGGTTGGTAAAAACTGTAAGCTTCGGTTCTCATCTCCATTCTCCGCGAGCTGTGCCTCCCGGCCGAACCGGGAGGCGGACCGTAGATCTAGGTTCCAGGGAATCAGGCGACCTCGCGCTGAGGCTCCGCATCGGAATCGATCAACTGCTTCTTGCCGGGTTGCTCGAGCGAAACCGCCTTGGCTTCGGACCCTATCTCAATGCGCCGAGGCTTGAGTTCCTTGGGCACTTCGCGGATCAGGTCCACCGACAGCAAGCCATTCTCGAGGTTGGCCGCCTTGACCTTTACGTGATCGGCAAGTTTGAACACCTGCTTGAAGTTGCTCGTCGCCAAGCCGCGATGAAGGACCTCCCGATTTTCCTGGTCGGGTTTCCTTTGGCCGATGACAGACAATTCGGGGCCGTTCTGTATGAGTTCGACTTCATCGAGAGCGAAGCCGGCGATAGCCATCGTAATGCGATAGTCGTTCTCGCCAATCTTCTCGATATTGTAGGGAGGCCAGTCGGAGCGCCCGCTTTTCTCGAGCATATCGAAGAGACGGTCGAAGCCGACCGTTGTGCGGTAAAGAGGGGTATAATCAAAGCTTCTCATAGCCATATCCTCCGTGAAGCAACATGGGTTACGAGGCTGTCGCAGCGCCGCTGCGACGCCAATATGTCGAGCCGAAGCCTCGACGGAAAACGATCTGGTAATCGTGTTTTTTTCCGTCAAGAGGGGCGTAAAAAATTTTCTGGCCGGCAGGCAGATCCAGCGAGCCATGCTCTTCGGCGGGGAATTCCGCCACACCGTACGAGGTCCGCTGAAGCGGGTGCCCAAGGCGCTGCCTTGCGTGCTGGCGGTCACTGCGCGATGTTGGCGGCGGGGTGGAGCGAATCATGCGAAAAATTTTGATGTCCGGACTGCTGCTCGCGGTGGCCTTTTCCGCGAACCCGGCCCACGCGCTGGACAGCAGCGGCACGCCTGTCGTCGTGACCCCTCTTGCGTCGCGCACGACGACCGCGTCCGGCCAGCCGATCACGCTGCCGCAGAAGAACGTGCAGGTGCTGGTCTCGAGCTACGACATCGCGTCGGGCGCGACCTTGCCGGTCCACAGGCACCCCTTTCCGCGCTACGCCTATGTCCAGGCCGGCACGCTGAAGGTCACCAATGTCGAGACCGGCATCAGCAACACCTACAAGGCTGGCGATTTCATCATCGAAATGATCGGCCAGTGGCATCAGGCCACCAATATCGGTGATGTCGAGGTGAAGCTTCTGGTGATCGATCAGGTCGAGCAAGGCGCCAAGAATACGGAATTGCGCCAATAACCGCGAAGTCTGTGCCCGAAGGCGGAAGGCTGTTCGCGCTTTCGCAGCAGCCGGCCCGGTGCTAGGGCTGGCCGGGAAATCATGGACTGGATCGCCCCTTGACCAAAGCTCTCCGCCTGCCGCTGATCGAAATCTGTGTCGAAGGCATTGACGGCCTGCTCGCGGCGCAAGCCGCTGGCGCCGACCGGGTCGAATTATGCGCCAGCCTCATCGAAGGCGGCATCACGCCGAGCCTCGGCACGGTCCGCGCCGCCATCGAGCAGGCAAGCGTGCCGTTTCACGTCATGGTGCGGCCGCGCGGCGGCGATTTTCTCTACAGTGAGACCGAATACGCCTCGATGCTGGCCGATGTCTCGGCACTGCGCGAACTCGGCGTGCCCGGCGTGGTGTTTGGCTGCCTGAACGCCGATGGCACCATGGATGAGGCGCGCATGAGCGAACTGACACAAGCCGCTGGCCCCTTGAACGTCACCTGCCATCGCGCCTTCGACATGACGCGCGATCCGGCCGAGGCGCTCGAATCGCTGATCCGCAGCAAGGTCGGCCGCGTGCTGACCAGCGGCCAGCGTGACACTGCCGTCGAAGGCTTGCCGCTGTTGGCGGATCTGGTGCGGCAGGCCGGCGACCGCATCGTCATCCTCGGCTGCGGCGGCCTGGATTTGCACAACATTGCCGAAGTGCGCAGCAAAACCGGCCTGTCCGAAATGCATTTTGCCGCCCTCAAGGATGTGCCGAGTGCCATGGACTACCGCAATCCCCATGTCGGCATGGGTGGTTCCGATCTCGATCGCGAGTATCGCAACACGCTGACCGACACACCGCTGGTGGCGGCAACGATTGCGGCAGCCAAGGCATGACCTCTACCCCTGCCCCGATAGCCCGTGTATCGGCCGCAGACGAAGCGGCGATCCTGGCGCTCAACAACGAGCATGCCGCCGAACTGTCGTGGCTGGAGGCTGAGCGGCTGTCTTTCCTGCTTGGCGAAGCGTTTTACACCAGGCGCATCGGCGATCTCGAAGCCTTCATCATGACCTTCGACCAGGACGCCCGCTACGACAGCCCGAATTTCCTGTGGTTCCGCGAGCGCTATAAGCGCTTCGTCTATGTCGACCGCGTCGTCGTGGCGGCGCATGCGCGCGGCCGCGGCCATGCCCGCCGGCTCTATCAGGATCTGTTCGGCCATGTTGAGCGCGCCGGCTACAATCTGGTCACCTGCGAAGTCAACACCGCCCCGCCGAACCCTGCCTCGGATGCCTTTCACGCCGCCCTTGGCTTCACTGAGGCCGGCGACGCCGTCATCCATGGCGGCAAGAAAGCGGTCCGCTATTACATCAGACGAACCTCCGTCTGAGGCCAGGCGGATCGAACTGAAGACAGGGCTACTGGAACAAGGCTGTCGCACTCACCAGCGTCATCCAGAACCCCCAGACCAACGGGATGCCGACCAGCAGCCAGGCCAGCGTCAGTTTGATCGAATTGCCGTTGTCTTGCGCCATGGTCGGTCTCCTCAGAGCATGATCCCGAAATTGGGCTCCGGTTTCGGAAAAGATCATGCTCAAACAATACGATAGAGCCCATCCCGATTCTATCGGGATGGAACTGGCTCTAAGCCACCGCTGGTTCGGTCTTCATGTGGAAGCGCGCATTGACCGGCCGCATCATCAGGTTGAGCAGGAGGCCGATGACCAGCAGGCCGGCCATGATGTACATGGTGACCGTGTAGGCGTCGGCCTTCGCCACGCCGCTGTCGATCTGGGACTGCCTGATATAATTCACCAGCACCGGGCCAAGCACGCCCGCCACCGACCACGCGGTCAGCAATCGGCCGTGGATGGCGCCGACGTAACGCACGCCGAAGACGTCGCGCAGGTAGGCGGGAATGGTGGCGAAGCCGCCGCCATACATGCTGAGGATGATCCCGTAGAACAGCACGAACAGGAAGACGCTGCCGGTCTGGCCGGTCCAAGGCACCGCCGCATAGAGGACGACGCCCAGCGCGAAGAAGATGGCATAGGTTGTCTTGCGGCCGATATAATCGCTGGTCGAGGCCCAGAAGAAGCGGCCGAGCATGTTGAAGATCGACAACAGGCCGACGAAACCGGCAGCAGCGGCCGGCGAGATGCGTCCCGGGAACATCTCCTGGCTCATGGCCGAGGCTTGCCCGAGCACGCCAATGCCTGCCGTGACGTTAAGGCACAGCACACCCCAAAGCAGCCAGAACTGCGGCGTCTTCAACGCATCATCGAGATGGACATTGGACGTCGTCACCATCGCATCCTGTGCCGCCGGCGGCGTCCATCCGGCGGGCCGCCAGCCCTCCGGCGGCACCCTGACGATAACAGCCCCAATCAGCATGAAGACGAAATAGACGATGCCCAGCACGAGGAAGGTTTCAGCGACGCCGATATGCTCAGGCGTCGAAAACAGCTTCATCAGATAAACCGACAGCGGCGAGGCGATGAAGGCGCCGCCGCCGAAGCCCATGATCGCCATGCCGGTTGCCATGCCCGGCCGGTCCGGAAACCAGGTGATCAGCGTCTTGACCGGCGAGATGTAGCCGAGGCCGAGACCGATGCCGCCCAGCACGCCGTAGCCGAGATAGATGATCCACAACTGGTGCAGATAGACGCCGAGCGCCGAGACAATGAAGCCGCCACCGAAACAGCAGGCAGAAGCGACCATGGCTTTGCGCGGCCCGACACGATCCAGCCAGCCGCCGCCGAACGCCGCCGCAATGCCCAGGAACAGGATCGCGATCGAGAAAATCCAGCCAAGGCCGGTCAGCTTCCAGTCGTCGGGCGCCGAGTCGGTGATGCCGATCAGCTTCGACATCGGCAGGTTGAAAACGCTGAACGCATAGGCCTGGCCGATGCAAAGGTGTATGCAGAGCGCCGCTGGCGGCACCATCCACCTGCTGAAGCCAGGCTCGGCGACGGTGCGTGAGCGGTCGAGCCAGCCGCCCGCCCTCTCCCCGGTCGTGTCCATTCCATCCTCCCAGATGCGTCTTCGAACCATCTTCTCAGATGTGTCCTGCGAACAAACTAGGCGGGTGAGCCGGTGAGGCAATAAGGAATGCCTGTCATAAGACCAATGTCTAATGAGACTGGCCTATATCGAAAGCAGGTCATTACTTTCCAAAAAAATTATATTAGAGATAATTAATTGATTGTCTGCTTATGAAGCGCGATCCACTCCACCTGCACTCGCGATCATCTGGCCGGGCACGACGGCATTCACCAGTTGCGGTTGAGCCATTCGCGCGCCGGGCGCTCGATGAGGTAGTAGCTGCAGAGCGCGCAGGCAAAAACGCCGGCCAGCATCGGGATCGGCGCGCTGCCTTGTTCATAGACGAATTTGTAGAACGGCTGCTGCCACAGATAGAGCGAGTACGACCACAGGCCCAGCGTCGCCATCGGCCAGGAGGACAGCAATCCGGAAAAATACCGTGGGCTGAAATCGAGTGCGTTGACGGCCAGCGCCAGCAGCGGCACCGCGAAGAGATAGTGGATCGGCGTCGGCACCTGATCCAGGAACAGGACAACGGCACAGAACGTTGCCACCAGGGCCACATGCTTGCCTCTCAAAAACGCAGGCAGCCTGCCATCGGCCTTGAGCAGGCAGATCGAAGCCGACAGCAGGATCGACGCGATGTGCACGTCGGTGCGCCAATACGTGGTTTCGTAGTCCATCCCGAAGACCCAGTACGAAACCGCGCCATTGGCCATGGCCAGCAAGGCCAGCGCCAGGAGCAGCACGACCACGCGAGAGCGACTTGAGACGATGACGCTGATCAGCGCCAGGATCATGTAGGCGTGCTCCTCGATGCAGAGCGACCAGATATGGTCGAGCGCCCCTGCCCGCGTCACGAGAATGCCGGCATAGTTGTAGGTGAATGTCAGCGCCGTCAGCGCCGCCTTCCATTTGAAGGCGATGAACGTGCCGGCCAGCGCGATCATCGCGACGACTACGAAGACCAGAAGAGCTGGATAGATGCGGGAGAAGCGGCGTTTGAAGAATTTTTTCAGCGGGTAGCGTTCGATGAACAGGATCTCGCCCATCAGCCGGCCGCTGAGCACGAAGAAGAATTCGACGCCCAGCACGCCAAGATTGATTCCCGGAACCGGAAAGAAATGGCCGATCAGCACCAGCGCGATCGAAAGCCCGCGCCAGCCGTCGAGATAGGCCAGTCTTGTTCTGGTTGATCTGTCGGCGGCGGATCGGGACGGAACGACATGCGTCGCGGAAATGTCGGTCATGCCGATCCTCTCGCAATAGGTATGCGAAGGGTACGACGGTACATTTCGAACCCAGCTCGCATTCCCGCCCAAATCCATATTGCAGTGCAATATGGATTTGTGCAAGTGCGAGATTGCCGCCGGTGCAGTTCCAGGTGAAGTGTCGGCGGAAGAAATTGCTCAGGCAAACGATTGGTGCGGGGGGCGATTCCATCAAAATTGGACAACTACAGGTCGTCCCAAAAAGGAAAAGGGGTCGCATGACCCCTTCTCCCGTGTTCACAACTGACCGTATCAGGCGTTGGCGGCAGCCACCGCGCGCTTGGCCATCACCGCGATCAGATTGGCGCGATAGTCGGCCGAGGCATGGATGTCGGTCATCAAATTCTTCGCCGGCACTTTTACCCCTTCGAGTGCCGAGGCCGCGAAGTTCCCGGCTAATGCTGCCTCGATCTCCTTCGAACGAAAAACGCCGTCGTCGCCGGCACCGGTGACGGCGACGCTGACGCCATCCTTGCCCTTGGCCACGAACACGCCGACGATGGCGTAGCGCGATGCCGGATTGCGGAATTTTTCATAGGCCGCCTTGGCCGGCGCGGTGAAGGTGACGGCGGTGACGATTTCGCCATCCTTCAACGACGTTTCGAACAGGCCTTTGAAGAATTTGTCGGCTGATATCTGGCGCTTGTTGGTGATGATGGTGGCGCCCAGCGCCAGCAGCGCCGCCGGATAATCGGCCGCCGGATCGTTGTTGGCGATCGAGCCGCCGATCGTCCCCTTGTGGCGCACCGCCGGATCACCGATCAGCGATGCCAGATGAGAAAGCGCCGGACAGACCTTCTTCAGCTTCTCGTCATTGGCAACAGCGTGATGCGTGGTGGCGGCGCCGATGGCGACGGTCTTGCCCGACACCGTGACGCCCTGCAGCTCCGTGATCCGCGACAGGTCGACAAGGTCGGACGGCGCGGCAAGCCGCGTCTTCATCGCCGGGATCAGCGTCATGCCGCCCGAAAGCAGCTTGGCGTCGCCGGTCTTGATCAGCTTGGCGGCATCGGCGACCGAGGCGGCGCGGTGATAGTTGACTGCGTACATTTGTCTTTCTCCCCTGGGTGAAAGAGCGAACAGGAGGTAGCGAACATCGCGTTCTCCCCCTATTCGCTACTCCCTATTCGCCATTCGCGTTCAATGTTTCGTCGCGCGGATCGCGGCCCACACGGTGGACGGCGAAGCCGGCATGGCAAGATCGTTGCTGCCGATGGCATCGGTGATGGCGTTGATCACCGCCGGCGGTGAGCCGATGGCGCCGGCCTCGCCGCAGCCCTTGATCCCCAACGGATTGCCCGGGCAAGGCGTGTTCGAGGTCGAGACCTTGAACGACGGCAGATCGCCGGCGCGCGGCATGGTATAATCCATGTAGCTCGCGGTCAGCAATTGTCCGCTGTTGTCGTAATAGGCGCCTTCGAGCAGTGCCTGGCCAATGCCTTGCGCCAGCCCGCCATGCACCTGGCCCTCGACGATCATCGGGTTGATGATGTTGCCGAAATCGTCAGCGGCGACGAACTGGACGATCTCGGTGACGCCGGTTTCCGGGTCGACCTCGACCTCGCAGATATAGCAGCCCGCCGGGAAGGTGAAATTCGACGGATCGTAGAACGCCGTCTCCTTGAGCCCGGGTTCCATGCCGCCCGGCAGGTTGTGGGCAGTGTAGGCGGCCAGCGCCATCTGGAACCACGGCACGTTCTTGTCGGTGCCGGCCACCTTCAGCGCGCCGTTCTCGATGATGATGTCGCCTTCGTCGGCCTCGAGCAGGTGCGCCGCGATCTTCTTGGCCTTGGCCTCGACCTTGTCGAGCGCCTTGACGATGGCTGACATGCCGACCGCACCCGAGCGCGAGCCATAGGTGCCCATGCCCATCTGCACCTTGTCGGTGTCGCCATGGACGATCGAGACCGAATCGAGCGGCACGCCGAAGCGCTCATTGACCAGTTGCGCGAAGGTCGTCTCATGGCCCTGGCCGTGGCTGTGAGAGCCGGTCAGCACCTCGATCGTACCGACCGCGTTGACGCGCACTTCCGCCGATTCCCAAAGGCCGACACCGGCGCCGAGCGAGCCGACGGCCGCAGACGGCGCGATGCCGCAGGCCTCAATGTAGCAGCTCATGCCGATGCCGCGCAGCAACCCCTTGTTGGCGGCGGCGGCCTTGCGCTTGGCGAAGCCGGCATAATCCGACGCCTGCATTGCCGCATCGAGCGAAGCGGCATAGTCGCCGGCGTCATAGCACATGATGACCGGCGTCTGATGCGGAAACGCTGTGACGAAGTTCTTGCGCCGCAGCTCAGCCGGCGAAACGCCGAACTGGCGGGCCGCCGTCTCCATCATGCGCTCCATGACGAAGGTCGCTTCCGGCCGCCCTGCCCCGCGATAGGCATCGACGGGCGCGGTGTTGGTGTATATCGCCTTCACATTGGCGTGGATGGCCGGGATGTTGTACTGGCCCGACAGCAGCGTCGCATAGAGATAGGTCGGCGTCGCCGATGAAAACAGCGACATATAGGCGCCAAGATTGGCTTGGGTTTCCACCTTCAGGCCGAGGATCCTGTGGTCCTTGTCGAAGGCCATTTCAGCATGGGTGTGATGGTCGCGGCCATGCGCGTCGGTCAGAAAACTTTCGGTCCGGTCGGCCACCCATTTGACCGGCACGCCGGTCTTCTTTGACGCCCACAGGCAGACGATCTCTTCGGGATAGATGTAGATCTTCGAGCCGAAGCCGCCGCCGACATCGGGCGCGATCACGCGCAGCTTGTTTTCCGGCGCGACATTGTAGAAGGCGCTCATCACCAGCCGCGCCACATGCGGATTCTGCGAGGTCGTCCAGCAGGTATAGTGATCCTCGGCCTTGTCGTAATGGCCAAGTGCGGCGCGCGGCTCCATGGCGTTGGGCACCAGCCGGTTGTTGATGATGTCCATCTTGACGACATGGGCCGCCTTCCCGAAGGCCGCCGCGGTGTCGTCGGCATTGCCGATGTCCCAGTCGAAGATCAGATTGTTGTCGGCTTCGGGGTGGATCTGCGGCGCACCCTTGTCCATCGCCTTGGAGGCATCGACGACGGCCTTCAACTCCTTGTAGGTGATCTCGACCGCCTCGGCGGCATCACGCGCCTGCCCCTTGGTCTCGGCGACGACGATGACGACGGCGTCGCCGACATAACGGACCCGGTCGAACGCCAGTGGCGACCATGCCCCCATCTTCATCGGCGAGCCGTCCTTGGAGTGGATCATCCAGCCACAGATGAGATTGCCGATGCCGTCGGCCTTGAGTTCCTTGCCGGTCAGCACGCCGATGACCCCGGGCATGCCCTGGGCCTTCTTCACATCGATCTTCTTGATCTGCGCATGCGCGTGCGGACTGCGCACGAACGCGGCGTGCTTCATGCCGGGAACCACCATGTCGTCGACATAGCGGCCGGCGCCCGTGATGAACCGTTTGTCTTCCTTGCGCGCGACCCGAGCGCCAACACCTTCAATGCCCATCAGAAATTCCTCCGGAATTTATGGGAGTAGGGCAGTAGGGGAGTAAGGGAGTAGGGAAAAAGAGGCCTCGTTGCGTTGGCCTTTTTGCCCTACTCCCCTACTGCCCTACTCCCTTATTCCCTTGCCTAAGCAGCTTGTTTCGCCTTACCCTTCGACCCCTTCATCGTCGTCGATGCGGCGAGGATCGCCTTGACGATGTTGTGGTAGCCGGTACAGCGGCAGATGTTGCCGTCGAGCTCGGCGCGCACCGTCGCCTCGTCGAGCCCTTCGGGGTGGCGGCTGATCATGTCGGTCGCCGTCATGATCATGCCCGGCGTGCAGAAGCCGCACTGCAGCCCGTGATGTTCCTTGAAGGCGGCCTGCACCGGATGCAGGTCGGCGCCATTGGCCAGGCCCTCGATCGTCAACACGGTGGAGCCGGAGGCCTGCACCGCAAGCATCGTACAGGATTTGACCGCCTTGCCATCGACGTGGACGACGCAGGCACCGCATTGCGAGGTGTCGCAACCGACATGCGTGCCGGTAAGACCGAGATTTTCCCGCAGGAAGTGAACCAGAAGTGTTCGGTCCTCGGCAGCACCGCTGACCCGCTTTCCGTTCACCATCAACGAAACGTCCGACATGGTCCCTCCCTGGGTATCAACCTTGGTATCCACGCTGCCGACGCGGTATTCGCGCTTCGGTGGTGCATTATTCGTACACCGCACATCGGACAAAAAACAGCACGTCGCAAACGCGGAACATTGTACTTTCGGTCATGGCCGCGCCCAAACATGCGGTGCCGGTGGCCCCATTGCCAAACCGCCGATTGAAGGCAACAATGTCGGTCGACGCCCGCGCGCCAGAAGCATTTAAAAACAGCCGCGCACAAAAAAGCGTCGGAGGAAATGCGGAGAACATCGCTGGCCAATTCACAGACCCGCTATGCATGCGGCCTGTCGGCGCTCACCACGGACGAGCCCGACATGGAGGCGTTCGCCAAGGCGATCGCACTGGAAGCAGCCGCCATCGACGCAGGCTTTGCCCTGCTGTTCTTTTCCCAGAGCCTAGTCGAAGCCAGCGCCCTTTCCCAGGCGCTCATGACCAACGCACCGGCGCTCCACCACGCCGGCTGTTCGACTGCCGGCGAGATCACGCCGCAAGGTCTCGAGGATGGTCATGTGCTGGCCATGCTGCTTCCGTCCACCGCGTTCACCGCCGTTAGCGTGATGGTCGAAAATCTGTCCTCGTCGGGTATGGACAGGATCACCGGCGAGGTGGAGACCCTGCGGCGATCGCTGCGCGCGCGCCTCGGTTGCGATCGGACCAAAGGCACTTTCGCGCTCTGCTTCATCGACGGGCTCTCTTATGCCGAAGAAGCGGTGAGTTCAGCCATCCATTGGGGCCTCGATGACATACCGCTGCTTGGCGGCTCCGCCGGCGACGATCTGAAATTCGAGACGACGCGCCTGATCTCGAACGGCAAGGTCACCTCCGACAGCGCCATCATCGTGCTGATATCGACCGAAATTCCCTTCCATGTCTTCAAGACCGACAACTTCGTTCCCACCGATGAAAAACTGGTGGTGACGGCTTCCGATCCCGATCACCGCATCGTGCGCGAATTCAACGCCACCAATGCAGCGCAGGAATATGCCGCGTCCGTCGGCATCGTCGCGCAGATGCTGACGCCACTGAGCTTCGCCTCGCATCCCGTGGTGGTGAAGGTGGGCGGCCAATATTATTGCCGATCGATCCAGAAGATGCATGCCGACGGCTCGCTGTCGTTCTTCTGCGCCATAGACGATGGCGTCGTGCTGTCGATCGCCCAACCAAAGGACATGGTCGAATCGACGCGCGCCGCCCTGCGCGATGTCGAGGAGAGGCTTGGCGGCATCGACATGATCCTCGGCTTCGACTGCGTGCTGCGCCGGCTCGACGCGCGCAATCGGCAGGTGTTTCGCGAGATTTCGGAACTCTACCGGGTCAACAATGTCATCGGCTTCGGCACCTATGGCGAACAGTACCGGTCGATGCATCTGAATCAGACTTTTACCGGCATCGCCTTCGGCGAGCGCCAGGCGGCGGAATAGGACGGCGCAACAAGATGCCGCTGAGGGACATAAACGATCTTGAAAAGCTGAAGAAGATCAACGCGGCACTGGTCAGCCGCGTCGAGCGCTCTATGGACCAGCAAGGCAACGCCTTTTCGCTGTTCCAGACCGCGATTTCGCTGGAAAACCGGGTGCGCACCCGCACCGAGGAACTGCACTCGACCTTGCGCCGGCTGGAGCAGTCGAACATCGACCTCAGCGCCGCCAAGGAAAACGCCGAACTGGCGAACCTGTCGAAAACCCGTTTCCTCGCCGCTGCCAGCCACGACGTGCTGCAGCCGCTGAACGCGGCCCATCTCTCGGTTTCGGCCCTCGCCGAAGTTCAGACCAGCGACGAGGGCAAGAAACTGGTGCGGCAGGTCGAGCGCTCGCTGGAGACGATGGAGGATCTGCTTAGAACGCTGCTCGACATCTCAAAGCTCGATGCCGGCGTGGTGCAGCCCGACATAAGCGATGTCAGCCTGGAGGCGCTGTTCTCGTCGCTCCGCTCGGATTTCCTGCCGGTGGCGGAGATGAAAGGCCTGTCGCTGAAATTCCGGCCGGTCCATGCCGTCGTCCGCTCCGACCGCACGCTGCTGCGCCGTATCCTGCAGAACATTCTCTCCAACGCGCTGGGCTATACACGCTCGGGCGGCGTGCTTGTCGGCACCAGGCATCGCGGCGACACCATCCGCATCGACGTCGCCGATACGGGCTGCGGCATTCCCGACGACCAGCGCGAGGCGGTGTTCGAGGAGTTCCACCGCGGCACCTCGCCGGCCAATGCCGAACTGGACGGTGGCGGTCTCGGGCTCGGGCTCGCCATCGTGCGCCGCATGGCCAGCGCGCTCGGTCATCCCGTGACATTCTCGTCGAAGGTCGGACGCGGCACGATCTTCCACATCGATGTTCCCGTCGGCATCGGCGCGCCAGCCGATGCCATCGCCAGCGTTGCCGACATGGAACGGCCGCGCGGCTATGGCCTGTTCGGCACCAAGGTGCTGCTGGTCGAGAACGATATCGAAGTGCTGCAGGCCATGACCTTCCTGCTCGAACGCTGGCAATGCCTGGTGCGGGCCGCGACCTCGACCGACGATGCGCTCGACATGCTTGGCGACACCGACTGGGTGCCCGACATCGTCATTGCCGACCAGCATCTCGACGGCGGCGATCTCGGCACCACGACCATCGCCGAAGTCCGCGACTATCTCGGCCGCGCCGTGCCGGCGCTGATCGTCACCGCCGACAGTTCGGAAGCGGTCGCCAAAGCCGCCCGCTCCGGCGGCATCGAACTGATGCGCAAGCCGCTGAAGCCGGCACAGCTACGGGCGCTGCTGGCACATTTGCTGGCTTAGGGGCCTACCTTACTCTTAATTCTGCGCTGTCACCGTAATGCCACTCTGTCCGACCGGCGCCAACGTCGTTCCACGACAGCGTTGAACGACCCCGGCTATTCGCTGAGCATCGCTGTCTATATGAATGAGTGTTCTGGCTGTTTGGATTTTACGGATCGACCGTTTGCAAAAGACTGTCCATGCGGTTCGAATAGGCCATGGGCTCAGGCTTGCCCCATCCGTCTCGCTCGGCACATGATGTCGGGCCGGTGCCAATTCAACTGCGGGTGGCTTTAACGCCCGACGCCACGCCCTTGAAGGGAGACGATGATGTCACGGTGTCGAGCATGGCGCACATCTTGTTCGGACCGTCAAAATTGAAGCCTAGACATCTCTGATCAGCGGCGCAGGCCACTACGCAGTCGGCATAGTTGCTCCGCACATTCGCGTAAGCGCCCCCAACGACTACTGTGTCCTTGGCGAAAACGAGGCTAGAGTACTGGAGATTCGCCTTGATGGATCCCTTCGCCGCCATCACTGCATCAGGGCTCCTAACCAGAATCGACCCATTATTTTTCATGAAACAGGCGGCGTGCTTCTTATCATAGGTGAGTGCTAGGCAGCGGCGATCTGCTTCGCATTGGGCCTGACACTGTTCAAGCGAGACATTCCAAGCGGGCATACCCGGCAGATCGTTTCCGATCGCGTCCCATCCGTCCTGCAGGGAGAATGCTTCGGCCGCTGCTGCTGCTTCTTTCCGTTCAGGGCCCATGTCGAAATCGCCTGGCGCGAAATTGGCCTCGTCGAGCCAGAGACAACGGCTGGCGAGTTCTCGTGCCGAATTGTCGTCAAGGCCCACCGATGCGAGTGTCTCGCTCGACGACACCGGTGCCTGCGGCGTCGATGTAGGTGAGGGTCTGTTGACGAGGCTTACCTGAACCTCGACCCCGGTGTTTGCCAGCCTCCGCGTGTAGCACCAAGCTGTATCCCAAGTTGGATTTTTCTCACTCTCAAAATGATGACCGGACTCGAGTTGCCAAGTGCTGCCAGCATAAGGCACTTTGCGATTGGCGAACTTTACGAAATCGAACGTATCTGGATTGGCTGGGTCTGCGGGCGGCGGCGTCGGCTGCTCGATTGACGGCGACTTCGGCTTATCTGTCTTTCCCTCTTCGGCGATTGTCTCTTCACTCGAAATTCTGTCTTCTGATTTCTTCGTCTCCTTTGGTAGGTTCTCGTTCGGGTTTGACGGTTGGTTTTGGGCGACCGGGGGCTCCGGTTGGATCACAGTAGGATCGCGATCAAAGACCAGCCATACACCCACGCCGATACCAATAGCGGCCAAGGCGATGGCAGCGCCGCTAGCCATTCGCCGAAATGCATTGGCACGAACGATCTTGTCGTGCGCATCTGCTTCTGCCTGCAGAGTTGGAATAGCCGACCGTTTGATCTGTAGATCAATCGCTTGTTCGAGCAACTTGGTGTTATGTCGTACGAGCACGTCTACTACCCCGTTTCGCCCCAGTCACCGACTTGTCGAAATCCAATTGCAGCTCACCTTCAAGGTCTTTCGCTATTTGGCCGTACTGCCCTTTTGCAGAAACCCTCACTAGGTCGACTACTTCCGGGGGTAATTCGCGATCCAACGCCCGGCGTAACGCATCCGGGTCGTCAGTGAGGACGGGAACATAGAGAATTTCCTTGACGATCTTTTCGACTTCGACCGGAACCTCGACGCGCCTTTCGACTTCTCTGTCCACCGGGACCTGCACGGGTACCTTGCGGACACGGCGCCACCGCCAGCTTAACAGCATTCGGCGTAACAAACGCGAGAGTTTGCTATCACGCTGAACTTCGGGCTGTGCGCCGATGCGTTGCAGGGCCAGCGCGACCATCGCCGTGATCGGCCCCGCCAATGCGGCGACGAACGCAAGCGAGGCGAACCAGATCGTCGACACCGTGCCGGCCTGAGGCTCTGTGACGTCTTCTGGCTTTACCCCATACCAGCGAGCTGCCAGCCTACGAATCTGATCGTTGCGAGCGACTGGGAGGCGCTCTGTTTCCAGGCGGCTGAGTTCCGTAGCGATCGCCTCTTGCCGCTGCTGATTCTTGGCGAGCGTCTCCGACTTGCGAGCTGCGGCTTCCTGAGCGGTCGCTAGCGCAGTACGTGCCTCGTCAAGCTTACGATCCCAATCGGCCGCGGTGCCATCATAGAGCTTCTCCAGATCGTTGCGCCTAGCCTCAAGGCGCTGTTTGTCTTGGAGAGTCATCGGAGGACTATCTTTCCGCAGCCTCTCATATTCCGCGCGGGCCGCCGCGACTGCGGGCTCCAACTCAGCCAATTTCGGCGCGAATTCGGCCTCTTTTTTAAGCCGCGGATTAGTCAACTTGTTCAGCCCTTCTTCGTTGCGCTGCACTGATGCAAGGTCGCCCGTTTCGCGCGCGCTCTTTATGCGATCCACGTAGCTATCCCGCTGTCGCTCGAACTGCTCCACGGCGTCCTTGATCTCTCGATCGCGCCGTTCCACCAGCGCGCTTAGCGCTGCTTGTTTCTCCTCGATAAATTCTTTGGTTCGCGCCGCCGCTGGTGAAAGGGTGGTTGCGGCCTGCAGCTCTTCGTCAACCTCAGTTATTCGTGCACGCAATTTGTCGCGCTCGGTGTCAGCCAATCCACCGAGCTGCTCCAGATCGCTTCGAGCTTTTGCCTCGTCGTCAGTGTTTCGCAAGCTTTCGGCTACTGCCTTGAGATTTTCGAGTTCTTGCTGGAGTCCTTTAGTTTGGTTGGCGAAATTGGCATATTGGACCTCGCGCATTGTACTGGCTCGCTCCAATCCGAGAAGGACTGTCTCAAAAGTGATGCCGGCCAATACAAGTAGAAACGCCAGGATAACAGGTTTCCAAAACCATGAGGCGCCGAACAGAAGCGTGGCGATTGGGATTTTCGTCAGCTCAGCAATCGCGATCATAAAGAACGGGGCGCTTGCAAGGACAAGGTCCATTGAGTCCGCTGCCTCATTGGCAACAAAGCCGCGGTAACTCAGAGCGACGCCGGTTGTTAGACCGATGATCGCCGCAACGATTTCAAGTGCCCACGCACCGCGATACGTCCACTGGCCATAGCTCGCCAGTTTCTGGCTCATTGCCGTGTGCATATGCAATCCCCACCCTTTGCCCAGCCCATCTTGACATGCAACGCTGGCGATTGCAGCAAAATTTGCCTGTGGATACAGCGTAACTTGGAACAAGGTGAATAACCGGCGAGCCGGTGACAATGAATTTATTGAGTCTGCTAGACCGATTTATTCGGGTGGTGCCTAATCTCGGCAGTGGCAATTGTGATGCCGCAAACAGCGTTGCCGATCACATCGGTGAGGCGCTTCGGGCGTTTGGATTCGGGCTTTTTATTTCCTTTCGCACACAAACGATGCGCTCGAGAGTTTCTGCGTCGGACATCGGCTTTGCTAGTTCGGCTCGTAGCGCCTCGGCGGCCTCCTCACATAGCTCTTACTCTCATAACCAGTGTTGGAATTACTGTGACAGTGCACTTTTTCTCTAGTCCGCACGGCCACCGATGTGAGAGCGCCCCCGCTCCACGGGTTGACCCTCGCTATGCGAGGGAGGCGAGGTTCAAAACCCCGCCTGATCGCGAAACAGCTCGGCATTGTCCAGCTTCGAAACCTCGATCACCGCCTGCGTGCGGCTGTAGACATTGAGCTTGCGCAATATCTCCGAGACATGCGCTTTCACGGTGGTCTCTCCCACCTGCAGCTCGTAGGCGATCTGCTTGTTGAGCAGGCCCTGGCGCAGCATCTGCAGCACGCGCAGTTGCTGGGGCGTCAGCGTCGACAGGCGCTGCACCATGTCGGCGCGGTCGACGCTTTCAGCGTCGGGTGTGCGGCCTTCATAAGTTTCCGGCACATAGATCGCGCCTTCCATCACCGAGCGTATGGCGGCGGCGAGGTCGCTCTTGCGCGCCGATTTCGGGATGAAGCCGGCGACACCATAGGACAGCGCCTCGGAAATGATCTTCGGCTCCTCATAGCCCGAGACGATGACCACCGGCAGGCGCGGATAGCGGGTCCGGAGCTGCAGCAGGCCTTCAAAGCCATGCACGTCGGGCATGTTGAGGTCGAGCAGCGCGAGATCGAACGGCTTGGCGCCGGCCAGAAGGTCCAGCGCCTCGGTGATCGAGCGCGCCTCCACGGTGTCGACTTCCGGGTAGGCCATCTGCACGGCGCTGTGCAGCGCCTCGCGAAACAGCGGGTGATCGTCGATGATCAGGAACCGGGCGCGATCGTGGGTTGCGGTCATAGGGGTTCATTTCAGTTCGTGGGCGATTAGAATAGCCTCGTCAGCATGGCCAGATTATTGCCAAATAGTATATCGCCATCTCCGGCGGAAAGTGCCGCCGGCACTTTCTCGACCAAATCGCCTTGTCCAGGCCCCCAAATCGGTCGAATGTTCCGGCAACCAAGCAGAGACCCACATGACAGAATTCGTCCTTCCCTTGCCCGCAACCGCATCGGTGGCCATTGCGGGCTCGTCCGATCGTTTCGCGGTGCGCCGTATCTACTGCGTCGGCCGCAACTACGCGGCGCATGCCCGCGAATTCGGCAATGACGAGCGTGATCCGCCCTTCTTCTTTACCAAGCCGGCCGACGCGGTGGTCGATTCCGGCACCGCTATCCCCTACCCGCCGCTGACGGCCGATCTACACCACGAGATTGAATTGGTGGCTGCGATCGGCAAAGCCGGCTTCCGCATTGCCCGCGACAAGGCGCTGGACCACGTCTGGGGCTACGGCGTCGGCATCGACCTCACTCGCCGCGATCTGCAGGACGAGGCCAAGAAGGCCGCCCGTCCGTGGGACTGGTCGAAGGCCTTCGACCGCTCCGCGCCTTGCGGCCCGCTGATCCCCGCGGCGAAATCCGGCCACCCACAGAAGGGCCGCATCTGGCTCGCCGTCAACGGCAAGGTCAGGCAGGATGCCGACCTCGCTGAACTGATCTGGCCAATATCGGATATCGTGTCGATCTGCAGCGAGGCGATGGAGCTCGAGCCCGGCGACCTGATCTTCACCGGTACGCCGGCAGGCGTCGGCGCGGTTGGCCCCGGCGACACGATGACCGGCGGCGTCGACGGCATCGGCACCATCGAAGTGACCATCGGCCAGCCGAAGTGAGCGCATGAGCGGCCTCGTCCTGCATAATTACTACCGTTCCTCCACCTCCTACCGGGTGCGGATCGCGCTGGAGATGAAGGGGCTGAGCTACGACTATGTCCCGCATCATCTGCGCCATGGCGAACATCTGGAACCAGCCTATCTCGCGGTCAATCCGCAAGGCCTGGTGCCGGCGCTGGTGCTCGGCGACGGCACGCTGCTGACGCAATCGCTGGCGATCATCGAGTTCCTCGACGAGACCAAACCGGAACCACCGCTGCTGCCGGAGGACCCGGCCGGCCGGGCACGCGTGAGAATGCTGGCGCAGATGATCGCCTGCGACATCCACCCGGTGAACAATCTGCGCGTGCTGACCTCGCTGCGCACGCTGTTCGGCGCCGGCGACGAAGACATCGCCAACTGGTTCCGCCATTGGGTGAACGAGGGCTTTCAGCCGCTTGAAAAGATCATGGCGTCGGCGGCGGAGACGGGTACATTCTGCCATGGCGACGCGCCGGGCCTGGCCGACATCTGCCTCGCCGCGCAGATTGCCAGCAACGCCCGCTTCGGCGTCGACTTGACCCCCTACCCGACGATCGCGCGCATCAATGCCGCCTGCATGGCGCTGCCGGCCTTCCAGAAAGCCGCGCCCCGGAACCAGATCGATGCCGAGTAGAAAAGCCACCGACCCAGGTGAAGCCAAGGCGCTGGCCGATATAGAGGCTTATGGCTGCCACATCTTGCATGTGCTGGAGGAAGGCGACGATCCGCCTTTCACCTATTCGGTTGGAATAGAGCACAACTTCAAGGCGCCGGAACTCATCGTCATCGGCCTGAAGCCGGAAATCTCCCAGTTCATCATCAACGAGTATTGCAGCCGCGTCCGCTCCGGCGAGGTTTTCCAACCAGGGCAGCGATCGTCCGGTTTTATCGAAGGTTTCGACTGTCAATTCGGCGCCGTTCATATCGAACACTATCGCGAGCATTTCGGCTGGGACCTCTGGTTCTACGACGGCCTGGATTTCGGTGTTCTCCAGCTGATCTATCCCACTGTGGACGGCATCTGGCCGTGGCAGGCCGAGGCGAGCGACTGGTTCCGAGCCTGGCAGCCGCTTCTCGACACCGCGCCGTGGCCATAGGCTTATCTGCCGACGCGCAGCGTCAACGCCCAGAACAGCAGCGCCAACAGGCCGATGCCGGCGCCAAGCACACAGACGCCATTCCAGCCCATTGCACCATAAGCCATGGTCGAGGCGATGGAGCCCAGGGCGCTGCCGACCGAGTAGAAGATCATGTAGCCGCCAACCAGTCGGCTGCGCGCATCCGGCCGCCGGGCGAAGATCAGGCTCTGGTTGGTGACGTGGACGGCCTGGATCGCCAGATCCAGCATGACTATGCCGGCGACGAGCAACCACAGAGACATGCCCATGAAGGCGATCGGCAGCCAGGCCGCCATCATCAGCAGCAGGCTGAGGCCGGTGACCAACTGGCCGCATCCACGATCGACGAGGCCGCCGGTCCAGCGCGCACCGAGCGCGCCGGCGACGCCCGCAAGGCCGAAAAGCCCGATCTCGGTATGCGAAAGTGAAAATGGCGCGACGCTCAACGGCAGTACCAGCGGCGCCCACAGCACGTTGAAGCTGGCGAAGATCAGCATGGCCAGCACCGCCCGCACGCGCAGCAGCGGCTCCTGCGCGAACAGCAGCAGCACCGAAGCGAGCAGGCGTGGATAGGATGTGCGTGGCCGCTCCGCCTCGTGGCGCGGCAGGATCAGGTAGAGAACCATCGCCATGACGAGCGTCAACATGGCCGAGACAAGATAAACCCAGCGCCAGCCGGCGAAATCGGCGACGACCCCCGAAGCGAAGCGGGCAAGCAGGATGCCCAGGATGACGCCGCTGGTGACGGTGCCGACCGCCCGCCCCCGCTCCGATGCTACAGCGAGGTCCGCAGCGAAGGCGACCAGCACCTGCACCACCACCGCCAGCAGCCCGACGACCGCGAGGCTCGCCAGCAGCATCGCCGCGTTGGGCGCGATCCCGACCGCCACCAGCGCCACGGCAGACAGAATCGCCTGCCCGGCAATCAGCTTGCGGCGATCGAACAGGTCGCCCAGCGGCACGATGAAGAACAGGCCGAGCCCATAGCCGATCTGCGTGACCGTCACCACGATGCCGACCGAGGCCGGCGCGATAGCAAAATCATGCGCTATGGCGTCGAGCAGCGGATGAGCGAAATAGATATTGGCGACGCTCAGGCCGCAGGCGATGGCGAAGATCAGCGCGGTCAATCGTGACAATCCCGTAGGCGGCGGCGCCACCCGATGCGGCCCATCGGATTGCTCGAGGCTTGTTGCACCGCTGTTCGGCACCTGCATGTTCATGTCTCTCTCCACAAAAGGTTTCAACTTGAAACCTCTTGCTGGATAGGCGGAACAGTTTTATGTTGCAACCGAAATTAGAGCATTGGACCAACGACTGCCATGGTGAAACGAACGAGCCACCACGAAGCGGATTGCTTCATAGCGCGACCACTGGACGCGATTGGCGACTGGTGGTCGCTGCTCATCGTGCGTGACGCCTTCGACGGCTTGCGGCGCTTCGGCGAATTCCAGAAGAGCCTCGGCGTCGCCAAGAACATCCTGTCGTCGCGGCTGCGCAATCTTGTCGCGCATGGCATCCTCGAAACGGTCCCGGCGCCCGACGGCAGCGCGCATCATGAATATGTGCTGACGCAAAAGGGACGCGGCCTGTTCTATGTCCTGGTTGCCCTGCGGCAATGGGGCGAGACCTACTTCGCCGGACCGGGCGAACCCTATACCTTCATGGTCGACAATCTCACCAGCCGGCCGATCAAGCGACTGGAAGTACATGCCGAGGACGGGCGGCAGCTTGCCCCCGGCGAAACCCGGCTTGCCGACTTTCGCAACCGCGGAACCGGTTAAGAGCTGCTGCCTGCCAACAGGCCAGGCGGAATCGATTTCTGCTCGACCAGACAGGGAATCGGCTATCGTTTCCTGCAGCACAGAGGGTGGAGTGACCGATGAAAGCCGTCGTCTTCGAGAAATTCGGCGAAGCGCCGAGGATCCAGACCGTTCCTGATCCGAAGCCGGCCGCTGATGGCGTCGTCATCAAGGTCGAGGCGACCGGTCTGTGCCGCAGCGACTGGCATGGCTGGATGGGTCATGACGACGGCATCACGCTGCCGCATGTGCCGGGCCACGAGCTGGCCGGCGTCGTTGTTGCCGCCGGCAAGCAGGTCACCCGCTGGAAAGCCGGCGAGCGCGTCACCGTGCCGTTCGCCGTCGGCTGCGGCCGCTGCTTCGAGTGCAATTCGGGCAATCACCAGGTCTGCGAACACCAGACACAGCCTGGCTTCACCGGCTGGGGCTCGTTCGCCGAATATGTCGCCATCGAACACGCCGATACCAATCTCGTGCGCTTGCCCGACGAGATGGAATTCGCCACCGCCGCCAGCCTCGGCTGCCGCTTCGTCACCTCGTTTCGAGCCATCGTCGACCAGGGCCGGGTGAAGCCGGGCGAATGGGTCGCGGTGCATGGCTGCGGCGGCGTCGGCCTGTCGGCGATCATGATCGCCAGTTCAATGGGCGCCAATGTCATCGCCATCGATCTCACCGACGAGAAACTGGATTTCGCCAAAAAGATCGGCGCCGTCGCCACCATCAATGCATCCACGACACCGAACGTGGTCAAGGCGGTCAAGCAGATCACCAATGGCGGCGCGCACATGTCGATGGACGCGCTCGGCCACCCCACCACCTCGTTCAATTCGATATCCAATCTGCGCCGGCGCGGCCGCCATGTGCAGGTCGGCCTGATGCTGGGCGAGCATGCCCGGCCGCAGGTGCCGATGGACAAGGTGATCGCCTTTGAACTCGAAATCCTCGGCAGCCACGGCATGCAGGCCTACCGCTACCAGGCGATGATGGACATGATCCGCAACGGCAAGCTGAAGCCCGAACTGCTGGTCGGCAAGAGGATCAGCCTCGACGAGGCGCCCGCGGCCCTGATGGCGATGGGCGGCTTCGAGGGCATTGGTATTGGGGTGGTCACGAAGTTTTAGGCGAGGACGGTACCGTCGTCAGGCGATCGCGCGTCGTGGCAATTCCTGCTTCGCGAATCGCTTGGCGCCGACGACGCAAAGCACGACGCCAAGCGTGACGACCACCATCAGCGGGCTGACCTGCTCGTGCAGCAGCGTCGCTGCCAGTGCCAGTCCGAAAAATGGCTGCAGCAGCTGCAACTGCCCGACCGCGGCGATGCCGCCTTGCGCCAGCCCGCGATACCAGAACACGAAGCCGATCAGCATGCTGAACAGCGAGACATAGGCAAGCCCTATCCACGCACTGACGCCGACGCCGTCGAACGACGGCGGCATGGTCATCAGCGTCAGCACCAGCATGATCGGCAGCGACAGCACCAGCGCCCAGCAGATCACTTGCCAGCCGCCAAGCTTGCGTGACAGCGCGGCACCCTCGGCATAGCCCAGACCGCAGGCGATGATGGCGGCCAGCATCAAACCATCACCCACCGGCGAGGCCGTCACGCCCTGCGTCAGGGCAAAACCCGCGACCAGCGCGCTGCCGATGCATGAAAACAGCCAGAACGCCGGGCGCGGCCGATCGCCGCCGCGCAGCACGCCGAAAATCGCAGTGGCCAGCGGCAGCAGGCCGACGAAGATGATGGAATGGGCCGTGGTGACGTGCTTGAGCGCCAGTGCGGTCAGCAAGGGAAAGCCGACCACCACGCCAAGCGCGACGATCACCAGCGACAGCAGGTCGCCGCGCTCCGGACGCTTTTGCCGAAACAGGAGCAGCAGTGCCAGGCCAAGCAGTCCGGCAATCGCCGCTCGGGCCGAAGTCAGGAATGTCGGATCGAAATCCCTGACCGCCACGCGCGTTGCCGGCAGCGAGCCGCTGAAGATCAACACGCCGATGAATCCATTCATCCAGCCGCTCGCGGTCTTGTCCATCGTATGCTCCGTTTGTCGGCTCCGTATCGCGCGGAGCCGGTAGTATCGCCAGAGACAATGCGGTACAATTACACACAACTGTCATGCTTAGAAGAGCAGTACGGATGGACAAACAGACAACAGGAAGCGAGAGCAGCGGAACGCTGGTCGAAGGCGTCATGGCGACGATCCGCCAGCGGATCGCGGCGCGCAGCCTGACGCCGGGAGCGCAATTGCCGTCGATCCGCACCTTTGCCAAATCCATGCGAGTGTCCAAATCCACCGTGGTCGAAGCCTATGAGCGGCTCGCCGCCGAAGGTGCGATCCGCTCGCGGCCGGGCTCCGGATTCTATGCCGCCGGATCGCTGGCGCCGCTGTCGCTGGCCGAGATTGGTCCTCGCCTCGACCGCGCGGTCGACCCCCTCTGGATCTCACGCCAGTCCCTGGAGGCCGGCGACGACATGCTGAAACCCGGCTGCGGCTGGCTGCCGGCCTCGTGGATGCCGCAGGCAGGTCTGCGCCGGGCACTGCGCACGGTAGCGCGTGCCGACGATATCGCACTGGTCGATTACGGCACGCCGCTCGGCCTGCCACCGCTGCGGCAATTGCTGGCGCGGCGTATGGCCGGGCACGGCATCGAGGCCTCTCCCGGGCAGATCATGCTGACGGAATCAGGCACGCAGGCCATCGACCTGTTGTGCCGGTTCCTGATCGAGCCCGGCGACACCGTGCTGGTCGACGACCCCTGCTACTTCAACTTCCACGCTCTGTTGCGCGCCCACCGGGCCAAGGTCGTCAGTGTCCCCTACACGCCGTCGGGGCCGGATATCGATCTGTTCGCGCAAGCGTTGGCCGAGCACCGGCCGCGCCTCTACATCACCAATTCCGCCATCCACAACCCGACCGGCGCGGTGCTGTCGCCAGTCACCGCCCATCGGCTGCTCAAGCTCGCCGACCAATCGGATCTGACCATCGTCGAAGACGACATCTTCGCCGATTTCGAACATGCGCCCGCCCCGAGGCTGGCGGCGTTCGATGGTCTCAACCGCGTTGTCCACATCGGCAGCTTCTCCAAAACGCTTTCGGCGTCGGTTCGCTGCGGCTTCATCGCTGCACCGCGCGACTGGATCGAGCCCCTGACCGACCTCAAGATCGCCACCACCTTCGGCGGCGGCCGGCTCGCGGCCGAACTGGTGCTGACGCTGCTCAAGGACGGCAGCTACCGCAAGCATATGGATTTGCTGCGCGCGAAGCTTGCCCGCGCCATGGGCGAGACCAGCGTTCGTCTGAAGGCGATCGGTATCTCACCCTGGATCGACCAGCCGGCCGGCCTGTTCCTGTGGTGCAGCCTGCCGGATGGCGTCGATGCGGCTGAAGTGGCCCGCCGCGCTTTGGCCGACAACATCGTGCTGGCGCCCGGCAACGCATTCAGCCTGTCCGGAACGGCCAGCCGCTTCCTGCGCTTCAACGTCGCCCAATGCACGGACGAGCGGATTTTCACGGTGATCGAAGCTGCGATGGCGCGTTGATGCCCATCAAGCTGATCCTGTTGCCTGGGCAACCTTCGGCTGCTAGGGAACCGCGAGCGCACTCGAGAGAATGTCCGCGCAATCATTCCGGGATAGTGGTTATGGGAACCAGCAAGTCAGCAGACAAGTAGGCCGCAACAGCAGTTCGTTGTTGCGGCGGCCCGTCATTTCCCATTTTCAGTGAGAACGGCAGATCGCCGCCAAATGTAGCCATTTGAGCGGATGTTCAATCATGCCTTGTCCAAAAAACCCGACATGGACCACTTCCCTGCCAGCAGCCATGGTGCTGATGGCGCCCTTCGACATCCTGGCCTCGCTGGCCATGGATATCTACCTCCCGATCGTCCCGGCGATGCCGGGAATCCTCAAGACATCGCCTGATGTCATCCAGCTGACGCTGAGCCTCTACATGATCTGTCTTGGGCTCGGCCAAATCGTCTTCGGCCCGATTTCCGACAGGATCGGCAGGCGTCCGGTGCTGATCGGCGGCGCGCTTTTATTTGCAGGCGCTTCCGTCATGCTCGCCTGCACCTCGCTGGCCATGGTGTTCGTCGCCTTGCGGGTCGTGCAGGCCATCGGTGCATCCGCCATTCTCGTTGCGACCTTTGCAACGGTTCGCGACGTTTATGCGCAGAGGCCTGAAAGTGCCGTCATCTACGGCCTGTTCAGTTCGATGCTGGCCTTCGTGCCGGCGTTGGGGCCGGTTGCCGGTGCATTGATCGCCGACAATCTCGGCTGGCGCGCGATCTTCCTGACGCTCGGCGGTCTGGCGGTAGCCGCCACCCTCAACGCATGGCCGAGATGGCATGAAACACGGCCCATCAATGGCAACGACAGGCGAATGGCGTTTCGTCCCATTCTCTCCAGCTTAGCCTTCTGGACCTATACGCTCGGCTTCAGCGCCGCCATGGGCGCCTTCTTCGTGTTCTTTTCGACAGCGCCACGGGTGCTCATGGATCGCGCCGGCTTTTCACAGTTCGGTTTCAGTCTTGCCTTCGCCACCGCGGCGCTGGTGATGATCGTCACCACCCGCTTCGCCAGAAGGTTCATTGCAAGCTGGGGCATCGCCGGCAGTGCCATCAGGGGCATGGCGATGTTGCTGCTCGGCGCGGCTCTGCTGGCGGCCGGGCAACTGTTCGCGGCGCCGTCCTTCGAGACATTCGTCGGCCCGATGTGGGTCATCGCCGTGGGCATCGTCTTCACTGTTTCGGTCACCGCGAACGGCGCACTCGAGGCCTTCGGCGATGTCGCGGGAACCGCCGTCGCGCTCTACTTCTGCATCCAGAGCCTTGTCGTCGGCACACTCGGCACGCTGTTCATCATCCTGCTTGATGGAGACACGGCGTGGCCGCTGGTGGGCTACTGTTCGGTCATGGCGACGCTCACACTAAGCGCGCTGAGATATTTGCGGAAACGCCAAACCGAATAAACGGGACAGATGAGAAGCCTGGGCCGTTGGCGCAGGCTTCTCATCGCTGTCAGCGAGACGCCGCGCAAATCTCCCGCACGCAGTCGCGCAGCCAGCGTTGCGCCGGATCGGCATCGAGGCGCGGATGCCACAGCATGGAGATGGTGACCCCCGCGGTGGCAACCGGCAGGGGAAAACTGTGCATGCCGGCGCGTGCGCCCTCGGTATGCCGCTCCGGAACGCTGGCGATCAGGTCGGACGTGCGCGCCATGGCAAGGGCTGCCGAGAAACCGGAAACCATGCACACGACTGTCCGCTGCAGCCCGAGCAGGTTCAAAGCCTCGTCGATCGGCCCTTTCTCGCGGCCACGCCGTGAAACGCTGATGTGCCGGCCTGCCGCATAGCGCTCTGGCGTCACCGTGCCCTCGGTCAAGGGATGGCCCGTTCGCACGGCGCCGATGAAACGGTCGCGAAGCAATGCCTGGATGCGCACCTCCGGTCCGGTCTCGCCAGCGACGCCTATGTCCAAGTCGATCGCCGCGTCGCGCAACGACGTGACGTCCTTGCCGGACTTCGGTGCAAAGCGCAGCCGCACGCCGGGCGCATCGGCCTGGATACGGGCAACGAGACGAGGGGCGAACTCTTCGACGAAGCTCTCATTGGTGCGCAGCGTGAAGACCCTGTCCAGGCTCGGGAGATCGAGCAAGGTGGCAGGACGCAGCAGCGCCTCCGCATCCTGGACGACACGACCAGCCTGTTGTCGCAGTTCTTCCGCACGCGGCGTCGCCACCAAGCCGCGACCGGAGCGAACCAGCAGCGGATCGCCCGTCGCCTGGCGCAGCCGCGCCAGCGTCCGACTCATCGCCGAGGGGCTGAGGCGCAGGCGGTTGGCGGCGCGCGCCACGCTGCCTTCGGTCAGCAGGACGTCGAGAGCGAACAGCAGATTGAGATCGGGCGATGTCATCGGCGGATCATGGCATGATATGGCGCCAAACGCACGAGTAAGATGCAAACGCTGCGCCTTCCGCCACATCTGCCAAGGGACTAGATCTCCAGCAGTTCCGGTTATGGACTGATGGAAGGGGATCGCCGTGGCAATTGCCGAGCAAAATCTGGACGGGCGCGCATCGGCGCCGCCACGGATGCAATCCGCCCGCTGGGCGCTGGCAAGCCTGTCGCTCGCCACGCTGCTGTCGTCGTTGGGAACCAGCATTGCCAGCGTCGGGCTACCGTCGCTGATGCGGGATTTCGACGCGACGTTCCAGTCCGTGCAATGGGTGGTTCTGGCCTATCTGCTCGCCATCACCACACTGATCGTCAGCGCCGGACGGCTGGCCGACATGTTCGGGCGCAGGCCGTTGCTGCTTGGCGGTATCGCGCTGGTCACATCGGCATCGGTGCTCTGCGGCCTGGCGCCGACACTCTGGCTGCTGATTGCCGCACGCGCCGTGCAGGGACTTGGCGCGGCGCTGATGATGGCGCTGACGCTGGCCTTTGTCGCCGAAACCGTGACCAAAGACAGAATTGGCAGCGCCATGGGCCTGCTCGGCGCCATGTCCGCGATCGGCACGACACTTGGCCCTTCGCTCGGCGGCCTTTTGATCGCCGGCTTCGGCTGGCGAGCGATCTTCCTCGTCAATGTCCCGCTGGGTGTGCTCACCTTCGCTCTCGCCTGGCGTGCCCTGCCGGCACACAGCAAGACAGCGCAGCAGGTCGACCGAGGCACGTTCGATGTCGTGGGCACCGCCTTGCTGGCCTTGACGCTGGCCGCCTATGCACTGGCCATGACGCTGGGCAGAGGCAATTTCGGCGCACTCAACATCGGCCTGCTGATCGCTGCCGGCATCGGCGTGTTTCTCTTCGCCGTCGCGCAGGCGAGAGTGAAAAACCCCTTGATCCAGCTTGCCAGCTTCCGCGACCTCCAACTGAGCGCCAGTCTCGCCATGAGCCTCGTTGTCGCCACGGTGATGATGGCGACCCTGGTGGTGGCCCCGTTCTACCTGTCGCGAGGACTTGGGCTCGATGCCGCAATGGTCGGCCTCGCGCTGTCGACCGGGCCGCTCGTCTCGACCTTGTCGGCGCTGGTGGCCGGACGCCTGGCCGACCGCTTCGGCGCCCACCGGATGATGGTCGCAGGCCTGCTCAGCCTCGCGACAGGCACGTTCCTGCTGTCGCTCGCCGTGATCAGATTCGGCATTGCCGGCTATGTCGTTGCGATCACCGTCACCTGCATCGGCTATGCCCTGTTCCAGACATCCAACAATGCAGCCGTCATGACCGGTGTCGGCGCCGGCCAGCGCGGCGTCGTTTCCGGCCTGCTCAACCTTTCGCGCAACCTCGGGCTGATCACCGGCGCCTCGTTGATGGGCGCCATATTCGCCGTCGCATCGGCCAAAGGGCAGGAAGGCATTGGACTTCTGAGTTCCGAGGCCGCAGCACGGGGAATGCAGGTCACATTTCAGACGGCCACGGTGCTGGCGCTGGCTGCACTGTTCCTCGCACTGCTCTCGGCCCGCGCCGAGTTCAAGCGGCAGAGGCTGGTGGAAGTATCACAAGACCTCTGATTTTGCGCTCCAGGTGAACAGCCTCTCACGCCCCTGCCCGCTTGCGGCGTTCATAAAGCATGACCAGCGTTTCGGCCATCAAAGCAGGCTTTTCCTCGCCTTCGATCTCGACCGTGTTGGCGGCCTTCATCAGATACTGGCCGGGGCCCCTGTCCTCCATGGACAGCAGCGTGATGCGCAGTCTGATGCGGGCACCGACCTTGACCGGTGCCAGGAAGCGTACCTTGTCGAAGCCATAATTGAAGGCGGCCTGCGTATTCTCGGGCACGATGCCCATGCCGAGCGCCAGTGCGCCGATGATCGACAGCGTCAGATAGCCATGCGCGATCGTCGTGCGGAACGGGCTTTGCCGCCGCGCCCTTTCAGGGTCGACATGAATCCATTGATGGTCGCCGGTGCATTCAGCGAACTGGTTGATGCGGTTCTGGTCGACCGTCGTCCACTCCGACACGCCGAGTTCCAGCCCAGCCATCGTCCTCAACTGCTCGTAGGTAGGCGGCGTTTTAGGCCGTATTTCGTTCATTCCTGGTTTCCCGATCGCTTCCAGAGCCTCCGGACCACGAACTGACGGCCTCTGTCAATTCGCTCTGCGCGAATCCGTTCCGTCGATTTCGGCCGCAATCGTGCCACGCCGCCGGCGCAGTCGCAGGTCAAATCGGGCTTTCCGGGCTTCAGGGCGCTGCCGGCAGCAATGAGCCGGCCCCGGCCACATCCGCTACTTCTTCTCGTAGCCGGCGCGGATTTCCTCCATCGCCTCCTTGATGCGGGTGCGCAGGATGTCGACCGATTCGGCGCCGGATTTCTTGACCAGTTCAGCCACTTCGCCCGCATTCTTCAATGCGACTTCGAAAGACTTTCTGGCAAACTCCGTCTGTTTGGCCATCAGTTCCTGCGGATTGCCCGGCGCCCTGTAGCTTTGCGCGATATCGGTGACCTCGCGCAGCGTATCCTGCAGCATCTCGCGCTGCCGGGACAACAGCGAGGTGGCGCCGGCGGCACCGGCTCGTGCCGATTTCTCCAGCGCTTCGATGTTCTTGCGATGATGGGCGAGGATCGCCTCGACATCGACATTGGGCACCTTCAGGTCGCGGCCGAACCTGCCGAACATGTCCATGAAGGAATCGGATTCCGGTTGTTTTGCCATGCTCGTTTGCTCCCCTTTGCCGCATGATGCGGGCACCCTCGGCGGGAGAATAGCACTCGCATGCCGCGAGTCCATGAACGCGGAGGAATGAGCGCCAGTCGGGCCGCGCATCAATTCACGAGGAACAGCCGCTCGGCCACATAGAGCACGACACCGGCGAGGCCGCCGATGATCATGCCGTTGAAGCGGATGTATTGCAGGTCCTTGCCGATGTTCATCTCGATCAGCCGCGTCAGCTGGGCAAGGTCCCAGCGCTTGACCTGGTCGGCGATGAATGTCGACACGCCGTTCTTCTGACTCTCCACGAACGACGCCAGCGCCACCACGAACCCCTGGTTCATGTCGGCCCGGATCTGCGCATCGCCGGCAAGATGCCGCCCGACCTCGACGAACATGTTGGCAAGATGCGCGCGGATGACCGAATTCGGCGCCTTGGCGTCCTGCTCGATGAACTGGCTGAGGCTTGCCCACATGTCGCCGGCCAGTCCCCTGACTTCCGGCCGGGCCAGGAAATCGCGCTTCAGCTTCTCGGCACGTTTGGCATATTGCTTCGATGTCCTCAGCTTTTCGATGAAGCCTTGAGCGAAATGGTCGAATTCGGCGCGCATCGGGTGATCGGGATCGGCCCTCACCTCGTCGAGCAGCGAACCGGCCGAGGCGACGATCTTCTTCAGGAGATAGGCGTCGGCGCGGAACAGGTTGAACAGCGACGGCAGTTCCTCGCGGATCTTCTCGCGCATTGTCGCCAGCGCCTGTTCGTCATTGAGGAACCTGCCGATCACCTTGGTGAACTCGTCGAACAGTTTCTGGTGGCGGCGGTCGTCGGTGAGCGCGGAGAGCAGCTCGGCCGCGAGCGGCGCCAGCGGCACCTTTTCGATCTGTTCGAGCATGCGGCTGGTGACGAAGCCACGCAGGCCGGATTGCTCGACGGCGGCGAGCGTCTGCGGCACCAGCCGCACGACGAAGCGCGACAGGTCGACGGCGCGCTCCGCATCGGCCAGCCAGTCGGCGACGAGTGCCGAGAAATCCACCTCGGCGAGCTTTTCGCGCACCGGTTCAGGCGCCAGGAAGTTGACCTCGATGAAGCGGCCGAGATTGTCGGCGATGCGGTTCTGGTTCTCGGGTATGATGGCGGTGTGCGGGATCGGCAGCCCCAGAGGTCGCCTGAACAGCGCCACCACCGCGTACCAGTCGGCCAGCCCGCCGATGGTCGCCGCCTCGGCAAAGGCAGCGACGAAGCCGAGCCACGGGTGGATGTGCTCGAACGATTTGGCGAGCGCAAACACCGCCACGCAAAGCGCCAGCGCGGCGGCCGCGAGGAATTTCGTCCGCCGCAACGCGGAAAGCTTGGCATCCGCTTCGGCATCGAAACGGACCGGCGCCAGGGGCGAAGCCGATTGTGACATGGGTGAGCCGCTCCTCGTCGATCTCAGCCTATTTAGTGTTCCGAGCGCCGAAATACCCGCGACAGCGGGTTTCGTCCGGCATCTTCTCCGGCTGCGCACACAAAGTTGAGGAGAAAATTCATCTATCGCACGAAGCTAGTCTGGAATTATTCCAAGGTATAGGCCATATTCCGCCCGAGCCAATGTGGCGAATCCGGAAATTCGGGTCAAAGCCGCATCAGCAAGAATTTCCAGATCTGGCGTGGTTGCACCGCACCAGTACCTTGTGAGGACAAAATGCGGCTTACGCGCCAGACCAATTATGCCATGCGCATCTTGATGTATTGCGCGGCCAATGATGACCGATTGAGCCGCATCCCGGAGATCGCGGCCGCGTATTCGGTGTCGGAGCTTTTCCTGTTCAAGATCCTGCAGCCCCTGGTCGAGCACGGCCTTGTCCAGACCGTGCGAGGCAGGAATGGCGGCGTCAAGCTTGGCCGTGCCGCCGAAGCCATCAGCCTGTTCGATGTCGTGCGCGTGACGGAAGAGAGCTTCGCCATGGCTGAGTGTTTCGAGAACGACGCCGCCGAATGCCCGCTTGTCGACAGCTGTGCGCTGAACTCGGCGTTGCGCGAGGCGCTGAACGCGTTCTTCGCGGTGCTGGAGCGCTACACGATCGCCGATCTGGTGGCGGCGCGGCCGAATGTGCGCAACCTGCTCGGCATCGACATGCTGATGGAGCGCCGCGCCCCGGCTGCCTGAGCGTCTTTCTCCCCATTCTACGGGGAGAAATGCCCGGCAGGGCAATGAGGGGCGGCGGCGACTTCCACAATTGGCGCGCCCACAATTGGCGCGCAATGCCGGCCTCACCTGAATATCAACCGACCGAAGATTGCGGCAGCACGAACGGCATGTTCCCCGCCGGCAGGACGCCGACTTTTAGCCGGCAGTCGAACACTTTTTCGATCAGGTCATCGCTCAGCACATCCCGCGGCGACCCGGTGGCGGCGAGCCGGCCGCGATGCATGACGAAGATCCGGTCGGCATACATGGCCGTCAGATTGAGGTCGTGCAGGATGGCGACCACGCCGCCGCCCCTTCTGGCGAAGTCGCGGGCAATGTTCATGATGATCAGCTGGTGCTTGATGTCGAGGCTGGAAACCGGCTCGTCGAGGAAAAGGTAGCGCGGCTTGCCCTCGAGCACCGGCGCCCAGACCTGGCACAGCACGCGCGCGAGTTGGACGCGCTGTTGCTCGCCGCCGGAAAGCTCCTGGTAGAAACGTCCGGCAAAGCCGTCGAGATCGACACGTGCCAGCGCCCGTTCCGGCAGCCGCGCATCCTCGCCCGGCAAGACGCCCGAACGGCCGCCGACAAGTCCAAGCTTGACCACCTCTCGCACCGTGAACGGGAACGACAGCGTCGTCGCCTGCGGCAGCACCGCCCGATGAACCGCGGTCTCGACCGGCTTCATCGCCGAGAGATCGTGGCCGTTGAGCGCGACACGCCCGGTGTAGGCGAGTTCGCCGGAAATTGCCTTGAGGAAGGTCGTCTTGCCCGAACCATTGGGGCCGACGATGGCAGCGATCTCGCCGGGCCGCGCGTGGAAATCGACACCGGCGACGATAGGCTTGCCGGCGATATCAACCGAAACGTCCCTTGCCTCGATCATCCAAGCCTCACAGGTCGACTATGCCGCGCTTGCGCAGCAGGATCCAAAGGAAGAACGGCGCGCCTGCTATCGCGGTGACGATGCCGATCGGCAATTCGGCCGGCGCCACGATGGTACGCGCGACCGCATCGGCCAGCAGCAGCAGCGAGGCGCCGAGCAGCGCCGACGCCGGCAGCAGATAGCGATTGTCCGGACCGATCAGCAGGCGCAGCAGATGCGGCACCACGATGCCGACGAAGCCGATGCCGCCGCTGACGGCGACGGATGCGCCGACCGCGGCGGAGACGCCGATGATGGCCGTGTATTTCAGCCGCTGCACCGGAATGCCGAGATGACCGGCGGTCGCCTCGCCAAGCGCCAGCGCGTTGAGTCCACGTGCCAGGAACGGCATCGCCGCCAGCGCCAGCACGATGATCGGCCCCACCGACGCGATCTTCGCCCAGGTCGCCCCGCCGAGCGATCCGAGCTGCCAGAAGGTCAGGTCGCGCAACTGGCGGTCGTCGGCCATGAAGATGAGGATGCCGGTCAGCGCCATGGCGAGCGCAGCCAGTGCGATGCCGGCGAGCAGCATTGTGGCAACCGAGGTTTGCCCCCGTCGTGTCGCGACCTGATAAAGCACCAGCGTGGTGGCGAGCCCGCCACAGAAGGCCGCCAGCGGCAGTGCAAGCGTGCCGAGCAAGGCGGTCACCGGAGCCAATATTGTGGCGCCGAGCACGATGACGGCAACCGCGCCGAGGCTGGAGCCGGCCGAGACGCCGATCAGGCCGGGGTCGGCCAGCGGATTGCGGAACAGTCCCTGCATGACCGCACCGGAGACCGCGAGCGCCGCGCCGACCAGCATGCCGAGGATAATACGCGGCAGGCGGATGTCGTAGACGATCAGGCTATCGCGGGCGCTCAACGCGGCGTTGTCAGGCACTGTGCCGAACAGCCAGTCGCCAATAACGTTGACGGCCGAAGCGTCCGAAGCCCCCGATGTCAGCGACAGAAAAATGGCAGCCGCGAGCCCCAGGCACAGCAGAAGGATGACGATGCGGGCGCGGCCCGACCGGTCGCCTTCGGATACGCTTGCCATCACCGGGCCGGCGATCGATTGATCGACCATGATCCGCCCGTTCAGTCCGTGACCTGCCCGCCATAAAGCGAGACAGCGAGGTCGTGGATGGCATCGGCCGTGCGTGGCCCGAAGCCGAGCAGATAGGCACCGTCGATGCGGATCAGCTTGCGCGCCGTTCCGGCCGGCGTCGAGGCGATCGACGGATTGCCGAACAGTTCGTCGTCCGACACCGGAGGCCCGGCATTGCTCATCATCAGGATCACGTCCGGTCTGGCGGTTATGATCGCCTCGTCGGACATTTGCTTGTACCCGGAAAAGCCCTCGACCGCGTTGACGCCGCCAGCCAGCTTGACCATACCGTCGGCCGCGGTCTCGCTGCCGGCCGCCAGGATCTTGCCGCCCTGTATCGACAGCACGAACAGGATGCGCTTGCGCTCCTTGATCGACGCCGTCTGCTTCTCGGCTGCCGTAAGCTTGGCATCGAGCTCCCCGGCGAGCACCTCGGCCTTGGCGTCGACGCCGAGCGCCTTGCCGACGATACGGACCTTTTCGAGGATGCCTTCGTGGCTATAGTGTTCGGGCACTTCGATGAACGGGACGCTCGTCTTCTTCAAGACATCGACGGCTTGCTTGGGACCGCTGCCATGCAGCGCCAGGATGCCGGTCGGGTTAACCGACAGCACCCCCTCCGGCGACAGCGCGCGCATGTAGCCGACATCGGGCAGCTCAAGCGCCGCCTTTGGGTACCGGCTGGTGGAATCGCGAGCCACCAGATGCTTTTCCTCGCCGAGCGCATAGACGATCTCGGTGATCGAGCCGCCAACGGCCACGATTTTCGAAGGATCGGCAAACACGGCCGTGCCTTCCATGGCGCTGGCGGATTGCAATGCGATAACAGCCGTGGAGAGACCGATCACCGACCCGAAAATAGATCCGCGCACGGTCGACAATCTTGGGAAAAAACGCATCGCATTTTCCTCAGGCTGCGGTCGGGCTTGGGATGCGCGGCAGGTTTTCCGCCAGGAAGCGCCAGTCGTCCCGCTCGCTTTCGCCTTCATGACGCTTGCCGAAGAACTGGATGAACATCTTGCCGTCGACGTCATAGACCTCAAGCGAGGTGACATGACCGTCCTTGGTCGGCTTGCGCACCGCCCAGACCTCCTGGATGTGGTCGGTCCGCAAATGCAGGTGGAAGGTTTCGTCCAGCACGTTGATCCATGGCCCCATCGGCTTGATCGACTTGATCGGACCGGAATGGATCTGGATACAGCCGCGGTTGCCGACAAAGCACATGATCGGCATCTCGCCCTCCGCAGCGTGATGAAACATGGCACGGGCGGCATCATTGTCGAGCTGCCAGGCATAGTCTTGCCCGACCAGGCGGACCGCCTGCCGGCGGCTGAGCTTCAGCGTCTTCAGCATGCCGAAGAACTGGTGCACATCGGTCAGCCGGCTCCAGCGGTCGCGGAGATCGTCGAGATTGGCGGTCGTTTCGTCGCCATAGATCTCGTCATCGGGGAGTGGTCCTGAAATGTCGACCGTCGGCTCCTGATTGGACGATTCGAGCGCGGCAACCAGTTTCTGATAGGCATAGAGGCTGGAGGCCGGACGCAAATGCACCTTGTGCACGGCCTCGCCCGCCGCATCGAAAAACTGCAGGCTGCGGCGGATTTCGTCGCCGTCTCGCTTCTCGACGGCAAAGCCGTGTGCCCAGACCTTCGGGAAGATGCGCAGGTCGATGTTTTCGCCAAGCACCATGGCATTGTGGTTGCCGGTGACGACTTTGTCATAGACGCCGATCTTCTCGTGCACCGCGCTTTCATTGCGGGTCAGCGCCATGACCTCGCCGACGGCTTCGAGACCGGTCAAAAGATCGTTGACGCGTGGCTCGACACGGACGACGCCGTCGCCGCAGTGGGCTGCGACCAGCTCGGCCTCCGAAATGCCGAGCTGGGCGGCGAGATCACGCTCGCGCGTCTTCGGATTGTCTGTCCGTGCCCGCCGGATTTCATGCGGGGCGGGTTTTACGCGCTGGTCCATGTCTTGGTCCCTGTGGCCTTGCCTTACTTGTTGAGAATGAGCTTGCCCTGGCGGGTGATCTTCAGCCGATAGAGCGCGCCATGATGCTCGATGCCGATCTCGTGCTCGCCCTGGAACAGGGTGTTGCTGGACAGGGTTCGCACCGCCAGCGGAACCCGGTCGAAACGGGCGGAGGCATCGTCGGAGCGGCGGACGCGATAGCGAAAATCGTTGGGATTGTGGGTGTTCATCTGGATGGATCCCTTTCCTGTGCCGGGCGTCTGGCTAGGCGTTGCGTAATCCGATTCATTTCTTGACTTGAATAATCATGTTTACTAGTCAGTGCAATACCGGATTAAATGCGTCAACATTTAAGACCCCGGACATGATCAAAAATGCCAGCCAGCCCCGGGCCAGCCAGCATGAAACCTGGACTTTGGAGTTGGGGCATGGGGATTGTGACTTGGGAATGGCGCGGCCGGTCGGCGGCGAACGGCGCAGCGGCTTTGCTGGCAAGCGTGGCGGCGATCGCCTTGTCGGCGCAGCTGGCCAACGCTCAGCAGGCGGCGCAGCCGGCGGACCAGCAGACAGATCAAACGAAGAAGGCCGACGAAGAAAAGGCGGCACAAGCGGGCGCAACGCTGCTCGACAAGATCCTCGTCATCAGCCGCACCGGCGAGACGGCGATCGAATCGCTGGCATCGACCAGCCATGTCGGCCAGGAACAGCTCGACCGCCGCATGGCGACGACGCCGAATGAGATGCTGCTCGGCGTGCCCGGCGTCGCCGCGCAGGCCGACGCCAGACGCGTCAGCACCAGTATCAACATCCGCGGCTTGCAGGATTTCGGCCGCGTCGCGGTGATCGTCGACGGCGCCCGTCAGAACTTCCAGCGTTCCGACCACGGCACACAGTCGACCTTCTACATCGACCCCGAACTCGTCAAATCCGTCGACGTGATCCGCGGTCCTGTCGCCAACACCTACGGCTCGGGCGCCATCGGCGGCGTTGTCTTCTTCGATACCAAGGACGCCGAGGATTTCCTCAAGCCGGAAGAAACATGGGCCGGCTCCGTCACGGGACGCTATGAGAGCAACGGCAAGGGCTGGACAACAAGCGCATCCGGTGCCTACCGCCTCAACGAGAACTGGGATGTGCTCGGCAACATCGTCTACCGCAACTATGACGACTACAAGGATGGCGGTGGCGACACGGTCAAGGGCACCGGCTTCGATGTGCTGAGCGGTCTGCTCAAGACCACCATCCGCCCGACCGACAACAGCGAACTGAAGCTCGGTTGGGTCGACTCAAGCGACGGCTGGAACGAGATCAGCGGCGGCGTGCCGGTCAATGACGTCGACCTGAAGTCGAACACCTTCACCGCCCGCTACAACATTACGGATGAGGACAAGAGCTGGCTCGATCTCCATATCAACACCTCCTACAACAAGACCAATCTCGATCTGACCAGCCTCGTGCCTCTCAACCGGTTTGATCCGAGCACCGGCCTTCCAGTTGTTTTGCCGGCTGGCTCGACATCGACATTCGACATCGGCACGACCAGCATCGACATTTGGAACACGTCCAGATTCGAGACCGCGGGAATCGCGCACGAACTGACCTATGGCGGCGACTGGGCCGGCGATAACGTCGAGACCGGCGGCACGGCCGGTGGCGACAGCTTCTATACGCCTTCCGGTAAGCGGAAAGTCTCCGGCGCCTATGTCCAGGACAAGCTCACCTGGGAGTGGCTCGAAGTCATCGCCGGGCTGCGTTACGACAATTACAGCCTCAAGGATGACACACACGAAACGTCGGGGGACCGGTTGTCGCCGCGCATCACCGTCGGCGTCTCGCCTTTCGACAGCGCCAGCCTTGCCGGCCTGCAATTCTACGGCACCTATGCGGAAGGATACCGGTCACCCTCCCTGTCGGAAACACTGATCAGCGGTCGCCATCCGGCGGGTGTCACCTTCCCGTTCCTGCCCAATCCCAATCTGCGGCCGGAAACCGGAAAGACCGTCGAATTCGGCCTCAACTACAAGCAGAATGACATCCTCGAAGCCGGCGATGCGCTGCGCATCAAGGCAGCCTATTTCAACAACGATGTCGAAGACTACATCGATGGCGTTACCCTGTCGCGGTTTGACCCGACAGCCGGCTGCCCGAGCGGACCCGGTATCCCGATATGCTTCCAGTACCAGAATTTTGCCAAGGCCAAGATCGACGGCTTCGAACTTGAGGGCGTCTATGATGCCGGATGGGGCTATGCCGGGCTTTCGGCCTCAATCACCAATGGTCATACCATTTCCTACAGGGACGTTCGGGCCGATCTGCTGACCATCCCCTCATCCCAGGTCACCGCGCAGCTCGGCTTGCGCTTCCTCGAGGACAAGCTAACCGTGGGCGGCGAAGTGCAATACAATGGCAAGCCCAAGGGCAACCCGATCGCCGAGGACTACACGCTGGTCAATGCTTTTGCCAGCTACCAGGCGACGGACAATTTGAAGATTGATTTCCGCGCCGACAATCTGTTCGATGTCAAATACGCCAACCCGCTCAACCTGACCACGGCCGGCCAGCCGCCGCAGCCGGTCTTCGCGGCCTACGAGCCCGGCGTCACCCTGAAGCTGGCGGCGACGATGCGATTTGGAGGCTGATTACCATGACGAGCTTGATGACATCCCTTCGTCTGCTGACCTCGATGCTGGCGATGTCGCTTGCGATGGTTCCGGCGTGGGCACAAGAGTCCGCGCCGGTCCCCGCACTCACCCTAGAACTCAATGGTGCGCAACCTTCCGACAAGGGTTGCCGCCTGACGTTCGTGGTCAACAACAATCTCGGCGCCGACCTGTCCAAGGCGGCGTTTGAGATCGCCTTGTTCAACGAGGCAGGCGTCGTCGACCGGCTGACCGTGCTCGATTTCAAGGAATTGCCGGCGGGCAAGACCAAGGTGACGCGTTTCGATCTGGCCGGCACCGAGTGCTCGAAAGTCAGCCGCGTGCTGATCAACAGCGCGACCGAATGCACCGGTACCGGCGTCGAACCGAACGCCTGCATGCGCAAGCTGAAGACGGACACCAAGACCGGTATCGCTTTCGGCGTCTGAGGTGGGACTGCATCCCGCATTCCTGCAAAACAATGCGGCGTGGCCAGTTGCCGGCCACTGCCGACTGCCGCTGCGAGTGAACGATCTTGATTTGACAATTCTGCTCTTGTCGCTGCAGGTCTCGCGGCGAGACATGCAGGATATCAGTCCCCTCCCCGAAGCCAGCGCCGAGCTGGCGATAGAGCCAACCGAGCCGCTCGCGCTACCGCGGCCATCGGCCTGGAACCGCAAGTGGACGGCGGCGATCGTCGTCTCCTGCCTGCTCCATGCCGCGGTGGCAGCGGCCTTTCTGATCTCCCCTACGGGGATTTCCAGTTTCCAAGATGCCGAGCAGCCGGAAGGCAGTGAACAGTCGGGCACCAACGTGGTCGGCAGCGCGCTGGACAAGGACCCGACGGCAATAGACGTTGCACTGGTGCCCAGCCCGCAACCGGCCAAACCACAGCCGGCAACGCCGCCCAAGCCGTCGCCGCCAACGGAGCCTTCGCAACCCGCGAAGGACGCAGCAAAGCCGCTCAAGCCTTTGCCGGAACCTGTCAAACAGCAGACGGTGACGCCCGACATATTGGTGGCCGGCGCCCCTCGCCCCGATGACCAGAGCGTTGCTCCCAAGGCCGAAACGCCGGCGCAGCCGACCGTGCAGGCCGAGAGCGCCGAAGTGCCTGTCGCCGTTCCAGAGCAGCCACCGATCCCCAGCGCCAGGCCAACGTCGGCAGCTGCCCCTTCAAAGACGGCGGATGAGAAGCGCGGCACGGCGAATGGCGAGGACCGGTCGGCGCAAGCAGCCAGCAAGGGCAAAAGGCAAAAAGAGGCAGGCACGGCCGCGGAAGACAACTACCGCGGCGATGTTTTTAGAAAACTCGGCAGCGTCAATCGCACCCTCCCGCCTTCCCTACAGCTGGCGGCACGCAACAATGCGGTTGTCACATTCGTCATAGGCAGGAAGGGCAACATAAACGAGTTGCGCATCCTGGAGACCTCAGGGTCGGCGGCTTTCGATCAGGCGGCGCTTGGCATTGTCCGCAAGGCAGCCCCCTTCCCTCCGATTCCACCACAGGCCGCAAGCGCAAATTTGGAGTTCGAGACCGAAATCGGCCCATTTTGAATGTGCGCAGAACAAACGCTGCAGCCGCCAATCATCAACATCCGCACGAAAGGAACCGCCATGTACATCGCCATGAACCGCTTCAAGGTGCAGACCGGCTCGGAGAACGACTTCGAAGCCGTCTGGAAGAACCGCGATTCCACCCTTGCGGAGATGAAGGGGTTTAGGGAGTTCCATCTGCTGCGTGGCCCGGTCAACGAGACCGAAGGCTACACGCTTTTCGCGTCGCACACGCTGTGGGCCAGCCACGACGATTTCATCGCCTGGACCAAGTCCGAGAATTTCCGCGCCGCCCATCGAAATGTCGGCACGACGAAGGTCCACTATCTCGGCCACCCCCAGTTCGAGGGCTTTTCGGTCGTCGAAGGCGCTTAAATACTGGCCGGGATCAAGCTCCGGCCAGCAGGCTCGCATTGCCGCCGGCGGCGGTGGTGTCGACGCAGACAGCCCGTTCATGTGCATAGGCCGCCGGGTTCAGTACCTCGCTGACCAGCGGCACGATCGGGCCGGAGCGGTCGGCGATGACCTTGCGCACGATGCGTGCAGCCTCCGGCGTGCCCGAAAAGGCGACGACATCGACGCGCAGTGAGCGTGCTTCGACCGGATCCGGCCGACCATCGATGGCGGCCAGCGGCAAGCCCTTGCCGGTCAATGGGGAAAGGGCAGCCGGTGCGCCGGGCGCCACGGCCAGCACCGCATTGCCGGCGGCGAGCGCCTGGATCGTCTGCGCAAGCAGCGTATCGCCATCGGGACCAAGGCACAGCACCCGTCCGCGTGGCGACAGCGACAGCGTGTTGGCCTCGCCGGTTGGTCCGGCCAGGTCGACCTGGCCGAAATCGATGCCGGCGGCCGCACCTATGGCCGCAGCACCCTTGCCGCGCAGATGCTTCCTCAGAATGGCGATCCGGTCCGGACGCGTCGACCAGCCGCCAAGTGTGGGATCGGGCAGATTGTCGGCAAGCTCGGTCGCCGTGACCTTATGGCCATCCTGCAAATGGGTGCCAGCCTCCGGCCCTTTGCGGAACCGGCGGAGGTAGTGCGGGCCGCCGGCCTTCGGCCCGGTGCCTGAAAGCCCCTCGCCACCAAACGGCTGCGAGCCGACCACGGCGCCGATCTGGTTGCGGTTGACGTAGATGTTGCCGGCATGAATGCCGTCGACGAAATGCTGGACGCGACCCTCGATGCGGGTGTGCAGGCCGAAGGTCAGGCCATAGCCCTTGCGGTTGATGGCGGCGATGACCGCGTCGATTTCGTCGGCGTCGAACGTAGCGACATGCAGCACCGGCCCGAACACCTCGCGCTCCATGTCCTCGATGCCCTTGACCCGGAAGACGTGCGGCGGGACGAAGCGCCCCTCCTTGGGTGCTTCGAGCTTGGCGATCAGCCGGCCCTGCAAGCCCATTTTCGTGCAGTACTCGCGGATAGAGCTTTGCGCCTCGTCGTCGATGACAGGGCCGACATCGGTCGAAATCCGCCAGGGATCGCCGATGCTGAGCGCCTCCATGGCGCCCTTCAGCATCTCCAGCATTTTCTTCTCCACGTCCTTCTGCACATAGAGCACGCGCAGTGCCGAGCAACGCTGGCCGGCACTCTGGAATGCCGAGGCGAGGATGTCGCGCACCGCCTGTTCGGGCAGCGCGGTGGAATCAACGATCATGGCGTTGAGGCCGCCCGTCTCGGCGATCAGCATGGCGTTGGGCGCGGCCGTCTTGGCCAGTTGCTTCTCGATCAGCTTGGCGACCTCGGTCGAGCCGGTAAAGCAGACGCCGGCGATGCGCGGATCTGATGTAAGCGGCCCGCCGACCGACGGGCCGTCGCCAGGGAGCAACTGGATGACGTCTTCCGGCACACCGGCCTCGCGCAGCAGCTCGACAGCCCGGAAGGCGATCAGCGGCGTCTGCTCGGCCGGCTTGGCGATGACCGAATTGCCGGTGACAAGTGCGGCCGCGATCTGGCCGGTGAAGATGGCGAGCGGGAAATTCCACGGCGAAATGCACACGATGGCGCCGCGCGCTTGCGTGCCCGCCTCCGCATTGGCCGCCTCAGTGGCGTAGTAGCGCAGGAAGTCGACCGCCTCGCGCACTTCGGCGACGCCGTCGGCCAGCGATTTGCCGGCCTCGCGGGTGGCGAGTGCAAAGAACTCGACGGCATTGGCTTCATAGAGATCGGCGGCACGGTTGAGGATGGCAGCGCGCTCGGCGACGGAACGTTTTGCCCATGCCGGCTGCGCTTCCACCGCAAAGCGCACGGCGGTCGCGACTTGCTTGGCGGCGGCTTCGCTGACCGTACCGACCACTTCGGAAGGCTTTGCTGGGTTGACTATGGGACGCTGCTTGCCGTAGCCGGCGGCACGGGTGATCGGCTTGGCATGCCAACGATCCGGCCCAGCGAAGGCCGCCCTGGCCTTGTCGATCGCCGCCAGCGTCACCGTGTCGGTGATGTCGAATCCTTTCGAATTGCGACGCCCGGCCCCAAAAATCTCGGAAGGCCGGGCAATCGCCGGATTGGCGGCCGGACCCTGGCTCTCGACCGTTTCGAGCGGATCGCGCGCAATGTCCTCCGGCTCGACGTCCTCGTCGGTCAGCTGGTGCACGAAGGAGGAATTGGCGCCGTTCTCCAGCAACCGGCGGACTAGATAGGCCAGCAGATCGGAATGCGCACCGACCGGCGCGTAGATGCGGCAGCGCGTGCCTTCGGACCGGCGCACCGTCTCGTGCAGCGCCTCGCCCATGCCGTGCAGGCGCTGGAACTCGAAGGAATCGCGATTATCCGCCATCGCCAAGATGGCGGCGACGGTGTGGGCATTGTGGGTGGCGAATTGCGGATAGATGCGGTCGGTCATCGATAGCAGCTTTTTCGCGCAAGCCATGTAGGAAACGTCGGTGTTGGTCTTGCGGGTGAAGACGGGATAGCCTGACAGTCCGAGCGTCTGCGCCCGCTTGATCTCGGTGTCCCAATAGGCACCCTTGACCAGCCGCACCATGATGTTGCGGTCGTATTTCCTGGCCAGCGCATAGAGCCAATCGATGGCGAAGGCCGCGCGTGGCCCATACGCTTGCACCACCACGCCGAAGCCGTTCCAGCCGGCGAGCTCCGGCTCGGCCAGCACCCGCTCGATGACGTCGAGCGACAGATCGAGGCGATCGGCCTCCTCGGCATCGATGTTGAGGCCCATACGCGAATGGCGCGCGGCAAGCGCCAGCGACAAGAGCCGCTCGGCCATCACAGGCAGCATCTCTTCCTTCTGCGCCACCTCGTAGCGAGGATGCAGCGCCGAAAGCTTGACCGAAATGCCGTGGTTCTGCCTGATGTCAGGACCGTTGGAGCCGGAATCGAGCGACGAAATCGCGTCGGCATAGGCCTTGTGATAGCGCAAGGCGTCGGCCTCGGTGCGGGCCGCCTCGCCCAGCATGTCGAAGGAATAGAGGTAGCCCTTCTGCGTCATCGGCCGGCCGCGCTTGACGGCTTCCGTGATGGTGCGGCCGAGCACGAACTGCTCGCCCATCTCGCGCATGGCGGCGGCCACCGCCTTGCGGATGACCGGCTCGCCCAACCGCCGCACCATCGAGCGCAGCGTGCCTTCGATGCCGCCCTCGCCCTCATCGAGGACGCGGCCGGTCAGCATCAGCGCCCAAGTCGAGGCGTTGACGAAGATGGAGCTCGAACCGCCCGAATGCGCCGACCAGTCGTGCGGCGCGATCTTGTCGGCGATGAGGTCGTCCATCGTTTCGGTATCGGGCACGCGCAACAGTGCCTCGGCCAGGCACATCAGCGCGACGCCTTCCTTGGTGGAGAGACCATAGGCCGAGAGGAAGACTTCCATCAGCCGGGGATCGGACGAACCGCGCACCGCCCGCACCAGATCGGCGGCGCGGGCCGAGATCGCCTTGCGGTCTTTCCCGGAGAGCGCCGTCGCGTCGGCAAGCCGCTTCACGGCCTCGTCTTCATCGGGCAGGTAGTTGGCGCGGATCTGCTGGCGGATGGCATCGAGCGCTGGCATGGCGGTCCCATGGATCGAGCAAAGGGATCGGGCCGGCGGTCACCGGACCGAATGGTGGAAGCTAGCACAGATGCGAATTTTCAATCGGTCCGAAGAAATCGACATTGCAGGTCATTCGATCTATCGTAGCAGCTCAAAACCGACATATGGACTGCATTTTCGATGACAGAAGACCGATTGGACCGCATCGACAGGAATATCCTGGCGGCGCTGGCAAGCGATGGCCGGCTTTCGATGTCAGAACTGGCGGCAAACGTCGGCCTGTCGAAAACGCCGGTGCAGGCGCGGGTGAAGCGGCTGGAGAAGGACGGCTACATCAGGGGCTACCAGGCGATCATCGACCGCGAGCGCATGGGCGAAGGCCATGTTGCATTCGTCCAGGTGAAATTGTCCGACACCAGGTCCGCCGCGCTCGATGCCTTCAACCGATCCGTGCAGGCCGTGCCGGAAATCGAGCAGTGCCACATGATGGCGTCGAGCTTCGACTATCTGCTGAAAGTCCGCACCAGGGACATCGCCGCCTACCGCCGCGTCCTCGGCGAACGCATCTCGGCCCTGCCCCACGTCGCCCAGACCTCGACCTTCGTGGCGATGGAGACAGTCAAGGATCGATGACCATGATCCCGAAAAGTGGAAGCCGGTTTTCGGACAAGATCATGGTCAAACGTAGAGCCCCATCCCGATACATCGGGATGGATCGGGCTCTAACTCACTCCGAAAGCGTCTTCAGGAAAGCCACCAGCGCCGCACGTTCACGATCCGACAGCCCCAGCGGATGAACTTCGGACGTACCCTCCACGCTGGGTGCAGCCTTGGCGTAGTGCGCCACGACCTCGTCGAGCGACGAAAACTGCCCGGCATGCATGTAGGGCGACCGCGTTGCCGCACCGCGCAGCGATGGCGTCTTGTAGGCGCGAACGAGTTCGGGCGCATCCTTGACCATGAAGCGCAACTCGCCGCAGGCGCTGGCGTCGCCATCGCGATAGGCGCCGAAGCAGTTGAACGGGTCCGCCTCGACTTGGCGCACGGCATCGATACGGCCGCGATCCGGCGGCAGGCCCGCAACGGATGGCACGCCGGTGTTGTGGAAGCTGTTGTCGGTGAAGCGCGGGCCGTTATGACAGGTCACGCAATTGGCCTTGCCGATGAACAGTTTAAGTCCAAGGATTTCTTGTTTGGAAAAGACAGCATCGCCCTTCGGCTCGGCACCGGTGGCGAGGTCCAGCGCAAAGCGGTCGAAACGCGTCGGCGCCGGCTCGATCGAGCGTTCGAAGGCGGCGATCGCCTTGCCGATATTGGCAAAGACGCCGTCGATTGCGCTGCGCTGCGCGCCGCTCATCGCATTCCAGGCCGCCTTCTCGGCATCGTTTCCAAGCGGGCTGGCATTCGACGGCATGCCCGAAAGATCGGGCAGCGGCCCGAAGATGCGCTCATAGCGCTCGCCGAAGCGCGCCTTGATGTAATGCGCGTAGGCGGTGCGGTTTCCCGCCTGCTCCAGCGGGTTTTCGAGCGGCGTCAGCGCTTGCGCCCACAGGCTGTCGCGGCGGCCGTCCCAGAAGAACCAGGGATCGCGCGCGACGCCGGCCAGCGGCATGGTCCGCCGGCTGGTACGGCCGACGCCGACGGCTTGCGGCAGGTCGTCCTGGAACTGGCGGTCGATCTTGTGGCATGTCGAACAGGATATCGACCCGTCACCGCTCATGCCCTGGTCGAAGAACAGCGTCGAGCCGAGTGCGGCAGCCGCCGGCACGTCGGCAAAACGATCGGTGGTGTCGGGCTTGAGCGCCGGCAGCGACGACAGCGCCAGCGAGGCGATGGTCGTCTTCTCGGCGTCGGAAAAATCCGGCTTCGTGCAGCCGGTAAGGACAACGGCCACCATTAGCGCCAGAAAACGCGAACGCCGCCTCATGTCCTGCTCACAGCACCACGTTGAAGAGCACCGTATCGGAGCCTGCGGTGGCCGAGATGGCGAAATGCAGCTGCCACCAGCCGCTCATGGTGAATTTCACCCCTTCGATCCGGTAACGCCCGTCGCCGAGATAGTCGGTCGCTTGCGGGCTGGTCGGCAGGCCGTGACTGTGCAGCGGCATGCCGCCGGAGATCGCGATCGCCGCCCCTTCCACCGGAGCTCCAGCCTTTGTCTTCAGCGTCAGCAGCCAGGATTGCAGTTGGCCTAGCCGCACAACGCCTCGCTCCGGCGCGAAGCTTGCCACGAACAGCCCGTTGGCGGTGTTCTTCGTCCGAGAGACATCCGGGCCGGCGGGCCGCGCCGACCGCGGCGCCGTCAGGTAAACGACCGCGAGAATGCCGACCAGCAAGGCAGCCAGACCAAGACCTGCCAGAAGATAACGCCATATCGATGCCAAACCGGTTCCTCTTCTGCAGACAACGCTCTGCCGAACGGATCGCATCCCGCCAGCCTGTGGGAAAACGCTGTGGCGGAAAAAACCCTGCTTGCCAAGCATGGCGCTGCCGGTGGCAAAAAGCTACAGCACCGAGATCACTGGAGGATTGCAGATGGCGGGAAACGGCGTCGCCTCGATCGGCGAATGCATGCTCGAACTGTCGGGCCAGACGGGACCGAACTGGCGCATAGGCTTTGCCGGCGACACGTTCAACACGCTGTGGGCGCTGCATGCACTGAGCGCTGAGCGGCCGGCAACCTATGTCTCGGCCTTCGGCGACGATCCATTCTCGCAAGGCCAGATCGATTTCTTCGCTGAAAACGGCATCGGCATCGGCTCCAGCCCGCTCATAGCGGGCGCGCGGCCCGGCCTCTATGCCATCACGCTGACGGGAGCCGAACGTTCCTTCACCTATTGGCGTGGCGACGCCGCCGCGCGGCAGCTTGTCTCGGACCCGGCCGCATTATCGAAAAACCTGGAAAATCAGGCACTTGTCTATTTTTCCGGAATCACTTTGGCAATTCTGGACGAAGCCGCGCGCGCTGAGTTGCTGGCCGCCGTCGCCAAGGCGCGTTCGGCTGGTTCACTTATCGCCTTCGACCCCAACTATCGGCCGCGGCTCTGGCGTGAGCGCGAGGATGCGCAGGCAGCGATCGTCGAAGCCCTTGCCGTCACCGACATCGCATTGCCGACCTTCCCCGACGAGCAGATGCTGTTCGGCGATCCAACACCGCAAGCCACAGCGAAGCGGCTCGGGCAACTCGTCGGCGAGGTCGTCGTCAAGAACGGCGAAGCACCGGCACTGATTGCCCAAGCAGGAACGCTGCGCGAAGTCCCGGCAATCCATGTCGCCGCTCCCGCCGATACGACGGGCGCCGGCGATTCCTTCAACGGCGGCTATCTTGCGGCTCGACTTGCCGGCCACGACCCGCTTGAAGCAGCACGCCGTGCGCATCGCGTCGCCGCCGCCGTGGTGCAGGTGCGCGGCGCGCTGGCGCCGTTCGAGACGCTGCGCGCGGCCTTCGCCGGCTAAAGTCTGTTGCGATTCAGGTCAGGCGGGCTTCACCTGAACATTGGCAGGCCTCAGGGCAGACGGAATCTGTATTCCGTCACGTGGTGGTAGATCGCGCCCGGCCACAGCGTCGCCTGCGGGAAATAAGGCCGGTTCGGCGCGTCCGGCCAAATCTGCGGCTCCAGGCAGAAGCCGCAAAAAGCCTTGTAGTCGCGGCCTTCCAACCCGGTGCGCGGCGTCACGTACTGGCCGGTATAGAGCTGGACGCCCGGCTCAGTGGTCCAGACCTCCATCTCGACACCGGAACTGGCGCCTTGCGCCCATGCCGCCTGCTTGAGCGGCCCGCGTGCCGAAGCGAGGCAGAAATTCTGGTCGTAGGGCAGCTGTTCGCCCTCGGTCTCCATGCGCAGCGGCCGCGCCTGGCGGAAATCGAACGGCGTACCGTCAACCGGCTTGACCACGCCGGTCGGGATCATGTCGCCATCGACCGGCAGGTAGGCGCCGGCATTCAGCATCATCCTGTGGTCGAGAATGTCGCCGGCGCCGCCATCATCCAGGTTGAAATAGGAATGCTGGGTCAGATTGCACAGCGTCGGCTCCTCGCAGGTGGCGGTCAGCTCGACGCTGAGCGTGCCGGGGATCTTCAACCGGTAGGTGCAAGTGACATCGAGCGCGCCGGGAAAGCCCATCGCGCCGTCGGGATCGTGCAACGTCAGCGTGACGAAATCCCTGCCATGCAACGAAACCGTCCACGGCCTGTGAGAATAGCCTTGCGAGCCGCCATGCAGCGTATGCTTGTCGAGGAAGTTTTGCTCGGTCTGGTAGCGGCTGCCGGCGATGGTAAAGCGGCCGTCGCGGATGCGGTTGGCATAGCGGCCGACAACCGCTCCAAAGAAGCCCGTATCCGTCTCGTAGGCCGCCAGATTGTCGTAGCCAAGCACCAGCGGCGCATCGTGCCCGGTCAGGCGCAGATCCTGGATGATCGCGCCCAGACCGATGATGTTGGCGGTGATACCGCCGCCCCTGATCGTGAAGCGACGCACCGGCTCGCCTGCCTGCGTCGTGCCGAAAACCTCGCCGTCCTTCATCGCCATGCCCGTAAATGCCAGTTGATCCAGAAGACTTCGGCTGGTTTTCCCATGAGAGACAGGCAGGCCATCGGCCTCCCCATCTCAGGGAATATCCTATCAGAGGCCGAGGCCGCCGATGCAGACATATTTGGTGTCGAGATAATCCTCGATGCCCTGATGTCCGCCTTCTTTGCCGAGACCCGATTCCTTGACGCCGCCGAACGGCGCCTCCGGCGTGGTGATGAGGCCTTCATTGACGCCGACCATGCCGTATTTCAGCCCTTCCATGACGCGGAAGGCGCGGCCGAGATCGCCGGTGTAGAAATAGCAGGCGAGGCCGAATTCGGTGTCGTTGGCGAGTGCTATCGCCTCCTCTTCGGTCTCGAACTTGAACACCGGTGCGACCGGGCCAAAGATCTCTTCCTTCATGAAGCGCATCTTGGGCGTCGCATTGGCAATGACCGTCGGCTGGAAGAACGAACCGCCGAGCGCATGGCGCTTGCCGCCGGCAACGATCTTGCCGCCCTTGGATGTGGCGTCGGCGATCAGTTCTTCGACCTTCTCGACCGCCTTCTCGTCGATCAGCGGCCCCTGCTGCACGCCGTCCTCGAGGCCGGAGCCGACCTTCAGCCCGTTGCTGGCGGCAGCGAGCTTCTCGACGAACTTGTCATAGACACCAGCCTGGACAAGGAAGCGGTTGGTGCAGACGCAGGTCTGGCCGGAATTGCGATACTTGGCGGTGATCGCACCAGCGACCGCACGCTCGAGGTCGGCGTCATCGAAGACAATGAACGGCGCGTTGCCACCGAGCTCCATCGACACTTTCTTGACGGTGACCGACGACTTCTGGATGAGAAGCTTGCCGACTTCGGTCGATCCGGTGAAGGTGATCTTCGACACCAGCGGATTGGCGCAGATCTCGTCGCCGATCTCGCTTGCCGAACCGGTCAGGATGTTGACGACGCCCTTGGGGAAGCCGACCTCCTCTGCGAGCGCACCCCAGGCGAGGCCTGAATATGGTGTCTGCGAGGCCGGCTTGACCACTGCGGTGCAGCCGGCGGCGAGCGCCGGGCCGAGCTTGCGGGCCAGCATCGAGGACGGGAAATTCCACGGCGTGATGGCGGCGATGACCCCGACCGGTTCCTTGGTCACCAGGATGCGGCGGTCCGCCCATGGCGACGGCACGACGTCGCCATAGGTGCGGCGGCCTTCCTCGGCGAACCACAATATGTAGGCCGCGGCAGAGCCGATCTCGCCCTTCGATTCGAACAGCGACTTGCCCTGTTCGATGGTCAGCAGTTCGGCCAGCACGTCCTGATTGTCCATCATTGCGTCATGCAGCTTGCGCAGCAGCTTCGAGCGCTCGAGCGCGGTCGTCTTGCGCCAGGTCTTGAAAGCTTCCGCGGCGGCTTCGATGGCGCGGCGGGTTTCGGCTTTGCCCGACTTCGGCACGGTGCCGATCTTGAGGCCGGTGGCCGGGTTGTTGACGTCAACCGTCTGGCCGCTGTCGGCCTGCACCCATTCGCCATTGATGAGATTGGCCTGCCGCATGAAATGGCTGGTTTTCTGAAGCATGGTCTATCCTCCGTTCGGCGCGCTGACGGCCGGTCTGTGAAATCTTCGGTGAGCGTGCGCCATGGACTGAAGCCGGCACGCCGGAGCCACTGCTCTTTACCGAGGGCAAGGCCCGCAAGCAATCGCAAGATGGCATATAGGGGTTGGACCAGCCCGAGGCGAGAGCAGGCCGGACATATGCCGTGCCGATCGCTGGCCGCACCATCTGGCTATCTATCCGAAAACGTGGAGCACCACCGTCAGCCAGAAGGCGGTTGTAACAACCGCGCTCGCCGTGGCGATTGTCATCTGGTTCGACGCCAGCGCCTGGCCGGTGTTGAACTGCACGGCGATGAGATAGGAATTGATGCCGGATGGTAGCGCCGCCACCACCACCGCCACTTTGGCCGTCAATGGCGGCAGGCCAAGCAGCCAGACCAGACCGAGAACCAGAGCCGGCATCAGGAACAATTTCAGCACCGAAAGCGCCAGAGCCGGCCGGACATTGCCGGAGATACCGAAGCGGCGCAGGCTGAGGCCCATGGCGAACAGCGCCACTGGCCCGGCAGTGTCAGCCAGCGCATCGACCAGCCGTGTGGCAAGGTTCGGCAGCGGCGCGCCGGTTAGGCGCCATGCCAGCCCGGCCAGGATGCCGATGATCAGGGGATTGGTGAACAGTCTTCTCAGAAAGCTCTGGATGATGCGCAGCGGGTGTACGGGCTCGCTGCCACCGCGGCCAAATATCTCGAACATGATGATCGACGCCATCATCATGGTCGGCAGATGCACGGAAACGAGCAGCGACAGCACTTCGAATCCGCTGGACCCGAATACGCCGAGAACGAAGGGAATGCCCAGCAACACCACATTCGAGAAGGACGACGACACTCCACCGACGATACCTGTGCGTGCGTCCCGCCCGAAGATTCGCGTCGTCACCAGATGGCCGGCAGCCCATGTCATTGCAACCGCGGTGAAGTAAGCGCCCCACAGCGACCATGGCGCCACGCCATGGAAATCGGAATTCACCATCGTCCGAAACAGCAGCAGCGGCATCGCCACGTTGATGGCGAATTCGGAGATGCCGTCCCCGCTGGCCGGCTTTAGATAGCCGGTGAGCCCGGTGAGATAGCCGAGCGCGACGAGGCTGAAGACGAAAAGAACGGTTTCGGTGAGCGGCGACATTTTTCAGGGATAGGCGAGCCACGGCCGCGGCGCAATCGCGCCCGAATTTGATCATGCCCTAATTTGATCATGGCCAAATTTGATCATGGTCCATTGGCAGCGTTATAGAGGGCTTGGATCATCAGGGCGGATGCGAACGACAAATGACCTTTGTCGAAACCTCGAAGCTTAATCTTTTGCGGCGGGCATGGCTGACGGCTTTCATCGCCGCACTGCTTTGCCTTGCCGCGACCGCGCTTGCAGTTGCCGAGACAATAAGCCTTAAGGGCGTGGCGCTGATCATCGGCCAGTCGAATTACCTGCACATCGCCGCCCTGCCCAACCCCGCCAACGACGCCCGCGACATGGCCAAGATGCTGACCGACCTTGGCTTCGACGCCCGCAGCGTCACCGACCGCGACGCCACCAAGCTGAAGCGCGACCTGGAGCGGTTCACCGAAGATGCCGACGGCGCCGATGTCGCCTTCATCTACTACTCCGGTCATGGCATCGAGGCCGGCGGCGAAAACTATCTGGTTCCGGTCGATGCCGACGTCCCGTCGCTGAAGGATGCCGGCACCAGCCTTGTGCCGATATCGGCCGTCATGGAGGCATTGAAAAAGACAGTGCCGGTGACGATCATGCTGCTCGACGCCTGCCGCACCAATCCATTCCCCGCGGATGCCATGGTCCGGCGCTCACCGACCGCTTCCGCCTCGCCCATAGGCGCCGGCGGGTTGGAGCCGGTGCGCGGCGCGAAGGCGCTCGGCAATGCGCCGGCGGCCGACGCGAGCCTGGGTACGGTGGTCGGCTTTGCCGCAGAACCGGGTCGTCCAGCGCTCGATGGCGCCGCCGGCGAAAACAGCCCTTATGCGTCCGCTTTGCTGCGCCACCTCGCGGCGATGAAGGGTACCGAGTTCGGCTCGGTCATGCGCATGGTGACCGAGGAGGTCTATCTCGACACAAAGGCAAAGCAGCGCCCCTGGGTCAATGAAAGCTTGCGCCGGCTGCTCTATTTCGGCGTCGCGCCGGCGGAGCCGACCGGCGACGACGGGCTGATCACCGGCGAGCGGCGCCAGCTGCTGCTGACGATTTCCGACCTGCCCGACCCCAAACGGGCGCAGGTGGAACTGGCCTCGCTGCAGGAAGGCGTGCCGCTTGATGCGCTTTATGGCGTGCTGAAAGCGCTCGGCACGGAAAAGATCCCGGAAGATCCGACTGACCTGCAAAAGGTGCTCGACGCCCAGGCCGAGCGCCTGAAGAAGATGATGTCCGAGCGTGCAGCGCTTCGCACCGACGATCCGGAGATCAAACGGCTTGTCGCCTCCGCCGACAAGGCCATCAGCCAGGGCGCCATCGTGACGGCGCGTAAATTCCTCGACGATGCCGTCGGCCGGATCGAAGAGACCAACGACGCGGTCGATCAAGCCGAGGATCTCGTCAAGCAGAAGCGTCTTGCCGATGCCGCGATCTATGCCAGGCGCGCCGATGCCTCTGGCCTGGTCTTCGACTACAAATCCGCCGCAGGCGATTACGCCAAGGCCTTCTCGCTGGCCGAGAAATGGGACGACAAGCTGCGCTGGAACTACAAGAACCAGCAAGCCGAGGCGTTGAACGCCTACGGCTACGCCACCGGCGATCTCGATGCGCTGCAGCACTCCATCGAGGCCTATCGCACCATTCTGAACTTCATCCCCAATGACGAACAGAATCGCGACTGGGCGATCACCCGCAACAACATGGCGGTGGTGCTGCAGACCATCGGCGAGCGAGAGACGGAGACCGCGCGCCTTGAAGAGGCAGCGCGGATCTTTCGCGATTCCCTTGTCGTGTTCGAGCGCGAGAAGGACGATCTTAACTGGGCCGCCGCGCAGAACAATCTGGCCAACGTGCTGTTGAAGATCGGCGAACGTGAGAGCGACCCGAAACGCCTGAACGAGGCGGTGGTGGCGATGCGCGCCACACTCGAAAAACGCCCGCGCGACAAGGTCCCGCTCGACTGGGCCGCTTCGCAGAACAATCTCGGCCTGGCGCTCTATGCGCTTTCCGAGCGCGAGGCCGCCGGCGAACATCTGACGCAAGCCGAGGCGGCCTACCGGCTGGCACTTGAGGAATACACACGCGAAAAGGCGCCGGTTGAATGGGCGATGGTCGAGAACAATCTCGGCAACACGCTGGTGTCGCTCGGCATTCAGCTCAACGACAAGGCGAAGATAAACGAGGCGGCCAACGCGTTCCGTGCCGCGCTTGAAGTGCGAACCCGTGAAACCTTCCCCGTCTCATGGGCGACCAGCAGGCTCAACCTCGGCAACGCGCTGAGCGGTGTCGCCCGTTTCGATATGGGCACCGGCGCGCTCGAAGAGGCCGCGGCCGCCTATGACGATGCACTGACGGTCTTTACCCGGCAGCGTTTCCCGATGGACTGGGCGTCGGCGCAGAACAATCTCGGTTCGATCTACCAGACGCTTGGCCAGCGCACCCGCGACGCGGCCAAGCTGGAGCAGTCGGCCGCGGCCTTCCGGGCGGCCCGGCAGGTCTATGTCAGACGGAAATTCCCTCTCGACTGGGCAATGAGCCACTACAATCTCGGCAACACGCTGCAGCTCCTCGGCGGCGTCACCGACAAGCCGGAACATTATGGTGAAGCCATTGCCGCCTACCGCGATGCGTTGCGCGAGTACAAGCGCGAGACGAACCCCCGCCAATGGGCGCTGGCCCAGGCCGGCCTCGGCTCGACGCTGCACTGGCTGAGCATGAGCAATGCCGACTCCAGGACGCTGCTTGAGTCCATAGCGGCCCGCCGAGCAGCCCTCGAAGTACTCACCGTCGACGCGGCACCAGTCGACTGGGCCAACGCCCAGAACGGCATCGGCATGAGCCTGCTCAACCTCGGCAATCTCGAACGCACCGGCAAATACCTCGGTGATGCCGAGGCCGCCTTCGCGGCCACGCTGAAGGTATTCACCAGGGAAAGCCTGCCCATGCAATGGGCCTTCGCGCAGAACAATCTCGGTGACGTCAGCTGGAACCGAGCCAGCTATGGCGGGGGCAAGGCCGAATATCAAAAGGCGATCGAATTCTTCGAGAACGCCAAGCAGGGCTTTACCGAAGCCGGCTACACAATCCCCATCCCGCTCACCGACCAGAAGATCGATCTGGTGAAGAAGCAGATGGCGAAGAAGTAGGTCTACGCATCCCGCCGACCGCGCCTTGTCTTTCGGCTGGCTTTACCGTCCCTATATGTCCCGTCACCGGAACCCATTGCCGGGAACCGGAGAAGGATAGCGGATGATTCGATTTGCCTTCGCGTTGTTCCTGTTTCTTATTCCCGGCGTGGCCCACGCCACGGATGCAGGCTGGGCGCTGCTGCGCGATGGCGGACATGTCGTGCTGCTGCGCCATGCCATGGTCACCGGCACCACCGACCCGGCCAATTTCGACATCGACAGTTGCGCCACCCAGATGAACCTGTCGGCCCGTGGCAAGCAACAGGCGAGCAAGATCGGCGCTCTGTTTGCCGCCCGTGCGGCACCGATCGAGCGCGTGTTGTCCAGCCGCTATTGCCGCTGCCTCGATACTGCCCGCATCGCCTTCGAGGCCGAGCCGGAGCTGTTTGCTCCGCTCGATCTCCTGAAGGGCGACGAGGCGCAGAAAGCCGCGCAGATCGCGGCGATCCTGAAAGAAATCCGCGCCTATTCCGGCTCCGACAATCTGGTCATGGTCACCCATCTGGAAGACATCGTGGCGCTGACCGGCATCTCGCCGCGCGAAGGCGAGGCCGTGGTCGTGGAGCCGCAGGGCGATAGCCTGCGCGTGCTCGGCCGCGTCACCTTCTGAGCTCCCTGCGCGCGATCGCTGACGTCGAAAGCGGTGTTGCCGAAATGCCACCGCCGCAAGAAGCCGCAAATCCGCCACGACAATGCCGCTTGCGACAACCCGTCGCAGGGGCTATAGGCGCGCTCCCGGTCACGAGAACCGAAGCGAGCACAACGGTTGGAGCTTTCGCCTCCGCCCGTGCAGGCGGCTTTGCCGCCCTGTATACGGCGCCGCTTTGGGGACTGGGATCGCGGATGTAGCTCAGCGGGAGAGCGCCGGATTTGGGTCCGGAGGTCGGGGGTTCAATTCCCTTCATCTGCACCACGGATAGCTCAGTTTGGTTAGAGCATCAGATTGTTAATCTGACTGTCGAAGGTTCGATTCCTTCTCCATTGGCCTGAAAAACCATCCGAAAAACGGTCAGGGGACTGGAATGCGAAAGACTGAACGGATGGCCCAAGCCCTCGGGCGCGGATCATCCCAAGCGTCTTTCGCCATCGGCTCGCGGCCAGGCCCGCGGTGACGATCAAGGCGCAGTGTCGCCGGCAAAGGAAGCTCGGCCTCCGGCGCCCGCTTCGCTGCCCCGCGATCCGCTCCCGAAGGCCCGCCACGGATTGATGCCACCAGTCCCCGGATCATTCGTGCCCGGACGATGACGCAAGACGACGATGTGAAACGAGAAACGAAAGGAACGATCGACGCATGACTTGACGCCTCGCATGTGGCCATGCCCGACAGGAGTGAAACAATGACAATTCTCGACAAGGTTCTTGGACGCGAGCGCGTCCTCGTAAAGGAAAACGAACGTGCCCTCACCCTCCACAAGGGTGAGATCAAGACTGTCCTGCTGCCGGGCGAACATTGGCTCGCCAACCGGCGCGGCAGCCTTGAAGTGTCCCGGCACGATCTGAAGAACCCGGAATTCGTTTCGGCATACGAGAAGGCGTTGTTCGACAAGCTCCCGGATGTGGCCGCGCGTCATTTCACCGTCGTTCGCACCGGGCGCACGGATGTCGCCATCATCGAGCGTGACGGCAATCTGCACGCCGTTCTGGCGCCGGACCGCAAGCTCGTGCTGTGGACGGATGCCGGTCCGTGGAAGGTGACGCTGATCGACACATCGGTCGATCTCGCCATCGATGCGGCGGTCATGCGCCGGCTCGGCCAGGCCCGGAAGGCGGAATTGATGTCCGTCCACCCGGTCGTCGACGGTCAGGCCGGACTGCTGTTCATCGACGGTGTCCTGGTCAGGACGCTGACGGCGGGCGTGCATGGCTTCTGGAACGTCGGACGCATGGTGCAGATCAAGGTCGTCGACCTCAAGCGCCAGTCGCTCGACGTTGCTGGGCAGGAAGTGCTGACCAAGGATCGCGTGACGATCCGCGTCAACATCGCAGCCGAATACCGGGTCGTCGATCCTGTCAAGGCGGTGAGCATGGTGAAGGACTTCTCCGAAGCCCTTTACCGCGCCCTGCAGTACGCCTTCCGCAAGACCCTTGGCGCGCTGACACTCGATCAGATCCTTGAAAAGAAGGTGACGATCGACGAGGAGGCCGCCGGCAAGGTTCGCGCCGACATGGCCGAGATCGGGGTGGAGGTCAGTGATATCGCGCTCAAGGATGTCATCCTGCCGGGCGAGATGCGCGAGATCCTCAACCAGGTGGTGTCGGCCGAAAAGCAGGCCGAGGCCAACATCATCCGTCGCCGCGAGGAGACGAACGCGACGCGTTCCCTCCTCAACACGGCCAGGGTGATGGCGGAAAACCCGGTGATGCTGCGGTTGAAGGAGCTTGAGGCTCTGGAAACCATCGCCGGCAAGGTCGAGCGGCTGACCGTCCACAACGGAACGGGCGGGCTGCTGAACGACCTGGTCAAGCTCCGCGACAGCTAATGCATGTCGCCCAAAGTGGTTCCGGTTTTGGGGAACGACATGCATCGAGACAAAGGCTGACGTAACGTCAAAGGGAAGGGCCGCCGGTCAGCCGGCGTCCCTTCTTGCCTTTACAGAGCAGGCTTCCCATCTGCGCCCGGCGTATCAGGCCTTTTCCTGCCGGGAAAAACCGATTAGACAGCGCCCAAACAAGATGCGGACAGATTCCGCCCGCAACCGAAGGAAAAGCCCTTGTCCACCACGTTCGACAAAGTCGCCAAGATCATTGCCGACACCAGCGAGATCGATATCGACACCATTACGCCCGAGAGCCACACGATCGACGATCTCGGCATCGACAGCCTCGATTTCCTCGACATCGTCTTTGCCATCGACAAGGAATTCGGCATCAAGGTGCCGCTGGAAAAGTGGACCCAGGAGGTCAATGACGGCAAGGCTTCGACCGACGATTACTTCGTCATGAAGAACCTGTGCGCCAAGATCGACGCACTGGTTGCCGCCAAGACCGCCTGACTTCGGTTGAGCGCGTGATCTTGACGCGCCCTGCCGCCTGACCCACAAAGCCGCTCATGAGCAGCCCCCGCGACGTCGTCATCACTGGTATCGGCCTTGTCTCCTCGCTGGGGGAAGGTCCGGACGCCCATTGGCAGAAGCTCGCGCAGCCGGGCCTGGAACCGGTGCTCGAAGCGGCGCGCTTTGCACCCTATACCGTCCATCCATTGCCGGAGATCGACTGGAACCTGCAGATCGCCAAACGCGGCGATCAGCGCCAGATGGAAACCTGGCAGAGGCTCGGCACCTATGCCGCAGGCCTGGCGCTGGACGACGCCGGCATCAAGGGCAATGACGAACTCTGCACGACCATGGACATGGTTGTGGCCGCAGGCGGCGGCGAACGCGACGAGGCGGTCGATGCCGCCATTCTCGCCGCTTCGGAAAGCCGCAACGACCGCGATGTGCTGCTCAACGAGAAATTGACCACCGAATTGCGGCCGACACTGTTCCTGGCCCAGCTTTCCAATCTGCTCGCCGGCAACATCTCCATCGTCCACAAGGTGACGGGCTCATCCAGAACCTTCATGGGTGAGGAAGGTGCCGGTGTCGCCGCCGTCGAGACGGCAGCCGCGCGCATCCGCTCCGGCCAGTCGACGCACATCCTGGTCGGCGGTGCCTTCCAGACCGAACATTCCGACATGCTGCTCGGCTATGAACTCGCCGGCTATTTGCATCGCGGCCCGTGGAAGCCGGTCTGGCAAAGACAGGGGGCTGAGGGCGGCGGCGTCGTGACTGGATCCGGCGGTGCCTTCCTGGTGCTGGAGCAGCGCGAACACGCGACAAGCCGCGGACGAAAGATTTATGCCGAGCTTGGGCCGGTCGTCTCCGGCCGCGCCAGGCGCCCACGGGGAGAACTCGACACCGAGATCGCCGCACTGCTCAAGCAGGCTGCAATGCCGAACGGCAAATTACTGGCCCTGTCGGGCGCGTCAGGCGCCCATATGGCAACCATCGCCGAGAAAGCAGCGCTCGACGCCAATCCGGCGATTGCCGCGCGCGGCTTCTCGACGCTGACCGGGCACATGAAGGAAGCACAGTTTCCCTTCGCCGTGGCACTGGCGGCGCTGGCCGTCGATCGCAAGGCCGCCTACCCCGTTTTTGATGCCGCAGCCGAGAAGCCGTTCGAAGGGGTTCCCGCAACCGTCCTTGCAACGGCGATCGGCTATCACCAATTCGAGGGCATGGCGCTGATCAACGCCGCCTGAGGCGGTGTTCCACGATCCATGCTGCAACGATAAACGCTCGAGGGCTCCCGCATGGCCAATCTGAACGATCATATGGGCAGGCCGATCGTCGCCGTCACCGGCATCGGCGTGGTGACCTCGCTTGGCGTCGGCAAGGCCGACAATTGGGCGGCGCTGACCTCGGGCAAGTCGGGCATCCACCCGATCACCCGTTTTCCGGTCGATCATCTCAACACCCGCATCTCCGGCATGGTCGACTTCCTGCCATCGAGCTCGAAGGGCTCCAGCCACCTCACCTATGAACTGGCGGAAACCGCCGCGCGTGAGGCCGTGGCCGAATCCGGCCTCGATTCCGGTGATTTCGGTGGTCCTCTCTTCCTCGCTTCACCGCCGGTCGAACTCGACTGGCACGACCGCTTCGCGCTCTACAATTCCGACAAACTGGACTCCGGCGGCGAACGGCTGCTGCGGGTGGCGCGCGGATTGAAGGAACTAGACATTTTCGAGACCACGCAGTTCGGCTCGATCGCCGACCGGCTTGCCGACCGTTTCGGCACACGCGGGCTGCCGATCACGCTGTCGACCGCTTGCGCTTCCGGCGCCACCGCCATCCAGCTCGGTGTCGAGGCGATCCGCCGCGGCGAATGCGACCGGGCGCTGTCGATCGGCGCCGACGGTTCGGCAACCGCCGAGGCGCTGATCCGCTTCTCGCTGCTGTCGGCGCTGTCGACCCACAACGACATTCCCGAAAAGGCGTCAAAACCCTTCTCCAAGGAGCGCGACGGCTTTGTGCTGGCCGAGGGCTCCGGCGCTCTCGTGCTGGAATCGCTGGAAGCCGCGATGGCGCGCGGCGCCACGATTCTTGGCATCCTGCGCGGCTGCGGCGAAAAGGCGGACGATTTCCACCGCACCCGCTCGAAGCCGGACGCTTCGCCGGCGATCGCGGCGGTCCGTGCTGTGCTTGCCGATGCCGGCTTGAGCGAAGACGAGATCGACTACGTGAACGCTCACGGCACTTCGACGCCCGAAAACGACAAGATGGAGCATCTGTCGCTGTCGACGGTGTTCGGCGAGCGGATCGGCTCGATGCCGGTTTCGTCGAACAAGTCGATGATTGGCCACACGCTGTCGGCCGCCGGCGCGGTCGAGGCAGCTTTTTCGCTGATGACGATGCGCGAAAGCGTCATTCCGCCGACCATCAACTATGACAATCCCGACCCCGCGATCGTGCTGGACGTGGTGCCGAACAAGAAGCGCAATGCCGAGGTTCGCACCGTTCTGTCGAACTCCTTCGGCTTCGGCGGCCAGAACACTTGCCTTGTCATGGCGCGGGAACCGGTCTAAGCGACCTTTTTCAGCCAGACCGAAACCGACAGGCCCAATGCGCGCATTGCAACTTATCGAGGACCGCCGTCTTGAAACGGTGGACCTGCCGCCACCCTCACCGCCGGCACTTGGCGAAGTCACGCTGCGCATCAAGGCGGTGGCGCTGAACCATATCGACGTCTGGGGCTGGCGCGGCATGGCCTTCGCCAAGCGCAAGCTGCCGCTGGTCGTCGGCGCCGAAGCCTCCGGCGAGGTCGAGGCGGTAGGCCCCGGCGTTTCCAGCCTGCTGCCCGGACAATTGGTATCGATCTACGGCGCGCGCACCTGCGGCCTCTGCCGAGCCTGCCGCGAAGGCCGCGACAACCTCTGTGAACATGTTTCGGGTGTGCACGGTTTCCATCTCGACGGTTTCGCGCAAGAGAAGATCAACCTGCCGGCTCGCCTGCTGGTCCCTGCCCCGCCCGGCGTGACCGACATCGGCGCGGCGGTCGCGCCCGTCACCTTCGGCACGGTCGAGCACATGCTGTTCGACAACGCCAGGCTACAGCCCGGCGAGACGATCCTTATCCATGCCGGCGGATCCGGCATCGGCTCGGCGGCCATCCAGCTGGCCAAGCGGATGGGCTGCACCATCATCACCACGGTCGGCTCCAACGACAAGATCGACAAGGCCAAGGCGCTCGGCGCCGACCATGTCATCAACTACCGCGACGACCGTTTCGAGGGCGTCGTGCGCAAGCTGACCAAGAAGAAGGGCGTCGATGTCGTCTTCGAACATGTCGGCGCCGACACTTTTGCCGCCTCGATGTTGTGCCTGAAGCGTGGCGGCCGCCTGGTGACCTGCGGTTCGACTTCCGGCGTGTCGACGCAGATCAACCTCATGCAGCTGTTCCAGCAGCAATTGAAACTGCTTGGCTCCTTTGGCTGCCGCATGGAGAACATGGCAAACGCCATGCAGAAAATGGCGGCGGGACAGGTCGCACCTGTCATCGATACCGAAGTCGACTTCGACGGTATAGATGCCGCGCTGAAGCGCATGGAAGGCCGCGACGTGTTCGGCAAGATCATCCTGCGCGTCGGCTAGAGCCTTGACCTCTGTGTTCAAGAAGTTCCGCCGGGATCTAAAATTTCGTTACGGCAGGCAACTGCGCCAGCTCAATTACTGGCTGGTGGCGCGGGCGGCGATGATGATCATCTCGGTCCTGCGCCTGCTGCCGGCCGACAGTGCGCTGAATTTCGCCGACCGCGTCGCACGCATGGTCGGCCCCCGGGTGGGACGCCATCAGGTTGCCGTCGACAATCTGCGCAAGGCCTATCCGGAAAAGAGCGAAGCCGAGATCCAGGCGATCGCCTCCGACATGTGGGGCAACATGGCCCGTCTTGCCGCGGAATACATCTTTCTCGACGCCCTCTTCGACTATGACCCTACAGCCATCAAGCCCGGCCGCATCGAGGTCAAAGGAGCGGACCACTTCGTCGAAATCGCTGGCGAACAGAAGCCGCATATCGTCTTTACCGGTCATCTCGGCAATTTCGAATTGCTGCCGGTGGCGGCGGCGACCTTCGGCATGAACATCACGGCGCTGTTTCGGCCGCCCAACAATCCTTATCTTGCCGACTACATCCTCTCGACGCGCCGCTCGACCATGGGCTCGTTGCTGCCATCGATGGCCGGTGCTTCATTCGCCTTGGCCGGGGTCCTGGAGAACGGCGGCAACATCGGCATCCTTGTCGACCAGAAATTCTCCAATGGACTGGATACGACGTTCTTCGGCCGTCCGTGCCAGAGCAATCGGGTGCTGGCCACCCTTGCCCGTCACTATGACTGCGACGTCTATCCGGCGCGCTGCATCAGGCTGCCAGGCAACCGCTTCCGGCTCGAAATCGAGGACAAGCTGACATTGCCGCGCACCGCTGACGGCAGCGTCGATGTCCACGCCACCACCCAGCGTCTCAACGATGTCGTCGAACGCTGGGTGCGAGAAGATCCCGGCCAGTGGATGTGGTTCCACAAAAGGTGGGAGATCAGCGGCGGGCGTCGAAAGCGGCCCTCGCAGGCAAAAGCGGTCCCAAACGCTTAAACAGAACTGCTGGCGAGGGTGTTAGCCCTGCGCCAGCCGACAACAGCGAACCTGAATCTCTTCAGTTCGTCACGACAATCCGCGTATTGCCGAAGCCGGCTTGCCGAACCATCGCATAGAAGGCGGCGGCGTTGGTCGGGTGCAAGCGCACACAGCCATGCGATGCCGGGCGCCCGAGCTGCCTCACCGCGCCGGTGCCGTGAATGGCATAGCCGCCGCGGAAGAACACGGAATGAGGCATCGGCGACATGTCGTATTTGCGCGAATACCACATCCGCGCCGTCCGTTGCGGCCGATAGCTGCCGCGCGGGGTAATGTAGCCTTTGCGCGCGGTGGAGACGCTCCACCGGTAAACCGACGCACCATATCTGACGGTCATCGTCTGCGATGACACGTCAATATTTGCAACGAGGCTGGCTGCCCAGCCCTGCCCCGAAGCACCGAACAGCATCGCAACAAACACGGCTGCCATGAGAACTGTCTTTTTCATGCGATCAAACCCCTTTGATTGCCCCTAACCTGTCTGCCCTCAAATTGTCTTTCATCTTTTTAATGGCAGATGAACGGGCTAACACACACACCTTGACCAATTCGCCAATCCAAAGCAGCGAATTTGAACGATTTCCCGCAATAGTTGCCGCAACGACACGCCGCCCAGGCTCGATCACCAACGGGCTTGCAAAACCGCTGAGATCGCTGCTCAACTCTGGGTATGAACGAGCGACTCCTCCGGGCAATCGATGACAGGCGCGACGATGTCGTCGCGCTGACCACTGAGCTGATCCGTTTTCCGACCATCAATCCACCCGGCGAGGCCTATCGGCCATGCGCCGAATATCTCGGCGCGCGGCTGAAGAAGAGCGGTTTCGAGACCGAATTCATCCGCGCAGAAGGCACGCCCGGCGACACCGACCGCTACCCGCGCGTCAATGTCGTTGCCCGTTTCGACGGAAGATCGTCAGGCGCCTGCGTCCACTTCAACTCACACATCGACGTGGTCGAAGCTGGCGACGGCTGGACCGTCGATCCTTTTGCCGGCATCGTCAAAGACGGCAAGGTCTACGGCCGCGGCGCCTGCGACATGAAGGGCGGTCTTGCCGCCTCGATCGTCGCAGCCGAAGCCTTCCTGGAAGTCTTCCCCGATTTTCCCGGCGCCATCGAAATATCCGGCACGGTCGACGAGGAGTCCGGTGGTTTCGGCGGCGTCGCCCATTTGGCCAGGCTCGGCTATTTCTCGAAGCCCAGGGTCGACCATGTCATCATTCCCGAGCCGCTGAACAAGGACCGCATCTGTCTCGGTCATCGCGGTGTCTGGTGGGCGGAGATCGAGACCAAGGGGGAGATCGCGCACGGCTCGATGCCGTTTCTCGGCGACAATGCCGTACGTCACATGGGCGCCGTGCTGAGGGCTTTCGAGGACGAGCTGTTCCCCGCACTCGACCGCAAGATGACGCGCATGCCGGTCGTGCCCGAAGGGGCAAAACGCTCGACCATGAACATCAATTCGATCCATGGCGGCCAGACCGAGGACTTCCGGCCCGGCCTGCCGTCGCCCAACGTGCCCGACTCCTGCCGGCTGACCATCGACCGCCGTTTCCTGCTGGAGGAAGATCTCGACACCGTCAAAGGCGAAGTGACCGGTATTCTCGACCGGCTAAAGCGCGAGCGGACAAAATTCGACTACGAAATCCGCGACCTGATGGAAGTGCTGCCGCTGATGACCGAGCGCGACGCCCCGGTGGTCAAGGCGGTTGCGCAAGGCATCATGGCGATCTTCGACCGCGAACCCGACTATGTCATTTCGCCCGGCACCTACGACCAGAAGCACATTGCGCGCATCGGCCATATCTATGATTGCATCGCCTATGGGCCGGGCATTCTCGACCTCGCGCATCGGCCGGACGAATGGGTCGGCATATCGGACATGGTGGAATCGGCCAAGGTGATGGCAATAGGGCTCAACGTGCTGCTGCGCGGCACAGCCGCGGAATAAGGTGCGCACCGCGACAAGCTTCGACCTGCCGATGCGGTCGCCAGGACAAAAACATTCCCGGCCCCGCCAACGGGCAGAACGAAACGCAATTTACTCCGTGGCGAAATCACGCTTCTATCGCCCGGGTTCGAGCACGTGTCTGAACGCATGGGGAGTTGCACGATGAAATTGTGGAAAACCATTCTGGCGGCCGCGGTGCTGTCGCTGGCCGCCGGCACCTCCGCGTTTGCCGCGCGAACCGACCTGGTCATCGGCATTCCGCTCGAACCCCCGCATCTCGACCCAACCGCAGGTGCCGCCGCGGCAATCGACGAGGTTCTCTACGCCAATGTGTTCGAGGGGCTGACACGCATCGGGCCGAATGGCGAGGTGCTGCCGGATCTGGCCGAAAGCTGGACCATTTCCGATGATGGAAAGGTCTACACCTTCAAGCTGCACACCGGCGTGAAATTCCATGACGGCACCGACTTCGACGCCAGCGACGTGAAATTCTCGCTCGATCGAGCCCGCGCCGAAAATTCCGTCAACGCACAAAAGGGCCTGTTCGCCGCCATCGACAAAGTCGACGTGGTCGACCCGGCAACCGTCAAGGTCACGCTGAAAAACCCGCAGGGCTCGTTCCTCTACAATATGGGCTGGGGCGACGCGGTAATCGTGGCGCCGGAATCTGCCGATACCAACAAGGAGAAACCGATCGGCACCGGCCCGTTCAAGTTCCAGAGCTGGGCCAAGGGATCGTCGATCACCTTGGTCAAATCGGATAACTACTGGGGTACGCCGGCGTCCCTCGACAAGGCCGAGTTCCGCATCGTGCCGGATGCAGCCGCCTATGTGCCGGCGCTGCTCTCGGGCGACATCCAGGCTTTCCCGTTCTTCGATGCCGACAGCGTCGCCCAGGTCAAGGACGACCCGCGCTTCAAGGTTGTGATCGGCGCGACCGAGGGTGAGACCATCCTGTCGATCAACAACAAGAAGCCGCCTTTCGACAAGCTGCAGGTAAGACAGGCGATCTCCTACGCGCTCGACCGCAAGGCGATCATCGACGGCGCCTCGGCCGGCCTCGGGCAGCCGATCGGCTCGCATATGTCGCCGGCCAACAAGGACTATGTCGACCTCACCGGCCGCTACCCGCATGATGTCGCCAAGGCCAAGGAACTGCTGAAGGAGGCAGGCCTCGAGAACGGCTTCAAGGCGACGCTGAAACTGCCGCCGCCCGCCTATGCGCGGCTCGGCGGCGAGATCATCGCTTCACAACTTCGCGACGTCGGCATCGATCTGGAAATCATTCCGGTCGAATGGGCACAGTGGCTGGATCAGGTGTTCACCAAGAAGGATTACGACCTGACCATCGTCTCCCACACCGAGCCCAACGACATCGATATCTATTCGCGCAAAGACTATTATTTCAACTACGACAATCCAGCCTTCGACAAGGTGATTGCCGACCTCGGTGTCACCTCCGACGAAGCCAAGCGCAAGGAATTGCTGGGGCAGGCACAGAAGATCCTGGCCGACGATGCCGTGGTCGGCTTCCTCTACGAATTGCCGAAGGTCGGAGTCTGGGACGCCAAGCTGCAAGGGCTGTGGGAAAACGCGCCGATCCAGGCCAATGATTTGACCAAGGTGAAGTGGTCGGATTGAAGACTCAGGCTGCCTGGCGGAACTTGCGCTCCGTCACACCCCCCTCTGCCCTGCCGGGCATCTCCCCCGCAAGGGGGGAGATCGGCAGTTTGGCCGATGGTGCACCCTTTGCAACCTTCTTGGTCTGCGCACCGTCAACGATTGGCGAAAGCCTCGATGAGAGCACAATCTCCCCCCTTGCGGGGGAGATGTCCGGCAGGACAGAGGGGGGTGTGCGGGAACGCAACCTTTGCCCGGTGGACAAAATAACAGTGCCTCCGCTTCCATGACCGCCTATCTCCTAAAACGCATCGCCGTCGCCATCGCCACGCTGCTGCTGGCTTCCATGGTGGTGTTCGCCGTGCTGGAGATCCTGCCCGGCGATCCGGCACGGCTGATGCTGGGCATGAACGCAAGCGCCGACCAGATCGAACTTCTCCGCAACCAGATGGGCCTCAACGCGCCACTGGCCTTGCGCTATCTGCACTGGGCCGGCGGCCTGCTCAGCCTCGATTTCGGCCGTTCCTACACCTATTCGGTGCCGGTCATCGACCTGGTGAGCGAGCGGCTTGCCGTCTCGCTGCCGCTGGCGCTGATTGCACTTGCGCTCTCCACCATCATCGCGATTCCCGTTGGCCTGTTTTCCGCCAGCCGGCGTGGACGCGCCGGTGATACGATTTCGATGGGTGCCGCACAGCTTGGCGTCGCCGTGCCCAATTTCTGGTTCGCGCTGATGCTGATCTATGTGTTCGCCGTCTGGCTGCGGCTGGTCCCGGCCGGTGGGTTTCCCGGCTGGAGTGCCGGCGTCTGGCCAGCCCTGAAATCGCTGCTGCTGCCGGCGGTCGCACTTGCCTTGCCGCAAGCCGCGATCCTGGCGCGCGTCACCCGCTCGGCGCTGATCGAGGTGCTGAGCGAAGACTACATCCGCACCGCCCGCGCCAAGGGCCTGCCCTATCGCGCAGTCTTGTGGCGGCATGCACTGCGCAACGCCATGATCCCGGTCCTGACCATTCTGGGCCTGCAATTCGCCTTCCTGCTTGCCGGCACCATCATCATCGAGAATGTTTTCTATCTGCCCGGCCTCGGCCGGCTGGTATTCCAGGCGATCACCCAGCGCGATCTGATCGTCGTCGAAAGCGTCGTCATGCTGCTGGTCGCCGCCATCATCGCCGTCAACCTTCTCGTCGATCTTTCCTATGCGGTTGTCGATCCGCGCCTGAGAAGCCGGCAATGACACTGCACATCGACATCCCAGAGGAGACGTTCGGCAGCATCCTGGCCAAGGCATTCAGGAACACCGCCTTCGTGGCCGGTTTCGTCATCACCCTGCTGATCCTGGCAATGGCAATCGTCTCCTATGCGTGGACGCCCTACGACGTCACCAAACTGGTGATATCGGACAAGACGCAAGCCCCCTCTCTGACGCACTGGTTCGGCACCGATCATTTCGGCCGCGACATCCTGTCGATGGTCATGGTCGGCGCCCGCAATTCGATTGCCGTGGCGCTGGTCGCGGTTGGCATCGGCATGGGGGTCGGCGTGCCGCTCGGCGCCTTTGCCGCGGCACGCGGCGGCCTCGTCGACGAGGCACTGATGCGGCTGAACGATCTCGTCTTCGCCTTCCCGGCTTTGCTGTCGGCGATCATGATCACCGCCATCTTCGGGCCGGGCGCGATCAACGCCATCATCGCCATCGGCATCTTCAACATTCCGGTCTTTGCCCGTGTCGCCCGCGCCGGCGCGCTGGCGATCTGGCCGCGCGAGTTCATTCTGGCCGCGCGCGCCGCCGGCAAGAGCAGCACGCAGATCACAATCGAACATGTGCTGCCCAACATCGCCACGCTGCTCCTGGTGCAGGGCACCATCCAGTTCGCGCTGGGCATCCTGGCCGAGGCCGGGCTTTCCTATCTGGGCCTGGGTGCCCAGCCGCCGATGCCGAGCTGGGGCCGCATGCTGTTCGACGCGCAGACCCGCATGGTGGTGGCGCCATGGATGTCGATCTTTCCGGGCATGGCGATCGTCGTCGCCGTGCTGGGACTGAACCTGCTGGGCGACGGCATTGCCGACATCCTCGATCCGAAATCGCGGCGGCAGCGATGAGCCTGCTCGACATTGAGAACCTGTCGCTGACTATCGGCGACACGCAGATCCTCAGGGGTATGGAGCTTTCCGTCGCGCCCGGTGAGGTAATGGGGCTGGTCGGCGAATCCGGTTCGGGCAAATCGATGACCGCCCTGACGGTGATGCAGCTTCTGCCCCATGCCGCGCGCGCCACCGGACATGTCACATTCGACGGCATCGACATCCTGGCAGCAACCGAGGACCAGATGTGCGCGCTGCGCGGCGACGACATCGGCATGGTCTTCCAGGAGCCGATGACGGCGCTCAACCCGGTCAAGACCATCGGCGAACAGGTTGCCGAAGGCATACGCTGGCACACCAAGGCCAGCCGCGCCGAGGCCGAAGACCGGGCGCGAAAAATGCTCGACCGTGTCGGCTTGCCCTCGGCGAAATTCCCGATGTCGCGCTATCCGCATGAACTGTCCGGCGGCCAGCGCCAGCGCGTCGTCATCGCCATCGCCTGCGCGCTGAAGCCGAAGCTGCTGATCGCCGACGAGCCGACGACGGCGCTCGACGTGGTGCTGCAGGCGCAGATCCTCGACCTCTTGCGCGACCTCGTCGCCGAAAGCCGCATGGGCCTGCTCCTGATCTCGCATGACCTCGCCGTGGTCACCGAGATGGCCGACCGCATCACCATCCTGCGCGGCGGCGAGGTGATGGAAGCCGGCGACACGGCGCGCACGCTGTCCGAACAGCTCCATCCCTATACGCGCCAGCTGGCGCAGGCCTCGATGCATGTGCCGGCGCGCGCCAGGCCGCATGGCATCGAGGCGGGCCATCCCCTGCTTCTGGTCGAGGGCGTGACGCGCGACTATGCCGGGCGGCGCAGCTCGCTGTTCAGGCGGGCGTCTGCTATCCGCGCCGTCGACGACGTGTCCTTGTCGATGGCGCCGGGTCAGTCAGTGGCGCTGGTCGGCCGCTCCGGTTGCGGCAAGTCAACGCTCGCCCGCATGATCCTGGCGCTGGACCAGCCAAGCTCGGGCACGATCCGGTTCCGAGGCGAGACCGTCACCGGCAAGAGCGAAGCCGAGCTGAAGCCGGCCCGCCGTGACATGCAGGTCGTCTTCCAGGATCCCTACGGCTCCTTCGACCCGCGCCAGAAGGTCGAAAAACTGGTCGCCGAACCCCTGCATGTACTGGAGAAAAAGCCGACACGCGCCGAGCGCCGCGAGATGGTGGCGCATGCGCTGCACGAAGTCGGTCTCGGCATCAGCGACATGGACAAATACCCGCACGAATTTTCCGGCGGCCAACGCCAGCGCCTGTCGATCGCCCGCGCCATCATCACCCGCCCGAAACTGGTCGTCGCCGACGAGCCGGTCTCGGCGCTCGACGTCTCGATCCGCGCCCAAATCCTCGATTTGTTCGCCGAACTCAACCAGAAGCTCGGCATCGCCTATCTCTTCATCACCCACGACCTGACCGTCGCCCGGGCCATCACGGACGAGGTGCTGGTCATGCATGACGGCAAGATCGTCGAGCGCGGCAAGACAAACGAGGTGCTGGATCACCCGCAGTCGGAGGCGGCCAAGGCACTTGTCACCGCAGCCCCTGATTTACACCGGGCGATCGCCAAGCGGCTGCGAGAGCAAGGCTGATCAGGAGAGAAGGCGGCCCAATCACTCCTGCGGCTTCACCACATCGACCGGGCTGATATCGAGCAGGTCGAGCGTGCGGCGCAGCAGGCGCACCTCGCTCTCGGCCAGTTGCGAATCGGCCTTGGCGATCTCCGCCATATGTTTGGCCAATTGCCGGCGCCGCTCGATGTCGAGATCGCGGAACAGTGCAATCGCCTGCGAGCCGTTGGTCTCGTAGCCGAACTCGTTGAGATATTCGATGACGCTGTCGATGCTGCTTTCCTGAATGCCGAAGGCGTCCTTGCAGATGCGCCGGAAGGCAACCATCTCGCTCTCGCTGACCGACCCATCGGCCAGGATCATGCGAAACAGCATCAGCAGTTCCGCCGACAGGACCGGATCGTCCGCCACCTTGCGCACACCCGGGTCGCCGTCGAATATCTGACGTATCTGGTCCAGCAATGCGAATGCCATCAGGAGCCTCTTTCCGGTTAACCACACAAATACAAATCCAAGCGCGATGCGCTTGGATAGAGGTAGCGCGGAATCGACCTTGCGCAAACAGGGCGGCCGTGGTCGAACGCCCGATATTTCAGCCGGCCGGACACCCCCATACACCAGATGATCGACCTTAGCATCCAGACCGTCGCCATGCTCGCCTTCGCCGCCTTTGCCGCGGGCTTTGTCGATTCGATCGCCGGCGGTGGCGGGCTGATCACGGTGCCGGCGCTGCTGCTTGCCGGCTTCACGCCGGTCCAGGCGCTCGCCACCAACAAACTCCAGGGCATGTTCGGTTCGGGCTCGGCGACCATCCACTACGCATCGAAGGGTCATGTCGACCTCCGCCGGCAATTGCCGTCGGCGCTTCTGGCCCTTGTCGGAAGCGCCATCGGCGCCTTGCTGGCAACGATCGTGCCGGGTGACATTCTGCGGGCTGCCCTGCCTATCGTGCTGATCGCCATCGCGCTCTACTTCGCGTTCAAGCCCAACATGAACGACATCGACCGCGCCGAGCGGCTGTCGCCCTTCCTGTTCGGACTGATCCTTGTGCCCGCCATCGGCTTCTACGATGGCCTGTTTGGACCGGGCGCAGGCTCCTTCTACATGCTGGCGTTCGTGGCGCTTGCCGGCTATGGCGTGCTCAAGGCGACGGCGCATACCAAGCTGCTCAACTTCGCCTCCAACATCGGCGGCTTCATCGTCTTCGCGGCCTTCGGCGTCGTCTACTGGAAGATCGGCCTGATGATGGGCGTTGCCCAGTTCCTCGGCGCCCGCGTCGGCGCCAGCCTGGCCATGCGCATCGGCGCGAAACTGATCAAGCCGCTGCTGGTAATCGTGTGCCTGGCGCTTGCTGTGAAGCTGCTGGCCGACCCGGCGAACCCACTGCGCGCCTTGATTGGTGTGTGATCACGCGCCCTGATAGAATGCCGCTGTTCGAATCATGTTGGAGAGGCAGACATGAATCTTAGCGCACCTACCCAGATCGTTTTTATCATCTCCGTTGTTATCGCCATCATCGGCGTCCTCGCCGCGCTTGGCGTTCTTGCATTCATTCCACTCGCATCGGTGTGGATCGTACTTATTGCTTTCATCGTGCTTGCCGGCGGCTGCTTGATGCGCGGCGCCTGACCATTTCCCTTGAAGTGGGGCCGAGGCGCGCCCGCCCAAACCCGGGGCGCTTTTGATTCCGGCCTCGAGTCTGCTAGATTTGACTTGGCGCAAGGATGGCCAATGCCCGTCGATATGCAACCCCAGCAAGAGCAGGACCGATCCGTCGCCGGGCGGTTCGAGATGCGCCGGCGCCTGCCCGACCCTCGACTTGAGGGCATTGTGTCAGACATTTGCGGCTATCGCGAAATGGCGCCCGGCCATATGCGCAACGTCGAATACGCGTCGCTCACCGTACCGCTGGTCATCAGCTTAGCCGAACCCTTCGCCATCGGCCTCGGCAAGGCGCCCGGCGACAATGACCGCTTCGCCAGTTTCGCCGCCGGTCTCTATGCCGGACCGGTGGTGATCGAATCCTTCGGCGGCGCCTGCTGCGTCCAGGTCAACTTCACGCCGCTTGGCGCACGCCGTTTCTTCCGCCTGCCGATGAGCGAGCTGGCTGACAGCATGGTCGCCCTCGACGACGTGCTTGGCGCGCAAGGCATGGCGCTGCGTGAACGGCTTGGCAACGCGCCGGACTGGGCCACGCGTTTCGACGTGGCCGAAGCCTTCGTCACCGCCCGTCTCGAGAACGCCGCGGAAACGCCGCTCGAAATCGCCTGGGCCTATGACCGCATCATCACATCCGGCGGCCGGACCCGCATTGCATCGATCGCCGAAAGACTGGGCTGGAGCCGCAAACATCTCGCCGGCGGTTTTTCCAACGCCATCGGCATCGGCCCCAAGACGCTGTCGCGCATCGTGCGCTTCAACCGCGCGCTCGGTCTGTCGAGGCAGCAGACCGCCGACTGGGCGGATATCGCCGCCGATTGCGGTTATGCCGACCAGGCGCATCTCGTGCGCGAGTTTCGTGATCTTGCCGGCGAGACGCCAACCTCGCTTTCAGTCAGGTAACATTTCTTCAAGACGCTGGAACGGCCTTTGAGCAGGGTGGGTTATCGACCAACCCAATGAAGGAGGTTCCCATGCCAACCACCACTGAAGCGCCGCGGCTTTACCCCGCTTTGCGCTACAAGAACGCGGCAAAAATGATCGACTGGCTGGGCGAGGCTTTCGGCTTCAGCGTCCGGGCCCGCTATGGCGAAGGCGATGTCGTGCACCATGCCGAACTGGTCTTCGGCTCCTCAATGATCATGCTGGGCACGGTGCGCGACGACGACTACGGCAAGATGGTCGGCGAGCCCGGCTCAGGCGGCGGCAAGTCGATCTACATTGCAGTCGATGATGCCGATGCCGCCTATGCCAAGGCCAAGAAGGCCGGCGCCACAATCATCCAGGAATTGACCAACCGCGACTATGGCAGCCGCGAGTTCATCTGCCGCGACCCGGAAGGCAATGTCTGGTCGTTTGGCACCTACTGGCCGAAGGCTGGCGAGAAGGCCTGAGTTATTGCGCTGCTGGCTGGGGATTGACCGAGGCGTCCTCAACTTCGTCATCCTCGGGTCTGCGCCGCGTCGCTACGCTCCTTGCTCCGCCCGTGGATGACGACGTGATCGGCGTTTCTCGCTAATTGCCAAGGTGGTTAGCCAACGGGGATCTATCGAGCCAACCCAAAAATCGCGTCACAGTCGAGATTAGTCTCCAGCTCGGCCGCGATCTCGTCCAGCGCTTTCTCGACCTCGGCGCGATAATCGACGCCGCCGCCGCTGACGCCAAGGCTCGCAAGGTAGGCGGCGCGAAAGCCATCGGCGCCAAACAGGCCATGCATATAAGTACCCAACACCTTGCCGTCGGCCGACACCGCCCCATCCTCGATGCCATTGATGATTGCCGACGGCCGCAGCGTATCCGGTCCGGTGGTGCGGCCGAGATGGATTTCGTAGCCTTCGAGCGGCAAGTCGAATTGCACCGAACGGGCGCTGATATTGCGCACCGTCTTTTCCGGTTCCATCACCGTTTCGACGTCGAGCAGGCCTAGCCCTTCGGCTTCGGTGACGCTGCCCTCGACGCCGTCGGGATCGCGGACAGCACGGCCGAGCATCTGGAAACCACCGCAAATGCCGACGACATGGCCGCCGCGCTTGCGATGGGCCAGCAAGTCGCGATCCCAGCCGTTCTCGCGGAATTTCAGGAGATCGCCGATCGTCGACTTGGAGCCCGGAATGACCACCAGTCCGGCATCGGCCGGCAGCGGCTTTCCCGGCGGCACGAACACCACCTCGACCTGCGGTTCGGCCTTGAGCGGGTCGAGATCGTCGAAATTGGCGATGCGGCCAAGCATCGGCACCGCCACCTTCAGCGCGCGCGCTTCGCCGGATGCCAGCCGTTCCAGCACCACCGAATCTTCCGAAGGCAGGCGTGCCGCCGCCTTCAGCCACGGAACGACACCGAAACAGCGCCATCCCGTGAATGTCTCGATCGACTTCAGACCGTCGTCGAACAGCGAAACGTCGCCGCGAAACTTGTTGATGAGGTAGCCGACGATCATGCGCCGGTCCTCTTCCGGCAGGATCAGATGCGTGCCGACGACCGAAGCGATGACGCCGCCGCGATCGATGTCGCCGACCAGCACCACCGGCACGTCGGCGCGCGTGGCAAAGCCCATATTGGCGATGTCGCGGCTGCGCAGGTTGATCTCGGCCGGCGAACCGGCGCCCTCTACGATGACCAGATCGGCGCCCTCGCCGACCTTGCCCCAGGAGTCCAGCACGGCATCCATCAGCCGGCCCTTCATCGCCTGGTAGTCGCGCGCCCGCGCTTCGCCGAACATTTTGCCCTGCACGATGACCTGCGCGCCGACATCGGTCTGCGGCTTGAGCAGCACCGGGTTCATGTGAACCGATGGCGCAACACCGCAAGCGATCGCCTGCAGCCATTGCGCGCGGCCGATCTCGCCGCCGCCATGATTGTTGTCGCCCGGAATGTCGGCGACGGCGGCGTTGTTCGACATGTTCTGCGGCTTGAATGGCCGCACCTTCAGCCCACGCTTTTTTGCCGCCCGGCAGAGGCCGGCGACCAGCACCGTCTTGCCGACATCCGAACCCGTGCCTTGCAGCATGATCGCTTTGGCCATCAGCCCCTGCCCTGCGCCACGGTTCCGGTAATATCGGATTTCTGCGCCAGCGGCCCGCCGCGCCAGATGTAGAGCGCCAGCAATGGGTCCTTGCCGGTGCGCATGGCGTGATTGACGTTGGACGCGTGGTGGACGACCTCGCCGGCCGTGCGCATGCAAAAGCCGCTCTCGCCCATGCGCCATTCGGTACCGCCGGTCAGCGGAATGTAGATTTCCTCGGCAATGTGATGGTGGTCGGGATAGACGATATCAGGCCCAAGGATCAGCACGCCGGCGGCGACCGCGTCATTGGCGAAGTGGCCTCGGTTGCCGAACACTTCCAGCCAGCCGTAATTGTCGATGAACTCTTTTCCGAAATCCGCCTCGCTGTAGGTCTGCCCCCAGCGGAAATCATTCCGACGCTCGGCAAGCAGTTGCACCAGCGGCTTGGCATCCGACGGCGCCAGTTCGGCGGCGCGATCAAGATGGCGCAGGCAGGCAAGCGGATGTGGCTCCAGCGTGCGGGCCGGCATGCCCCAGCCAATGCGCGCCACGGCTTCGCGCACCAAGGCGTGATCCACGGACGCAAGGTATGCGTGGAACCGGCCCAGCAGTTCATCGAATTTTGTCGTCACATTGTGCTCCGGACATGCATTGATGCACAGCCGCTCCCCAAATGGCCGGTTGATAGGCTCGGGTTGCGCGGCGGCATCATTGGTCTAGATTGGTGCGCGCGCAAAGCCAAAAACGACAGGCCAACAGGTCGAAGATTAGGGAGCACGCCATGGACGCCGCGGTCGATGCGAGCACCAGCCAGTTCGAACTTAACGAGGAGCAGCGCGCCATCCAGGAGATGGCGCAGGCCTTCGCCGCAGACCGTGTCGCGCCGAATGCGTTAGACTGGGACCGCAACAAGCATTTCCCGGCCGACGTGATCCGCGAGACCGGGCCGCTCGGCCTTGGCGGCATCTATATCAGCGATGACGTCGGTGGTTCCGCGCTCGGCCGGCTCGATGCCGTACTGATCTTCGAGGCGCTTGCGCACGCCGATCCGGCCTTCTCGTCCTTCATCTCGATCCACAACATGGTGGCCTCGATGATCGACCGTTTCGGCAATGACGAGCAGCGCCAGCGCTTCCTGCCCAAGCTCACGTCGATGGAATGGCTGGCGAGCTACTGCCTGACCGAGCCCGGCTCCGGCTCCGATGCCGCGGCGCTCAAGACCCGTGCGGTCAGGAGCGGCGACGACTATGTCCTCAACGGCACCAAGCAGTTCATCTCCGGCGCTGGCGACAGCGATGTCTACGCCGTCATGGTGCGCACCGGTGCCGAGGGGCCGAAAGGCATTTCCACCATCATCGTGCCGAAAGACGCGCCAGGCCTCTCCTTCGGCGCCAACGAGCACAAGATGGGCTGGCACATGCAGTCGACCCGCCAGGTGATTTTCGAGGATTGCAAGGTGCCGGCGGAAAACCTTTTGTCCGGCGAAGGCGCGGGCTTCGGCATCGCCATGGCCGGGCTCGACGGCGGCCGGCTGAACATATCAGCCTGTTCGCTGGGCGGCGCGCAGTCGGCGCTCGACAAGGCGCTTTCCTACACCGCCGAGCGCAAGGCCTTCGGCTCGAAGATCAACCAGTTCCAGGCGCTGCAGTTCAGACTGGCCGACATGGAGACCGAGCTGCAGGCGGCGCGTATTTTCCTTTATGCCGCCGCCTCGAAGCTCGACAGCAAGGCGCCGGATGCCGGCAAATGGTCGGCGATGGCCAAGCGCTTCGTCACCGATACCGGCTTCAACGTCGCCAACGACGCACTGCAGCTGCTCGGCGGCTATGGCTACCTGCATGACTACGGCATCGAGAAGCTGGTGCGGGACCTGCGGGTACACCAGATCCTGGAAGGCACGAACGAGATCATGCGCGTCATCATCGCGCGGGCGCTGATTGGTAGGCAGTAGGCAGTAGGCAGTAGGCAGTAGGCAGTAGGCAGTGAGATGACCGGCAAGATCAGTTCGTACAAGGATCTTATCGTGTGGCAGCAGGCGATGGATCTGGCTGTCGCCACCTATTCTTTGACCAAGGCATGGCCCAAGGAAGAATTGTACGGGTTGACCAGCCAAATCCGCCGTTCAGCGACCTCTATCCCTGCAAACATCGCCGAAGGTTATGGTCGAGACAACAGAGGCTCTTATCAGCAATTTCTCCGGATCGCCCAAGGCTCGCTGAAGGAGTTCGAGACACACCTCCAGATCGCCGAACGCATTGGCCTTGCCACGCATGATCAAGCTGATCACTTGCTGATATCGACCGAGGGCATCGGCAAAATGCTTCGCCAACTCATTGTCAGACTTACACCGGAATAGACATGCCTACTGCCTACTGCCTACTGCCTAGCCCAAATCACGGAGCACCATTATGAGCAACATTGCCTTCATCGGCCTAGGGAACATGGGTAATCCGATGGCCGCTAACCTGGTCAAGGCGGGGCATGCGGTGAATGGTTTCGACCTTGTGCCGGAAAGCCTCACCGTCGCCCGAGAGCATGGCGTGACTGTGATGGCCAATGCCGTTGCCGCAGCGAAGGATGCCGATGTGGTGATTACGATGCTTCCCGCTGGCAAGCATGTGCTCTCCGTCTACGAAGACATCGCGCCCAAGGCGAAAAAGGGGGCGCTGTTCATCGATTCCTCCACCATCGATGTGGAGTCGGCGCGCAAGGTGCACGCCATAGCCGCCAAACACGGCCTGCTATCCATCGATGCGCCCGTCTCAGGCGGCACCGGCGGTGCCGCAGCCGGCACGCTGACCTTCATGGCCGGAGGCTCCGATGACGCCTTTGCAACCGCGGAGCCGATCCTGAAGCCGATGGCCGGCCGCATCGTCCATTGCGGCGGCGACGGCGCCGGCCAGGCGGCAAAGATCTGCAACAACATGATCCTCGGCATTTCGATGATCGGTGTCGCCGAAGCCTTCGTGCTGGCGGAAAAGCTCGGCCTGTCACACCAGGCGCTGTTCGACGTCGCCTCAACCTCGTCGGGGCAATGCTGGTCCTTGACCACCTATTGCCCGGTGCCCGGCCCGGTGCCGACTTCGCCCGCAAACAGGGACTACAACCCAGGATTTGCAGCAGCACTGATGCTGAAAGACCTGAAATTGTCCCAGGAAGCCGCGCAAAGTGCGGGTGCTGTAACGCCGCTTGGTGCCGAAGCAGCCCAGCTCTATGCCTTGTTCAACGCCCAGGGACATGGCGGCGTCGATTTCTCCGGCATAATTAATTTTCTCAGGGGTAACCCAGCGTAACCCTTGGATTTGGCGGGTTTTTCCGGTTTCCTTCGGTGGAAAAAATGCAAATTTAGATTTGCTTAAGCTCTCGATAACTCCGCGGTAACGATGTCCCTATAAAACGGACTGCGAGGCGGACATATCTCATCCGCCCGGCGCTCCGGATCAGGTCTCGCGTACCGGAGCCCGTAAGTTTCGACAAGTGCCATAAGTTTCGCAAAGTGTTTGCGTAGCGAAGCGCCATGCGTATCTGGCAAAGCCGCGTTCCTGATGGAGCGCGGTTTTTGCGTTTTGCCCTGCAGCACGTTTTGAGACATCGATAACCCGGAAACTGTACTCCGGGATGCCTCACATGCGCCCGCGGGCGCCTTCCGGATCATAGGGCGAGTCGGCGATCACCTTGGCCGCGCGGCGCTCGCCGAGGATGGACACCTCGAGCTCGATACCGGGCGACACAAGTTCCAGGGGCAACAGCGCAAGTGCGATGTCGTGACCGAAAGTGTAGGAGTAGCCCGCAGAGGTGATGTGGCCGACGAGCTCGCCTTCGCGGTAGACGCCCTCGAAGGCGAACGCGCTCGCACCGTCCGTATCGATCGACAGCGTGGCGATCCGGCGTGCCGCCCCCTGCTTCTGTTTTGCGACCAGTGCCGCGCGGCCGATGAAGTCCCCTTTGTCGAGGCTCATGAATCGGTCGAGGCCGCTCTCCCAGGCCGACAGTTCGAGATTCATGTCGCGATACATGGCGCGGTAGGATTTATCGAGACGAAGCGATTCCAGCGCTTGAAGTCCGACCAGCCTCAGTCCGTGCGCCTCCCCCGAGGCCAGGAGCGCATCCAGCAAATGCCGCTGATAGCAGAGCGGATGATAGAGCTCCCATCCCAATTCGCCCGAATAGTTGACGCGCAGCAGTCGCACGTCGCTGGCCATGCCGACAGTGCCGGACTGCACGCTGAACCAGGGGAAGGCCTCGTTGGAGAGATCTATTTCCGTCAGCGGCTGCAATATGTCGCGCGCCTTCGGCCCAACCACCGTGAAGCTGCCGCGATCCTCCGTGACGTTGCGCAGATGCACGCTGCCGTCCTTCGGCAACAGCCGGCGGAGATCGTCAAGGTTACAGCGCTCTGCGCGCGGCGTCGATATGAGATAGAACAGGTCGCTCTGCAGCCGCGCCACCACATACTCGGCCTGCACGCCGCCGGCCGGCGTCAGGTGATGGGCAAGAGCGACGCGACCGGGACGCGGCAGTCTGTTGGCCAGGATTCCGTCGAGCCAGTCCCTTGCGCCCGGTCCGCTGACCTCGAACTTGGTCATTGGTGTCATCTCGACCAGGCCAGCGGTCTGGCGGACAGCCTGGACCTCCGCGGCGACGTGGTTCCCTTTGGGGGTCCAGCGCCAGCTGTAGACGTTGCGCGCTTCGACACCGGCAGGCGCAAACCAGCTCGGCATCTCCCAGCCGTTCAACACATCCCACACCGCGCCGAGCTGGCTTAGACGGTCATAGGAAGGGGCCGTTTTCTGCGGTCGTGCCGCCGGCATGTCCTGGCCTGGATAGTGCTGTGCGGCGTGGGTGCCCCAGGCTTCCCGGACCTTTGCCCGGGTCCAGTTCTTGTTGGCATATTGGCCGAACCGACGGGGATCCAGCTCCGCCGTGTCGATGCTGTTGCCACCCTCCACGATCCGTTCGGAGAGGTAGTAGCCAATCGCACCGCCCCAAAGGATGCCCCCCGGCACCCCTTCGGCGAGCCAGACATTCTCCAGGCCCCACGCCTGCCCCATCAGCGGCAGTTCATCGGCCGTCATCTGGAAAGGCCCTCGCACATTCCGCTTGATGCCGGCGCGGCCTAGTGCGGGGACCAGTTCGGTCGCGCGCTCCCAGTTCCAGGAAACGGCGTCGAAATCTTCATCGAGCAGATCGGCGCCGAACCATTCCGGGACGCCGTTTTCGGCGAACAGCTTGAGCTGCTCGGTACGCTCATAGGGGCCGAACATCAGCCCGTCCCCCTCTTCGCGCAGATAGCCCTCGTAACCCTCGTCCCTGAGGATCGGCATCTCCGGAAGACCAAGCCGTTTGCGTTCCACCACCTCGGGAACCGACTCGGTGATCCAGTACTGATGCAGGATCGGGATCGCGGGAATGTCCAGGCCCAGCATGGCGCCTGTCTGGCGTGCGTAATTGCCGGTCGCAAGGATGACATGTTCGCAAACGATGTCACCGCGCGAGGTCTTGACCCTCCACTCGCCGCTCGGCATCCGCTCGAAACCCACGACCTCGGTATCAAGATGGATCTTCGCGCCGAGGTCGCGTGCACCCTTGGCCATGGCCTGGGTGACATCGGCGGGTGCAATGTGGCCGTCATCGGGATGGTAGAGGGCGCCCAGCATGCTGTTGTTGTCGAGCAGCGGCCAGATCTCTCGCGCCTCCGCGGGCGATACGATCCGGGCCCGCACACCCTGGACCTCGGCAACGTCCATGTAGCTTCTGTACTCGTCCAGCCTGTCGCGCGTGTTGGCAATGCGCAGCTGGCCGCATTTGTGCCAGCCGACGTTCTGGCCCGTCTCCGCCTCCAGCCCCTCATAGATTTCGATCGACCTGGCGATCATGCGGCTGACATTGCGGCTGCGCGCGTAAGAGGGGATGAGCCCCGCGGCATGCCATGTCGACCCGGCCGTAAGCTGCGTTCGCTCCAACAATGCCACATCGGTCCAGCCGCGCTTTGCCAGGCCGTAGAGAATGCCGGCACCCACACAGCCGCCACCGACCACGACCGCACGAAAGGAACTCACCATATGCGCGTGCCCTTGTATGAAATTGCCACCGGCCCACATGAACGCATGCGCATACTGTCAGACAGCATCCGGCTTTTCAGCATATTTCCTTGTCTGGAACGCAGCAGTGGTGACCCGATTGTTGGGCCACAAAGCCGACCGAACTGTCAGCCTTCGCGCCCGTGTTTAGGCTGCTTTTTTTGCGTTTTGCCCAGCTATATTCCGATTGCAGCATTCGGGATCGGGACATGATCTTCGTTGATCAGCACGATCGGCGCATTGGTTCCCTCGACCCTGACGACCAGCAGGCGCAAGCTCCATGTGCCGGCTGTCCGGACAGCGGTCGAATAGGCCGTGCCCTTGCCCTTGGCGCCGTGGACCGGAATGCCGAACTGGGCGTCGCCGGCCCCATTTGCATTGACGTTGAGATGGCCGCCGACCCAGAAACTGTCGGTCAAATCATCACCCAACGCCGCCTTGACGCGGTCGTCGGCGCGAAGCCTGTCCATCGTCATGTGATAGGCATCGCTGCCTTTCAGGACGTAGGGAATGCTGCCCACCATCGTCGCGCAGCCGCCAATCCCGACAACCCAGACGGCAAGGCCGGCGATTGCCCAGTTGCGCTGCGTCTTGCGAAACTGTTCCGCGTCACGCCAGGCGCGGTTCTGCCAAGCCCAGCGGCTGCCGCGCGCGCCCAGGACGATGATCATGATGATGTTGACGACAGGGATCAGCGCCAGCAACGCGATGAAAGTGCTGTTGCCGATGCCCCAGATCCAGTTGAGGAAGAAGGCGCCCCAGTTCCAGCGGTCGAGTTCGGCTGGAATTTCAGCCGGCTGGTTGAGCGGTTGTCCGGCCATCGTGTCCCCCATCGGTGACGTACCGACTGATTCTAGCGCATGCGCCCGTCAATGCGCAAAATCAAAGTTCTGCAACTTCTGTCAGGTCTTGTTGGACAGCCGGCGAAAATTCGCTTTCACGGCACGGCTTGCCGGCTTCAGCGCGGCGCTGATCGAGCGCTCCGCCGCGACCCCGTTGAACAGCGACGGCGTGCGGCCGGAAAAGATTTCCGGCCAGAACCGCGATGCCGATTGCAGGAAGGACATTTGCGCCGCAAACACGCCTTCGGCCATAGCGGCGGTCTTCTCGTTTACCGCACGCGCGGTCTCCGTGCTCCATGGCTGGCTGCTCCCGCCATCCATGGTCATCAACGGCAGCCGCATCATCGCCACCAGCGGCGCCAGCATCAGGTCGCCGCCGATGCTGGCCGCTTCTTGCGTCCGTCGGCTCTTGCCGGTCTTTCTCATGGAAACAAAACCCCTTGTCGCGGCCGAATCAGCCGCAGCCCCACACACTACGCGCTTGTGGTGGAATTCGTTCGCTCCCCGCGTCAGCATGGCCTCAAGGCTGGGCGCTCCCGCCGAGGAGCGCCCAGCCGAGGGGTCGAGTTCTACCGCTTGCGCAGATCGGCTTGCGCCAGATCCAGCGCCTTCGAGATGCGATCGCAGGCCATATCGATCGTATCGCGGGTCCAGATCAGCGGCGGCGACAGGATCATCGTGTCGCCGGTAGCGCGCAGCATCATGCCGTGCGCGATGGCATGATCGCGCACGGTCACCGCCGCACTTCCAGCCGGCAGGAACCGCTCCTTGGTCGCCTTGTCCTTGACGATCTCGATCGCGCCCATCAGTCCGATCGAACGCACCTCGCCGACCAGATCATGTCCGGCAATGCGCTCCTGCAACGCCTTGGCGAAATAAGGACCGGTGTCGTTCCTGACGCGGTCGACCAGCCCTTCGCGCTCGATGATCTCGAGGTTCTTCAGCGCCACGGCGCAGGCCACCGGGTGGCCGGAATAGGTGTAGCCATGGTTGAACTCGCCGCCCTTCTCGACCAGCGTCGAGGCGATGCGGTCGCCAACCAGCAATGCCGACAGCGGTTGATAGCCCGAGGTCAGAGCCTTGGCGGTGGTGATCGTGTCGGGCTCGATGCCGAGCGTCTGGGCGGCGAACCATTCGCCGGTGCGGCCATAACCGGTGATGACTTCGTCCAGCATCAACAGGACATCGTATTTGCGGCAGATGCGCTGCACTTCCGGCCAGTAGCTTGCCGGCGGTATCTTCACGCCGCCCGCCCCCATGACCGGCTCGCCGATAAACGCGGCAACCTTGTCGGCGCCGGCTTCGAGGATCGCCTCCTCGACAGCCCCGGCCGCGCGCAGGCCGAAATCATGATCGCTCTCGCCAGGCAGCGCCAGTTCATAGGCGTAGGGCATCATCACATGGACGATGTTGGGCACCGCACCGTTGAGCTGCTTGTGCATACCATCCATGCCACCGAGCGAGGTGCCGGCAACGGTCGAGCCGTGATAGGCCATCTTGCGCGAGATGATGCGGTTCTTCTCCGGCTGGCCTTCCAGCACCCAATAGTGGCGCACGAGGCGCAGGGCCGTGTCGTTGGCCTCCGAGCCCGACGAGCCATAGAACACCTGGTTGACGTGCTTCGGCGCGATCTCCGCCAGCTTCTTGGACAGCAGCACTGGCGTCGGCGTCGAGCATTTGAAGAAGGAGTTGTAATAAGGCAGTTCCTTCATCTGGGCATAGGCGGCGTCGGCCAGCTCGTCACGGCCATAGCCGATGTTGACGCACCACAGCCCGGCCATGCCGTCGAGGATTTCAGCCCCTTCGGAATCGTAGATGAAAGGGCCGTTGGCATGGGTGATGATGCGCGACCCGGCCCCGCGCATTTCCTTGTGGTCGGTGAACGGATGCAGATGATGCGCGGCGTCGATCTGCTGAAGCTGCTTCAGCGAATAATTCTGATAGGTCATGTCTGATCTTTCCTCTGGATTCTATCCGGCAAGCCGGGGCGAATGCTTCAGAGGCAGAGAGGTGGCGAATAGCCGATGCGGGCGCACAGCCGCAAAAGCTCGGCGCGCAGCGTACGCGGTGACGGCGTCACCGCGACCCGCAATGCGCGAGCCTCAAATGCGTCAATCAACATCCTGACGAGAGCCATGGAAGCCATCTTAGAGCAAAGGCTGGTCGAGGAGAACCACCCTTTGCTTGGCCCATAACGGAATGAGTCTAGGCCTTGGCTGTCAGCGCCCTCTGCAGGAAGACATATTTCATCGCCGTCTGCGCCGCCTGCGGCCGGCGGTCGCCACGCCCGCCATGGCCGCCCTCGGTCTCCTCGAAGAACAGCGTCCTGGCATGGCCGGCTTCCTGCAGGCGGGCGGCCATCTTGCGCGCATGGCCGGGATGGACCCGATCGTCAGCGGTCGATGTGGTCAGCAGCACCGGCGGATAGGCGGCAGCGGCGTCGACATGCTGGTAGGGCGAGTAGGCTGAAAGCCACTTCGCGTCTTCGGGTTTCGACGGATCGCCGTATTCGGCCATCCACGAGGCGCCGGGCGGCAATTCGGCGTAACGCAGCATGTCGAGCAGCGGCACCTCGATAATGACGGCGCCGAAAAGCTCGGGATGCTGCGTCAAGGAAACGCCGGTCAGCAAGCCGCCATTCGAACCACCCTGGATGCCGAGTGAGCTTGCTGTCGCGATGCCGCGCTTGACGACGTCCTGCGCGACCGCTGCGAAATCATCGAATCCGTTTTGGCGATTGCCCTTGAGCGCCGCTTGATGCCAGGCCGGGCCGAACTCGCCGCCGCCACGGATGCAGGCCTGCACATAGGCATTGCCCTTTTCCAGCCATAGCCTGCCGCGCACGCCGGCATAGCCGGGCAGCAGCGGCACTTCGAAACCGCCATAGCCGTAAAGCAGCGTCGGCACCGGCCCCTTCTGATCGCGCCGCCTGACGACGAAATAAGGGATCATCGTGCCGTCCTTGGAGCGCGCCTCGAACTGTTCCGAGATCAGCGGCGAGGCATCGAAACGCGCCGGCTGCGACTTCACGGTTTCTAGCGTCTCGCCATTGTCGTCAGACCAGATGATCGAACTCGGCGTCAGGAAATCGGTGAAGGAGAAGGACACGCTCGAGCCGAACTGCTCGGCATGGCTGATGCCGACATTGCCATTTTCGGGCAGCGCCACCGGTTTCAGCGACCAGTTGCCATCCTTGCGCTCGCAGACGACGACCTTGCCGCGCACATTGTCCATCAGGCTGATGAACAGCCGGTCCCGCGTGCGGGCAACGCCGGCTATGGAAACGCGATATGCCGGCTCGAACAAGGTTTCGACAGGTCCGAGCGCGCCGATCTTGACCCAGTGCGCGAGATCCAGCGAATAGAGGCCGTCGGGCTTGCAAACCGTGCCGTCGGGCGCCGTCCATGGACTGCGTACGCCGAACACGAGCTGATCCCTGAATATTGCCGTATCGGTCATGTCGTCCGGTAGCGGCAGTTGTTTGTTTTCGCCGGAAGGCAGCCGAAGGAAGATGTGCGAAGCGAAGAAATTCAGCGTTCGAGCCAGGACCAGATAACGTCTGTCACCGTCGTACTCGACAGCGGCACCAACGGCGAGATCCTCTTTCTGCGCCTCGAAGATCGGCGTCGCGTCTTCCAGCTTGGTACCGCGCTTCCACAGCTTTATGACTCGCGGATAGCCGGACTCGGTCTTGTCGGCCTCGTCGAAAGCGGCCGAAACAATCACGGTGTCCTTATCCAGCCAGCTGAAGCCCGACTTGGAAGTCGGTGCACGAAACCCACCCTCGACAAACGACTTGGTCGCGATGTCGAATTCGCGCATCTCGCTGGCGTCGCCGCCATCCGGCGACATACTCACCAGGCAACGGTTGAAGTCCGGATAGAGTCGGCTTGCGCCGCCAAAAACCCATTTTACCCCCTCCTTCGCCGCAAGCTGGTCGAAGTCGATGATCGTTTCCCAGTCGGGCTTCTCGGTCTTGTAGGAAGCGACGGTCGTGCGGCGCCAGAGGCCGAGCACATTGGTCTTGTCCTGCCAGAAATTGTAGACATGGCCGGCTTTTGCCGCGCCGACCGCGATGTTGTCCTCGGCCGTCATCAGGTCGAGCGCGGTCTGGAACGACGCCTGATAGGACGGATCGCCCTGCAATTCGCCAACCGTGACCTCGTTCTGGCGATGTACCCAGTCCAGTGACTGCTTGGCCGTCCTGTCCTCCAGCCAGAGGAAGGGATCGTCGGTCGAGGGGGTGGAATTCGGCGTCTGGGTGGCAGGCTTGGTCATGAGGTCTCCGATAAACGCGTTGCTTTGAAAAGGCCAACGCCGACAGGCTGTATCGATATTCTCAGCGCACGATTGAGGCTTTCCGCCGACCAGCGAGGCTAGCAATAGCCAGCGCCAGGCACAGCAGCCCAAGCGTGATCGGCAGCCCGCCGGCACCCAGAATATCCATGGCGCCGCCCGCCAGCGGCGGCACGGCGATACCGCCGACGCCCCACATCAAGGAAAAGGCCGCGTTACCGGCAACCAGTGCGGAGCCGGTGAAGCGTTCGCCGAGCTCGATGATCGACATCGTGTAGATGCCGTAGGAAACCGCGCCCCAGATAAAGACCATTGGCCAGATGAGCGGCGACTCGATGAGAAGCGGAAGCAGGACGCAGCCGAGCACCGTGATCGCGACGCAGGCGAGCCGTACCAGGAGCGCGGAAAGCCTTTCCGCCAAAAGGCCGAGCGGCACCTGCATGGCGATGTTGCCGGCAATCATCACCGACAGCAGCGCCGACATGCGGGTTTCGGTGATGCCGTGATGGGTGCCATAGACCGGCAGCAACGCCAGCGCGCCCTGTTCGAAGCCGGCGGCGACTATGACGGCAAACAAAATCAGCCACGCCAGCGGCACGAAACCCAGGACGGAAACCTGATGCCCGGCCTCGTCGACCTTGGGCAAACGCGGCAGCACCAAGCCCAGGCAGATGCCGCACAGCACGAAGGCGGAGATACCGACGAGGAAGGGCGGCCAGCCCTCGGTGCCGACTGCAAGCAGGCACAGTGGCCCGGCCGCGAAACCGGCCGAGATGATCGTCGAATAGACACCCATGACGCGCCCTCGCCGGGCCGGCGGCGCCAGCGCGATGACCCAGATCTCGCTCAGCACATAGAGCGGGTTGCTCACCACACCGATCAGGAAGCGCAGGGGAAACCACAAATAGACATTTTGCGTCCAGCCGATCAGCGCCAGCACGACAGCCGAAAGGGCCGCACAGGTAAGCGCCGTGCGCCCTGCCCCGAACCGCCGCGCCAGCGCCGGGATCAATGGCGACGACAGGATGAAACCGATCGGCGTCATGGCCGCCGACAAGCCGATCATCGCTGGCGAAACGCCCTGGCGCTGCAGGATGAAACTCAGCAGCGGATAGGACAACCCTTGCGCGACGGCGAACACCGAGACGGTCGCGATCACACCGGTGATGCCAGCCCATTGCATCGTCTCGTCCTTGTTCGATTCAACCAAATTCATGTGCGCACCGCTATCGAGGCTGCAGGATTAGCGATTGAGCAACGTGGTGGTAAGCCCCTGGCAGGCGAAAACAGTTTGCTCCAGACAATGCCTGTCAGGAGGCTGGGCCTGTCAGGAGGCTGGGCCTGTCAGGAGGCTGGGCCTGTCAGGAGATTGGGCTTGTCAGGAAGCTCGGCGCACGGACGACCGATACAGCGCGAACATCACCAGCACCGCGTCGAGGCCGGCGATCACGACCGGCAGCCCGAGCGGGCCGATGCCTTGCATGAGCAGGCCGGCACCGGGTGGGCCGACGATGCCACCGACGCCCCACATCAGTGCAAAGGCAGCGTTGCCGGCGACCAGCACAGAGCCCTTGAACCGGCTGCCGAGTTCGACCAATGCCATGGTGTAGACGCCGTAACCGACCGCGCCCATCACCAGCAGCACGACCCAGATCAACGGCGTTGCGATCAGCAGAGGCAGCAAAAGCGCGCAAACGGTTGTTGCCAGCGCGCAGACGATGATCATGGCGCGTGCGCCAAAACGCTCCGCCAGAAGACCGAGTGGTATCTGCAGCAGGATGTTTCCGAGGGAAAGCGCCATCACCAGCGAGGCCAGAACGGCTTCGGCCAGGCCGTAGCTGGCGCCGAAGACCGGGACCAGCGCATAGGTGCTCTGCTGGACCGCCGCCGAGACAAGCACGGCAAGCAGCAGCGCCGGCGCCATCCTGGCAAAGCCGACGAGGCCGCTGGCAGGCTGGCCGTCATCCTCGAAACCGGTGAGCTTAGACGAGACCGCGTGCAGGATCACCGCGCAGAGCGCGAAACCGGCGACGCCGACCATGAAGGGCGCCCAGCCCGACGTACCGAGCAGGGTCAGCGCGAATGGTCCGGCGGCGTAACCGGCGCCCATCAGCGTGTTGAACACGCCCATCACCCTGCCGCGCCGCGATGGCGGCGCCAGCGACAGTGCCCACACCTCGCCGAGAATGTAGAGCGGGTTGATGACGACGCCGATGATAAAGCGGATGACGAACCAAGCCACCCAGTCCTGCAGATAGCCGATGCCCAGGAAGCAGAGCGCGCCGATCAGCGAGCAGCCGACCGCCAGGTTGCGCCCACCGACCAGCCGCACCGCGGCCGGCACGAAGGAAGCCGAAAGGATCAGCCCGAGCGGCATCATCGCCGCCGACAAGCCGATCAGCGCCGGCGACATGCCCTGTTTCTGCATCAGCAGCGTGAACAGCGGCGAGCTCAACCCCTGCGCAGCGCCGAACATGGCAAGTGCCGCGGTGACGCCGGCAAGCGCTGCCCATTGCGTTCCTGCTTCGCCTTCGCTCGAGCCGGTCGCGACCATGCTGCCATCCAAATGAACTGCTGGCCATCCGGCCGGCAAGCCGAGTAGCTATCGGTTCGATCCCGGGAAAGGAAGGGCCGGCCGCCGAAATCCGCTTAAGCCAACGAGGCGGCGGGATCAGGCCGATGTCGTGGCCGCGCAACTGCCGTTCCGGCATGTCGCTTCCCTCGCCCTAGTGGTCGCCGCCTCCGCAATGGCTGGGCAGCCGCCGGTCCATTATGCCGCCCGCTATCGCATCCTACGAGGACCATCATGACCGCCGCCCTACAACCCTTGGAACCGGCATTGGCCACTGACCGCGCCCGTCGCGGCGGCCGCGCCGGAAAGCGCGCCGGCGGCTCGGCCGCGTTCGAGCAGCCGGCTTTTCGCCAGCTGAAGAACCCGCTGGCGCCAACCAGGCTGGTCTCCGACGACGAGCTGGAATCGATCCACCTCGCTTCCCTGCGCGTGCTGCGGGAAATCGGCGTCGACGTGCTGCACGACGAGGCCCGCAGCATCATGAAGGCGCATGGCGCCGATGTGCGCGACGGCAGCGAACGGGTGCGCTTCGACAGCGACATGATCCTGGAACTGGTGTCGCACTGCCCGTCGGAGTTCACCATCCATGCCCGCAATCCCGCTCACAATGTGCGCTTTGGCGGCAACAATGTGATCATCTCGATGATGGCGTCGGCGCCCAATTGCTCCGACATCGATCGCGGCCGCCGGCCCGGCAACCAGCAGGACTACCGCAACTTCCTCAAGCTTGCGCAGATGCACAACATCCTGAACTGCACGGGCGGCTACCCGGTCGAGCCGACCGATATCCATCCGTCCGTCCGCCACCTCGAATGTATCCGCGATCTCAGCGTGCTGACCGACAAGGTGTTCCACATCTATTCGCTCGGCAAGGAGCGCAATGTCGACGGCATCGAGATCGCCAGGATCGCGCGCGGCATCAGCCACGAGCAGATGCTGGAAGAGCCGTCCGTCTTCACCATCATCAACACCAATTCGCCGCTCAAGCTCGATGTGCCGATGATGGAAGGCATCATCCAGATGTCGAGCAAGGGCCAGGTCGTCGTCGTCACGCCGTTCACCCTGTCGGGGGCCATGGCGCCTGTCACCATCGCCGGCGCACTGGTGCAGCAGAACGCCGAGGCGCTTGCCGGCATCGCCTTCGCCCAGATGGTGCGCAAGGGCGCGCCCGTCGGCTATGGCGGCTTCACCTCCAATGTCGACATGAAGTCCGGTTCGCCGGCGTTCGGCACGCCGGAATACATGAAGGCGCAGCTTGTCGGCGGCCAGCTTGCCCGCCGCTACAACATCCCCTACCGCACCTCCAACACTTGCGCCGCCAACACGGTCGACGCGCAGGCGGCTTATGAAAGCGTGTTCTCGCTGTGGGGCGCCATCCAGGGCGGCGGCAATCTGATGATGCATGCCGCCGGCTGGCTCGAGGGCGGCCTGCGCTGCTCCTACGAGAAGACCATTCTGGACATCGACCTGCTGCAGATGGTCGCCGAATTCCTGACCCCTCTCGATCTTTCCGAAGAGGCACTCGGCTTCGACGCCATCCAGTCGGTCGGTCCTGGCGGCCATTTCTTCGGCACCCAGCACACGCAGGACCGCTACAAGACCGCCTTCTACTCGCCGATCCTCTCCGACTGGCGCAATTACGAGACCTGGGCGGAAGCCGGCTCGCCGACGGCGCTCGAAAAGGCCAACAAGGTCTGGAAGGAGCGGCTGGCGTCCTATGAGGAGCCTTACATGGACCCGGCCATCCGCGAGGAACTCAACGCCTTCGTCGCCAAGCGGCGGTCCGAAGGCGGCGCGCCGACCGATTTTTGATCGGCCGTGTTGTTGATGAACAGTCGACCCCCACTCCGTCGAGCTGCGCTCGACACCTCTCCTCCAATCGACGGCGGAGAGGGAAGGCGCGAGCTTATGCCGGCTGGCGCCCTTCCTCTCCCCCCGGAGGGGTCATCCGATTCAATCTCTTCAAAAACGGACTTATCTAGATGAAATCTCACGTAAAAGCGGTTGTCATCGGCGGCGGCGTCGTCGGCTGCTCGGTTCTCTACCATCTGGCCAAGGCCGGCTGGACCGACATCATGCTGATCGAGCGCTCGGAGCTCACCTCCGGCTCGTCCTGGCATGCGGCGGGAGGCTTCCACACGCTGAACGGCGACCCCAACGTCGCCAAGCTGCAGGCCTATACGGTGCAGCTCTACAAGGAGATCGAGGAGATATCCGGCCAGTCCTGCTCGCTGCACCTGACCGGCGGCGTGATGATGGCTGATACGCCAGAGCGCATGGATTTCCTGCGGCTGGCCCACGCCAAGGGCCGCTATCTCGGCATGGACACAGAGCTGATCACCCCGTCCGAAGCCAAGGCGATGTTTCCGCTGATGGACGAGACCAATTTCGTCGGCGCCATGTGGGATCCGGTGGAAGGCCATCTCGATCCGTCGGGCACCACCATCGCCTACTCCAAGGCGGCAAAAAAACTCGGCGCCGAGATCGTGCTGCGCAACCGCGTTGTGGAACTGACACAGGAGGTCGACGGCACCTGGAACGTCGTCACCGAACAGGGCACGGTGAAGGCCGAGCATGTCGTCAACTGCGGCGGCCTGTGGGCGCGCGAGATCGGCCGCATGGTCGGCGTCGAGCTGCCGGTTCTGGCCATGGAGCACATGTATCTCTTGACCGAGCCGATGCCGGAGGTCGAGGAGTTCAACAAGTCGACCGGCCGCGAAATGATCGGCGTGCTCGACTTCAAGGGCGAGATCTACACCCGCCAGGAGCGCAACGGCATCCTGCTCGGCACCTATGAGAAGGCCTGCAAGCCGTGGTCGCCGGTCAACACGCCGTGGGATTTCGGCCATGAATTGCTGCCGCCCGACCTCGACCGCATCGCGCCGTCGCTGGAAATCGGCTTCAAGCATTTCCCCGGCATCGAGAAGGCCGGCATCAAGCAGATCATCAACGGCCCCTTCACCTTCGCGCTCGACGGCAACCCGCTGGTCGGCCCGGTGCAGGGCCTGACCAATTTTTGGTGCGCCTGCGCCGTGATGGCCGGCTTCAGCCAGGGCGGCGGCGTCGGCTTGGCGCTGTCGAACTGGATGGTCCATGGCGATCCCGGCTTCGACGTCTGGGGCATGGATGTCACCCGCTTCGGCGAATGGGCCGGCCTGCGCTACACCAACGCCAAGGTGCGCGAAAACTATTCGCGCCGCTTCTCCATCCGCTTCCCCAATGAGGAACTCCCGGCGGCACGCCCGGCGCAGACGACCCCGCTCTACGACACGATGCTGGCCAACAACGCCGTCATGGGCGACAGCTGGGGACTTGAGACACCGCTCTGGTTCGCACCTGAAGGCAAGGAACCCAGGGATATCGTCTCCTTCCACCGCTCCAACGATTTTGGGCCGATCGGCGAGGAAGTGCGCGCCACGCGTGAGCGTGTCGGTGTCACCGAGATCGCCAATTTTGCCAAATACGAAGTCTCGGGACCCGCGGCCGAGGATTTCCTCAACCGGCTGATGACCAACCGCATGCCGAAGACCCGCCGCATCGTGTTGACGCCGATGCTCAACGAATTCGGCAAGCTGATCGGCGACTTCACCATCGCCAAGGCGGCAGAAGACCGCTTCATGATCTGGGGCTCGTCGGCAGCGCAGAAATACCACATGCGCTGGTTCGAGAAGCACCTGCCGAAGGACGGAACGGTGCGCATCCACCGCTTCGACCAGACCCTGGTCGGCCTGTCGATCGCCGGGCCGAAATCACGGGACTTGCTGCAGAAACTGGTCGATGTCGACGTCTCGACAAAAGCCTTCCGCTTCATGGATTTCCGCGAGATGGCGGTCGGCGGGGCGCCCTGCATGGTCAACCGCATCACCTACACCGGCGACCTCGGCTATGAAATCTGGATGGCGCCGGCCTACGAGCGCCTGGTTTACAAAGCGATCAAGGACGCCGGCGAGGAATTCGGCCTTGTCGATTTCGGCATGCGCGCGCTGCTCTCCATGCGCCTCGAAAAGAATTTTCCGACCTGGTTCCGCGAGTTGCGGCCGATCTACGGCCCGTTCGAAGGGGCGATGGACCGCTTCATCAAACTGGAGAAGAACGACTTCATCGGCCGCGAGGCTGCCGCCAAGGAACAGGTCGAGGGTCCGAAGCTGCGCCGCGTCTCCTTCATCGTCGATGCCGCCGACGCCGACGTCATGGGCGACGAACCGATCTGGGCCAAGGTCAGCAAGGACTACGGCACGGTGGAAAAGCCGCATGGCTATGGCGCGCCACGCTTCGACAAGGGCGGCAAGGAAATACGCGGCTCCAAGGCTGCCGAAGGCGCGTCCGCCGTGCGCGGCATCGTCGACGGCGACTGGCGCGTGGTTGGCTGGGTCACGTCGGGCGGCTATGCGCATTATGTGCAGAAGTCGATGGCGCAAGGCTATGTGCCGGCGGCTCTTGCCGAGGACGAAAGCGCGGGCCTGTTCGAGATCGAGATCCTCGGACACCGCCGGCCGGCCCGCATCAACGTCGAAGCGCCTTTCGACCCGAGCGGCGAGAAGATGCGGACCTGAGGTTCGACCATGGACAGCGCGGGGCCGAAGGGCAGCTTTGGCCGCCATCGCAAGATCATGCCGTTCGAGCCAGGCTCGATCGAGGCCCTCCGCGACGCCTCCCGCCGGAAGGCGGCTTCGCTCAACCAGCATGTGCTGGGCTATGGCGCGCAGGCCGAAGCTGAATGGGCCGCGGCAGGCATTGCCGCGCCCGATCTGCCTGCTATGCGTCAATACCGGCTGGAGCGTATCCGCGCCGAGCTGAAGCGGCGCGGCTATGCCGGCGCCCTGCTCTACGACCCCGTCAACATCCGCTACGCCACCGACTCGACCAACATGCAGCTGTGGGTGGCGCACAACCCGACGCGGCATTGCTTTGTCGCCACCGACGGCCCGGTGGTGCTGTTCGACTATTTTTCCTGCGAGCACCTGTCCGATCATTCCGGCGTCGTCGACGAGGTGCGGCCGGCGGTGTCGTGGATGTACCTCTATAGCGGCGAGTTGACCGAGCAAAAAGTCCGCCGCTGGGCCGCCGGGATCGCCGATCTGGTGAAAGAGCATGGCGGCGGCAACAGCCGCATCGCCGTCGATCACATCAACCCGGAAGGCGTCGAGGAACTGGCGCGGCTTGGTATCTCCATCGGCAATGGCGAAGCGGTGATGGAAAATGCGCGGCTGATCAAGTCGCCTGACGAAATCCTCGCCATGCGCCGCGCCATCGTCGCCTGCGAGGCGGCGATGGGCGAAATGGAACAGGCGCTGAAGCCTGGCATTTCCGAAAATGAGTTGTGGGCGGAACTGCATCGCGGCAACATCGCGCGCGGCGGCGAATGGATCGAGACCCGGCTGCTGACGTCAGGTCCGCGCACCAACCCATGGTTCCAGGAATGCTCGTCACGCAAGATTGTATCAGGCGACCTCGTCGCCTTCGACACCGACCTTATCGGCCCCTACGGCTTCTGCGCCGACCTGTCGCGGACATGGCTGTGCGGCGATGCAAAGCCGACCAATGAACAGCGCGACCTGTTCCGTATCGCCGCCGATCAGATCGAGCACAACACGGCACTGATGCAGCCGGGCATCTCGTTTCGCGACCTCGTCGAGCGCTCGGCCGTGCCACCGGGAGACTGCTTCCCGACGCGATACGGCGTGCTCTATCATGGCGTCGGCCTGGCCGACGAGTATCCGACACTACCGCATGCCAGCGACTGGACATCGGACACGCCGGACGGCGTGCTGGAACCGGGCATGGTGCTGTGCGTGGAAAGCTATATCGGCCGGCTTGGCGGGCGCGAAGGCGTCAAGATCGAGGAACAGATCCTGATTACCGAGACCGGCAACGAACAGCTCTCAACCTACCCGTTGGATGCGAGGCTGCTCGGCTAGCCCGGCAAGGGCCTCGCGCAACGCCCCAACCGTCTTTTCCGGTGTCACCGCGGCGGTGATGTAAGGCAGGCCTTTGCGCCGCCCGGTCCAGCCGATGACCACCACCTTTTTCGCCGCCGGCTCGAAACGCTGCGCCAGTGCCCAGCTCTCGCAGTCGATGGCCGCTATATCGGCCTTGCCCTCGGCAATTGCCACGATCGAGGAACGGTGCCCACCGCTTTCGCTGCGCGAGGCAAAGAGGTCAAGGCTCTCGCCCATCGCCTCCAGGTCGCGCGTCAAACCGAGGAACCCCGACATCGAATCGAGGCTGTTGAAGGTGAAGCGCTTGCCACGGATGCGATCGAGTGGGACCAGCGGGCTGCCGTCATTGGGCGAGGCAACCGACGGCGCGCCATCCGCCAGCATGACGATAGCGCTGGAATAGAGCTCGCCCTGCCCGCCTTCGTAGGCGTCGTAGCTTGGCTGGGCGACCACCTGCACATGCCTGGACAGGCCGAGTTCCATCGGCCCCCAGCAGGTCTGCGCGAACAGCAGCGCCGGGTGCAGCCACAGTCTGTGAAAATCGAGTTCGTCCGGCGGCAATGTCGCTGGATCGGGTGCGATCAATGCACCGGCAGCATCACGAATTCCGCCCGGCACCGGCGGCAGGTCACCATTGCGACGCGCGATGGTTTCCGGCGCGTCAATGCCCTTTCCCCGGAAAGCATCGCGCAGCAGCACCCATTGCGCGTCGACCTCGCCGCGCACTTCGGGCCAATCATACATCGGCAACGCCGCAACCAATTCACTCATGCCGATATCAAATCATCATGTCGGGAAAAAGGATCGCAAAAACGCGGCGTCCAATCAGAATTGGCCGACACGGACCCCCGGATAGGCCGGATTATTCCTTGGGCGGCTCGGCGGGAACCGGCGCACTGCCAAGCCCGCTGATGCTGCGCGCCCTGATGCGCGGCTTGAAGGCCCTGCCCGGCTCGGCTTGACGCCGCAGCACCGGGTGCACGATCGGCTCTTTTGCCTTGAAGGCGTAAGCCTTGATCAGCGCGAAATAGTTCGGATAGGCATAGCCATTGTTCATCCGCAGCCATTCCTCACGGCGGTCACGAAACAGCTTGGGTAGCTTGTACCAGGCCACGGTCGGGGTCTTGTGGTGGACGAAGTGCAGATTGTTGTTGAGGAACAGGAACGACAGCGGCGAACGCTCGACGATCACCGTGCGACCTTCCGGATGTTCCGACCATTGATGCTCGGCGAACGTGCGGATCGAGATCAGCGACTGGCCGAGCCAGACCGGCACGAGAATGTAAAGCCACAGCGGGATGCCGAAGCCGAACTGGACGATCGGCAGCACGACGGCAAGGCCGATCGCGTGCAGCAGCCACGCCTTGCGGATCGCCTTGTCGCCGGCGAACATCTGCTTGGCGTCGTCGATGAAGAAGCCGACGCAGGACAGCCACGGGCCGAGCACGAAGCGGCCGGCCATGGTGTTGTTGATCTTGAGCAGGAATTTCATCGTCGGCGGCAGCTCGTCATGCTGCCAGAGCGCCTGGTAATAACTCTCTGGATCGTCCAACGGGTCGGTCAGCCGCTCGTCGGCGTGGTGGCGCAGATGGATGGTCTTGAAGCGGCGGAATGGCCAGACCAGACCGATCGGCAGGAACACGAAGGCTTCGTTGACCCGTGCATTGCGTGTCGGATGCCCGTGCAGCACTTCGTGCATGATCGACGATTGCAGTGCGGCGGTCAAAGCCAGGATGGCGAGCGCCAGGACGGGGTAGGATGGCCAGAGCAGGAAACCGGTGGCGAGCCAAGTTGCGTAACAGAAAAAGGCGAGTACCACGGTCGGCCACTCGATGGCCGGTGCGCTGTGTCGCCTGATGCTCTTGCTCGTCATGCTATCGACCACTGTCCCTCAGTCGCCGGAAACCCCAATTGGCTCCTGACAGCATAGTGTCAGGAGAAATGATTCCACTCAACGAGACAAAGTGCACAAACTGTTGCGATTGCGCATTTTCGGCCGCACATGTTATACATTGTAAACAAACTTAGGGATTCATTTACGCCTGAGGCGCGCTCGGAAGCGATTCGGCGCAAATTTTTCCTCAATCGAGGTGGAGCCCGCACATGGACAAGCGCGACCTGTCGACGATCTTCCGCGAACGCCTGAAAATGCTCTTGACACGCTCCGACCTGAACCAGTCGGCCTTCGCGACCGCGGTCGGCATCGACCGCTCGGCGCTATCGCAGCTGCTGTCCGGCGCCTCGACCCGCCTGCCCCGCGCCGAAACGCTGCTCAACATCGCCGCCGAGTTCAAAGTGTCGCTGGACTGGCTACTCGGTCTCAGCCAGGACGAGGGCCTCACCGGCGAAATCCGCGAGAGCCTGGAGATCGAGGAGGCACCCGACGGCTTCGACCGCACCCTGCTGGCCAAATGGCATGCCGAGGCGGCCGGCACCAAGATCCGCTACGTGCCTGCCGGCATTCCCGATCTTCTGCGCACCGAAGCGCTGGTCGACTACGAAGCCGGCATCACCAACAAGAGCCGCCTGGCGCAGGCCGGAGAAACGCAATACCGCATCGACTACAACAGGCGCCCGGAAACCGACATGGAAGTCTGCATGCCGCGCCACACGCTGGAGATCTTCGCCCGCGGGCTGGGTGTCTGGGACCGTTTCCCCGAAGCCGACCGGCGCGCCCAGTTGCTGCACATGGCGACGCTGCTCGACGACCTCTACCCGACCTTCCGGCTGTTTCTCTATGATGGGCGGATGCGCTATTCGATCCCCTACACCATCTTCGGCCCCTATCGTGCCGCCATCTATGTCGGCGACATGTATCTGGTGCTCAACGCCACCCAGCCGATCCAGACGCTGATCCAGCATTTCGACAATCTGATCCGGGCTGCCGACATCAATGCGCACGAGGCGTCCGGCTTTGCGCACAGGCTGGCCGGCATGTCGTTCCCAACAGGCACTGTCTGATTTTCGGCAGCCAAGATCACCACCGCGCCATGGCTCAAGGCGCCGCATGGGCGAACTCCGTCCTAGCTATTCATTGACTACACATAAAGACTTCTTTATATCCTTATCCGACTTCGAACATGAAAGCCAATCCGATGACGACCACCAACCCGATCGATGCGCTGCTGGCTGAAAAGGGCGTGCTGCTGGCCGATGGCGCCACCGGCACCAATCTATTCGCCATGGGTCTGGAGGCCGGCGAGGCGCCCGAACTGCTGAACGAGACGGCGCCCGACACCATCACCAGCCTGCACCAGAATTTCGTCGATGCCGGCGCAGACATCATCCTCACCAATTCGTTCGGCGGCACCCGTCACCGTTTGAAGCTTCACCATGCGCAGGACCGCGCGCATGCGCTGAACAAGCGCGCCGCCGAGCTTGCTCGTGCCGTCGCCGACAGAGCCGGCCGCAAGGTGATCGTCGCCGGTTCGGTCGGCCCGACCGGCGAATTGCTGGTGCCGCTGGGCGCCATGACCTATCACGAGGCGGTCGACGCCTTCGCCGAACAGATCGAGGGTCTCAAGGCCGGCGGCGCCGAAGTTGCCTGGATCGAGACGATGTCGGCTCCCGACGAGATCCGCGCCGCCGCCGAGGCGGCCATCCGCGTCGGCTTGCCCTACACCTACACCGGTTCCTTCGACACCGCCGGCCGCACCATGATGGGTCTGCTGCCGAAGGATATCCACGGCGTCACCGACGGGCTGTCGCAGGCGCCGCTCGGCGTTGGCGCCAATTGCGGCGTCGGCGCCTCCGACATCCTGGCCTCGCTGCTCGACATGACCGAGGCGAAGCCGGAAGCGACGGTGATCGTCAAGGGGAATTGCGGCATTCCCGAATTCCGCGGCACCGAGATCCATTATTCCGGCACACCCGAACTGATGGCCGACTATGTCAGGCTCGCCGTCGATGGCGGCGCCAAAATTATCGGCGGCTGCTGCGGCACCTCGTTCCAGCACCTCGCCGCCATGCGCAAGGCGCTCGACGCGCACACCAGGGCGGATCGTCCGACGGTTGCCGCGATCGTCGAACGCATCGGTCCGATGCGCAACAAGGTGGCGACGGAAAACACCGCCGAGACCAGCGAAGCCCGCCGCGAGCGCCGCCGCAGCCGGGCCTGACCCATCGGTTTTCGACTATTCGCTGTTGTCGGCGTAGCTCGACTGCGCCGACTTGAAGTCGACCACATTGTCGCCGCGCATCGTCATCAGCGCGCCTGAAGCGCTGGGGTCGGTGATCTGTTCCAGCATGATGCGGAACCGGTCGTTGGTCAGTGCCGACAGGGCGGTATGGCGCGCCTGCGCGACATCGTCACTGATACGCCTGGATTCCGATGATGGGGCCGATGAAACCGCCGAGGCGTCTGGCGCTGGGGGTATCGAGTTGGCGATAGTCCTGATCTGCAATTTCGGCTCCCTCAAGCCCAGTACACCTGTCCTGCGTAACAAGGAGAGGGTTGCCATCCAGTACCGGAAATGCCGCGCAATTTAACGACCCGGAAAATCCGCGAAAAAAGGCCGGCAAGGGAATGAACCCTCGCCGGCCTGCCTCACCCGCCAGTGGGTCGGTTTCCCCTGTCAGAACGATCCCATCTGAAAGAAACCGGCCGTCATCACCACTACCGGTTACCGCCCAGCGCAGAGGCAAGGCGCACAAGCGAGAGGAACTCGGCCCTGTACCCAAACGGGTCGGCTCCTCGAGCGGCGGTGGCGATCTCCATGATCTTGTCGTAGCCGAACTTCGCGGTCGCATCCTGGTCGCGCAGCTTCTGGCCGAAGGCGGCGACCGCGACGGAGAAGCGCTGGTCGGTGCTGGCCTGGTCGAAGGACGAAATCTCGTTGGCCGAGGTCACCGGCGTGGTGATCAGCTTCGAGACGTCTTCATCCGGAAGCTTGTAGCGGATCTTGACGAAGGCATATTCGTCCGCGTTGGCGACGCCGCCATTGTCCACCGACGCCTGACCATAACGCAGCGCGTCGATCTGCTCGCCGCCGCTGCCCTTTGGCGTGATTTCATAGATCGCGGTAACGGAATGGCCCGAACCAATGTCGCCGGCATCGACGCGGTCATTGTTGAAATCCTCGCGGTTCAAGGCGCGGGTCTCGTAGCCGATCAGGCGATATTCCGAGACCTTGTTCGGGTTGAACTCGACCTGGATCTTCACGTCCTTTGCGATGGTGAACAACGTCGACGAGGCATCCTCGACCAGCACCTTTTCGGCCTCGGCCAGCGTATCGATATATGCGGCGGTGCCGTTGCCGTTCTGGGCAATGGTTTGCATCATCTGGTCGTTCAGATTGCCGCGGCCGAAGCCGAACACCGACAGGAAGACACCGGTCTTGCGCTCTTTTTCGATCAGCCGCTTCAGATCGTCGTCGTCGGTCTGGCCGACATTGAAGTCGCCGTCGGTGGCGAGCATCACCCGGTTGACGCCGTCCTTGACGAAGGATTTTTGCGCCAGCCTGTAGGCTTCCTTGATGCCCGCCTCGCCGGCCGTGCTGCCGCCGGGCGTCAGATTGTCGATGGCGTTGAGGATCTTGTCCTTTTCGGACGCCTTGGTCGGCTCCAGGACTGTGCCGGCGTCACCGGCATAGGTGACGATCGAAATGGTGTCGTCGGCCTTCAGCTTGCTGACCAGCAGCCGGAAGGCCGATTTGAGCAGCGGCAGCTTGTCCGGCTCGTCCATCGAGCCCGAGACATCGATCAGGAACACCAAATTGGCCTTCGGCTGCTCGGTCGGCTTGACGTCAAAACCCTTGATGGCGACATGCATCAGCCTGGTCTGCGTGTTCCATGGCGTCGGCATGACGCTGACTGTCGAGTTGAACGGCGTCGAGGCGGAGTCCGGCCCCTTCCAGTCATAGGGGAAGTAGTTGATCATTTCCTCGACACGCACCGTGTCGGCCTGCGGCAGATAGCCTTGCTTCAGCGAACTGCGCACGAAGGAATAGGAGGCCGTGTCGACGTCGATCGAGAAGGTCGAGACCGGGTCCTCGAGTGCTGCATGCACCGGATTGGTCTTGAAATCCTCGATACGGTCGCGATTTTCCTCCTGCGGCAGCATCTGGTCGGCCGGCGCCATGGCCGGTTGCTGCGGCGCCATCAGCTTCGACTCCGCCGCCATGCGGGCTCGCGAGGTGCTGGGTACACTTGCAGCGCCATCCAGTGCGAATTCACCTGTTGGTGCCGGTGGCGCAGGCTCGGCCAGCACACCGCGCTCCAGCGCATTTTGTTGTGCAGCGCCCCCAGCAACGGTCGATTCGGATTTCTGCGGCGAGGCCGGCGCCACAAGCGCATCGGTGGCGTCGCGGCTTTCCACATCGGCGTCCGCCTTCTTGTCCTTCTCCAACTCGCCGCGAGCCGGCTTCGGCTCGGCGGTCGTCGGCTTCACCGTCGTCGGCTTGTCGGCCAGCGTCTCGGTGATCTTCTCGTCGCCGCCGAATTTGGGCGGCTGTTCCCTCAGCAGATGGAAGGTGGCGTATCCGGCGATCGGCAGGGCGACGAGCCCGGCAAGAGCCGGCGTGGCAATGAGTTTCTTTTGCATGATCTCGCTCCAGAGCTTTTGTGCTCGCTCTGTGAGACGAAGCCCGCCAACCGATCCTTGGGAGACAGCAGAAATATTTTCCTGATCATAGGCGCGCAGGGCGGCCTCGAAGGCACGTGCCTTGGCATCCTTGGCGGGCGCCGGTGCTGCGATATCGCGCAGTCTGTTGAGTTCATTGTCGTCGACCATGGTCACACTTCCCCGGCCGCGCGCATCAGCGTCTTCAGCCGTTTCTTCGCTTCATGGATGTGCCAGGAAACCGTCGTCTCCGAGATCGCCATCGCCTCGGCGGCGGCCGCGTGGCTCAATCCTTCGCCATAGACCAAAAGCACGGCGTCGCGCTGCTTGTCCGGCAATTGCCGCACCGCGGCCCATAGCGCTTCGGCGGGGTCTTCCGGTTCGATCGACGCCTCGCCCGAGATCAGTGCATGGACGCCATAGGCCTCTGTCTTGACTGTCTCGCGGGCGGATTTGCGCATCATGTCGCGCGCGGCGTTCAGGGTCACGGAATAGAGCCATGTGGTGAAGGCGCCGCCGCCGCGATAGTCGCGGATCGCCTTGCCCAGCCTGACGCAGACTTCCTGGGCTATGTCTTCGGCATCGGCCTTCCTGCCGCACCAGCGATAGGCAGCGCGATAGACGAAGTCATAGTGCCTTTCCAGCAATGTGCTGAAGGCCCCCCTGTCTCCGCCCTTCGCCCGCCCGATCAGTTCGGCGTCGGAGGCTTCGCTCTCATCCAGCATCATCGCCATCATTTGCCTGTTGGACGAAGGCTAATGGCTAATCCTTGGGGCAATGGAAAGATTTTTTTGGAAACCGCCGGATCGTGACCGCCGGCACCCCGCTTGACACATCCATATCTCGGCGGTTATACGTCAATCAATAGCCACCGGGTTATCGATCCCAGATGAACAACGCTCACGATGTCCTCTTCAGAACGCTCTCCGATCCGACGCGTCGGGCAATCTTCGAGCGCCTGTGCCGGCAAGGCGAGCAGACGGTCGGCGCCCTGACGGCTCAGTCGGGGGTCTCGCAGCCGGCGGTGTCGAAGCATCTCGGCGTGCTCAGGCAGGCCGGGCTCGTGCGTGACCGCCATCAAGGACGGCAGACCCATTATAGCGCCCAGCTCGCAGCACTTTCCCCGCTGACCGACTGGACGAACCAGATGAATGCGTTCTGGCAGAGCCGGTTCGATGATCTCGAAAATTTGCTCAAAAGAATGGACCAATGACCAACATCGCGACCGAAACGCGCTCCGTCATCGTCGAACGTGAGATCCCCTATCCGCCGGAAAAAATCTGGCGCGCGCTGACCCAGCCGCATCTCATCGAGGAATGGTTGATGAAGAACGACTTCCAGCCAGTCGTGGACCACCGTTTCAAGCTGCGAAAGGAACCGCAACCTGACGTGAGCATCGTTGTCGACTGTCAGGTAACAGCCGTCGAGCTGAACAAGACACTGTCCTACACGTGGCAGGCCTATGGCCTTGAGAGTGTCGTCACCTGGACTCTCCTGCCGACCAGCACGGGCACCCGGTTGCGCATGGAACAGTCCGGCTTCCGGCCGGATCAGGAGCAGGCGTACCGGGGCGCGACGAGCGGGTGGCGGCAGTACCTTGCAAATCTGAGTCAAGTCCTGGCGCGGATAGATTGAAACCCGCCGGTGCGGATCGGTGGTCCGCGTCGGCTGTTTTGACAGGAGGAACTATTGGACTGGAACATGTGGGTTCGGCAAATTCATCGCTGGCTGTCGATCATCTTTACGCTGACCGTCATCGCCAACTTCGCCACCATGGCATTCGGGCAGCCTCCCGCCTGGGTGGTCTACTCGCCGCTCCTGCCGCTCTTCCTGCTGCTGTTCAGCGGCCTGTACATGTTCGTGCTGCCCTATGCCGCCAAGGGACGCGGCGCGCAGCGTGCGCGCGGATAGGAGTGGGTAGAATGGTCAAGACACAGGGTCAATTGACCAAGGCTGCGCCAGTGCTGCTCTCGGGCGGCAACCCGCAAATCGCCAAGGGCGATGGTGACGCCCCGGTGCAGGCCTATATCGCTGCGATGCCGGGTTGGAAGCGCGGCCTGGGCGAACGCCTCGACGCGCTCATCGAGCGCAACGTGCCGGACGTCCGCAAAGCCGTGCGATGGAACTCGCCCTTCTACGGCATCGAAGGCCAGGGCTGGTTCGTGTCGTTTCATGTCTTCACCCACTATTTGAAGGTGACCTTTTTCAGTGGCATCTCATTGCAGCCGATCCCACCAGGCGGCACGGCAAAGAGCAAGGATGTGCGCTGGATCGACATCCGCGAAGACCAGTTCGACGAGGCGCGGATGGCGGACTGGGTCAAGCAGGCGGCCGCGCAGCCCGGCTGGATCCCGTAACGGCCGAATAACACACAGGAGAAAGAGCGATGAAGATCAAGCTGACCAGCGTGTATGTGGACAACCAGGAAAACGCACTGCGCTTCTACACCGACGTGCTGGGCCTCGCCAAAAAAGCCGATTTCAGCAACGGGCCTTTTCGCTGGCTGACAGTGATCTCAGCCGACGAGCCTGATGGAACCGAGCTGCAACTCGCGCTCAACGACAACCCGGCCGCCAAGGCCTATCAGGAAGCCATCTTCGAGCAGGGCCAGCCCGCGATCATGTTCTTCACCGACGACGTCAAGGGCGACTACGAGCGCATCAAGGCGAAGGGCGGCGCGTTCACCATGCCGCCGACCGAGGTGACCGGTTCGACCATCGTCCAGCTGAACGACAGCTGCGGCAATCTCGTTCAGATCACCCAACTGACGCGCTGGTGACAGGCAGCGGTTGAACGCGTCGAGGCACAGGAAGGCACCCAATGACCCCCTCGCAACAAATCGACCAATTGATCGCCGGCCTCTCGGACTGGCGCGGCGAGACGCTCGCCCGCATCCGCAAGACCATCCTTGCAGCCGACCCGGACATCGTCGAGGAGTGGAAGTGGATGGGCAGCCCGGTATGGTGTCTCGACGGCAACATCGTGGTCGGCAACGCCCACAAAGACAAGGTGAAGCTGACCTTTTCCCATGGCGCCAGCCTGCCGGACCCCGACAAGCTGTTCAACAACGGTTTCGGCGGCAAGGTGTGGCGGGCAATCGATATTCTTGAGGGCGATAGGCTCGATGAGCGTGCTTTGAAAGACCTCGTCCGCGCAGCGATCGATTACAACCAGGCCAAAAAGAAGAAGAAGGCGACTGCTGGGACGAAGCCACGGACGTAAGTCTAGGCCGCCTGCCCCGCCACCCAGCCCGATGACCATGCCCACTGGAAATTATAGCCGCCCAGCCAACCCGTGACATCGACGACTTCGCCGATGAAAAACAGGCCCGGCACGGATTTCGCCTGCATCGTCTTCTGGTCCAGCCCGTTGGTGTCGACCCCGCCCAGCGTCACTTCGGCGGTGCGGTAGCCCTCCGAGCCGGCAGGCTTGATGCGCCAGTCATTGACTGCGGCAGTTATGGTTTTCATCTGGGCGTCGGAAAGATCGGCAAGGTTGCCGTCGATCCCGGTGCGCTCGGCGATCGACTGCGCAAGCCGCTTCGGCAGATGATTTGCCAGCACCGTCTGTACCGCTTGCCGCCCATTGCTTCGCTTGGCCACCCGAATGAGGTCCGCCACGTCAACTCCCGGCAGCATGGCGATGCGGATTTCATCGCCCTCGCGCCAATAGGAAGAGATCTGCAGGATGGACGGTCCGCTGACGCCGCGATGCGTAAACAGCATCGCTTCGGAAAACCGCGTCTTGCCGCAGGCGACTTCCGCGTCGACGGCGTTGCCGGCCAGCGGCGCCAGCCGTTCGAGCGTGTTTGCGTCGAAGGTCAGCGGCACCAGCGCCGGCCGCGTTTCGACGATGGCAAGGCCGAACCGTTCGGCAAGCTCATAGCCGAAACCGGTCGCCCCCATCTTGGGGATCGACTTGCCGCCACAGGCCACGACCAGCGACTGGCAAGTAACCAAGCCTGTGGAGAGGGTGAGCGCAAACCCCTCCACGGTTTTGCGGGCATCCTCAACGCTGGTCGAGAGCGCCAGCTCCACGCCCCTGCCCTGCATTTCCGAGACCAGCATGTCGATGATCTGGCGCGCCGAGCCGTCGCAAAACAGCTGCCCCAACGTCTTCTCGTGATAGGCAATGCGGTGGCGTTCGACGAGGGCGATGAAATCGCGCTGCGTGTAGCGGCTGAGCGCCGAAATGCAGAAATGCGGATTGCCCGACAGAAAATTCTTCGGGCTGGCATGGATGTTGGTGAAATTGCACCGGCCGCCGCCGGAGATGCGGATCTTCTCGCCAGGCGCAGCCGCATGATCGAGGATCAGCACCGAACGGCCGCGCTTGGCCGCCTCCACGGCGCACATCATTCCGGCGGCACCCGCGCCGATGATCACGACATCATAGGATTGCATCAGCCTGTTCGTTCCCGCTCGGCCCATTTTGGGGCGCGCCATTTGCGCTGCTTGATACCCACTTTGGCCCGACAGTTCTCTAGCAATCCCGTCCCAGCAGCCTGGCGATCTGGGGATTGACGATTGTGGTGAACAGCCCGGGATCACTGAAAGCCCTCGCGGACAGCATTGCCCCATGAACCGATGCCATCAGCATCTGGGCCTCCTCCTCCGGCCGGTTGTTCAAGCGGAACAAGTCCTGCTCCATTCCAGCCCGCAGCACCGACGTAAGCCATCCCGCGAGATTTTGGAAATGGGCACGAACGCGTGATGCGACCTCTTCCGGCAGCATCTGCATCTCGCCGGCGAGCATCGCGCAGACGCAGAAGGACGGCGAGGCATCGCGAATGCATGTCCGCCAATAGTTCATGTAGGACTGCAGTTGTTCAGCAGGGCTTGAGAGTTCTCCCCGCAGAGACTCCAAACCCACTTCGGCCTGCCGCCTGTAACGATCCACCAGCACCGAAACCAGCTCGGCCTTCGTCGGAAAATGATGGTGGATGCTCGCCTTCCTGATCCCGATGGCAGCCGAGATATCGGCATAGCTGAACCCGTTGTAGCCTCCCGCGACGATGAGAGACTGCGCGACATCGAGGATCTTTTCTGAAGTCGAAGCCATTGATTTCATATCGCTGCCTACCTTCTGGTAGGCGAACTGTCAAGGTTATGCATCGTTCCCGATTTTCACAGGGAGGTGTCCGGACATCGGGTTGACTTAGAGGTTTTGGCTACCTACTAATAGGTAGATAGCAATAAGGAATCTGCCGATGCAAAACCAATCTTTCACCCAGTCCGGATGGCTACGATCCTATTATTTCGCACGCGCCATATTTTCTATCGCCTGGGTTGCTGCCGCCATCCTATTCAACGGGCAACCCGGTCCCACCGCGCTTCTGCTCGTGATCTACCCCGCATGGGACGCCCTCGCCAATCTGGTTGACGCCAGGGTAAATGGCGGCCTGAAAGCCAACTCGTCCCAGGCATTGAATGTCGTGGTCAGCACGATAACGGCGCTCGCCGTCATCGTGGCGGTCAGCAACAGCATGTATGCCGTTCTGGCCGTGTTTGGGGTTTGGGCGATCCTGTCGGGCCTGCTGCAGCTCAACACGGGAGCAAGGCGTTGGCGCTACCAAGGCGCGCAGTGGCCGATGATCCTCAGTGGCGTGCAATCGGCCCTCGCCGGCGGCTTCATGATCAGCCGATCCCTCGGCACGGTTGCGCCGACGATTCTGGACATCGCGCCTTATGCCGGGTTCGGCGCGTTTTACTTTCTGCTTTCCGCAATTTGGCTTGTCGTCGCAGCCTATCGCAAGGCAAACGCCTAAGCGCAGCCTGATCCGGCGGCGGCAAGGTGAACGGTCATCTGCCGCCGTCGAAAGGGCAAGCATCGCTCACTCTTTGCCGCATGGGCTGCCGTTCTGGTTCAAAAACGCGTAGCGTCCTGCTCAGGGTCGACCGCTGACCTTAGATCAGCGTCTCGGCGAACAACGTCGTCAGCCGCTTCCAGTGGCGTTCGGCGCCGGCGGCATTGAAAACGCTATGATCGGGTACGCACCAGCCATGTGCCATGCCCGCATAGTTCTCGATGACATGATCGACTTCAGCGACCCGCAGCGCTTCGGCCAGCCGCGCCGACTGTTCCGGCGGGAAACTCCTGTCGACGCCGGATGTGCCGACATAGACACGCCCCTTGATGGCGGCTGCCTTGCGATGCGGGCTGTCGGCGGCGTCGCTGGCCAGATTGCCACCATGGAAACTGGCCGCCGCCTTTATCCTGTCGGGATAGTTTGCTGCGGCATTCAATGATCGACCGCCGCCCATGCAATAGCCGACGGTGCCGATCGGCCCGGTGATGCCCTCGGCAGCGAGTGCATCGAGGAATGCACCGCTGTCGCGGATGGTCATCTCCTGCGTCGTGCCGGTGACCAGCGCCATCAGCGGGATTTTGGTCTTTTCCTCGGCGAAGGCGGTCTTGGCGTCGAACGGCCCGTAGGGCGCATTGCGGTAGAACAGGTCGGGCACCAGCACCGCATAGCCTTCATTCGCCAGCCGCTCGGCCATACTGTCGAGTGCCGGCCGCGGACCGAAGGCGTCCTGATAGAGAATGACGCCGGCCTTGGCAGGAGATGCGTTTGCCGAGCGGAAAAGCCCAGCATTGGCAACACCATCCCTGGTCTTGATTTGAAGGTCGTGTTTCGTCATCGCCCGCTCCGTTCGACTGATGCGCGATACATATCCGCGCGAGGCCATACGGCAAGGCATTCCCCGGGCATGGCAGTCAACATTTCGTGCAGGATTGCGTGACGCTATTGCTCGCCCTCGCGCACGGTCCGCGCGCCGACATGCAGCGCACGGCCGGCACCGAGCCCCATGATGGCTACGCCAAGCCCGAGCGCGACGAACAGGAACGCCGTCCCCGAAAAACTGCCGGTCCAATCGCGGATCAGGCCCACCAGCAGCGGGCCGAATGCCGCCAGTACATAGCCGACGCCTTGCGCCATGCCTGAAAGATGCGCGGCGACATGCGAATCCGGCGAACGCAGCACGATCAAGCTCATGGCAGCCGCGATCAGGCCCCCCTGCCCAATGCCTTGCAGGACCGCCCAGAACAGCACCGTCGAGGTCGGCGCAAAGAGAATGCCGAGCAGCGCGATCACCGCTATGGCAACGAGCGCCACATTGATGCCGCGCTGGTCCTTCAGCCGCATCGCAAAGGATGGCACGGCGAGGCACGTGATGACCTGCGCCATCACCGACACCGAAACCATCGCGCCGGCGGTGGCCGCGTCAAAGCCGCGCTCGCGCAGGATCGGCGCCAGCCAGCCGAAGATGCAATAGGCAAGTGCCGACTGCAGCCCCATGAACAGCGTCACCTGCCAAGCCAGGCGATCGCGCCAAAGCCCGACGACGTGAAAGCCGCGATGACTGACCTGCCGACGGCTGCCCAGCGCCTGCGGGATCCAGATCAGCAGCACGACCAGCGTCGGCACCGCCCAGGCAGCGAGCGCTCCCGACCATGAACCGGTGACAAAATGCTCGATCGGCAGCGTGAAGCCGGCAGCGGCAGCCGAGCCGGCGCAGAGCGCCATGGTGTAGAACCCGGTCATGATAGCGGCCCTGTCGGCGAAATCGCGCTTCACCAGGCCCGGCATCAGCACATTGCCGATGGCAATCGCGCCACCGGCCAGGAATGTGGCGACAAACAGCAGGGGAACCGTACCGAACCAGCGCAGGCCGGTTCCCAGCACCAGCAAGGCGAGCGCCCCGAGCAAAGTGCGCTCGGCTCCATAGCGCTGCGCAAGCCTTGGCGCGAAGGGCGCGAACAGGCCGAGGCACAGGACGGGCAGCGTCGTCAGCAGGCTGGCGCCCGTCGTCGAAAGACCGGTTGCCTGCATCACCTCGGGCAACAGCACCGACAGGCTGGAAAACAGCGGCCTCAAGCTGAAGGCGATCAGCACAAGGCTCGCGCCAAGCACGATGCGCGCCGCACGGCTGCGCAGTTCAGGCGGCTGCGGCATGGGCAGGCTGTCGGCCTCGGCATCGATGAGTTCCAGACCCTCGACCTCGGCCTTCGGATCAGGCTGACGAAAACTCTGGTTCATTGCGAAAGCAGTCTTTCAAGTTGGGCAAGCACCGGCGCCATGAAGGCTCGGACGGCGGCAACGGCGCGCTCGGGATCGCTCGCGGCAATGGCGTCGACGATTGCCGCATGCGCCTGGTGGTCCGGTTCGGGCAGATCGCCGTCGATGGTGGCATGGATGGTCTCGGTGATGGCGGCGGTGAAGAAGTCATAGAGCTCCATCATCGCCCTATTGCCGGACGCCGCGACGACGGATTTGTGGAAAGCAAGATCGCGCCGGATGAAGGCTTCGCTTCCGCCGTCCGCGACAGTGCCGCGCGCGGCAAGCAATTGCCGCATCCGCTCGAGGTCGGCTGGCGTGTGGCGCAAGGCGGCGAGCCTCGCGGCCTCGAGGTCCAGCGCCGCCCGCGCCTCCCACTGATCGCGCAAGCCGCTGCGTTTGATCCGGTCAAGCGCGGCAGAAGTATCGACGGCGGAGCGCACATAGGTGCCCGAGCCCTGACGCGTATTCAGCAACCCCTGCGAGACCAGCACCCGCACCGCCTCGCGGACGGTGCCCCGACTGACCGACAGAAGGTCGGTCAGAGCTGCCTCGTTGGGGATACGCTCGCCGACACCCCAGCGGCCGCTGACGATTTCAGCCCGCAGGCTCTCGGTGGCGCTGTCGGTGAGATTGGTTCGGAGAGCAGGTTGCATCGGCCTATTCATCAAGTCATCAGATGACTTGATGAATAGGCTTGCTTCTAACTGCCGTCAAGATGCTCGAAGCGAAGAGCACCACGCAATGGGAATGGATCAGTTGGTGGCTCGTGCGAAGCTCGCCATGTGGAAGGCCTGAACCTCCGGCGGATAGCGATACTCCGTGCCATAGGGGCACGCATTGCGATCAAGGCAGCCGCCGCTGCGGCAAGGCGAGCCGCCGGCTCCACGCACATGCGTCAGGCAGGATTGATAAGCAAATCCTTGCGCGGAATAGGCGTCGGCCGGACAAGATTTCAGGCAAGGTTTCTCGACGCAGCTATCGCAAAGGTGAGGCGCCGTTTCGCCGGCTTGAATCGGAAGCTCGTCCTCGAACAGCAGCGCACCGCGATAGGCATGCCATAGCCCGTATTGCGGATGCATGAGGATGCCGAGCGGCGACGGCTTCAGTCCCTCCGCCCGCATCGCCCATTGCTGAAACGGCAGATAAGGTCTGTCGGAAGGGGAAACGGCTCGCGCCCCGAATGCCTCGGCCACGGCTCCGATCACTTCGCGCGACCACGTGTCGAGCGGATTGGCCATGGTCTGCGATTGCTTGTCGATCCAGCGCAGGAAATGCGGCCAAGGCGCTGCACCCGCCTGCCCGACCAGCAGGACGGATTTGACGGGAGCACCTGAGAGGTCGGCAAACGGGGTTTCGCTCGCTCCGCACTTGAAGCCGCCGCGCAGGATGAGGCCATGGGCCGAAAGCACGGTCGCGATGTCCTCAACCCGGCGCCCCGCGGCAATCATTCCTTCTTGACCGGATCGGAGAACGCGCTCCGCCAGACTTCCTTGTGGATGATGTTGGCGACTTTAGCCCCGCCTGACTCGGGCTCCTTTCAAGTGAAGGCGTCGGGCATCGACCCCTTCTTCTTGGCGATGAAGCCCTGCAACGCTTCGTCGATGCTCGGATCGAGATACGGCGCCTCGTAGCTTTCCAGCCAGCGGCGGGCAAGTTCGTTGGCACGCTGCGGCGCGGTCTTCTCGCCTTCGGCCAGCCACTGCTCGTAGGAATTGTTGTCGGCGATGTTGGAGCGGTAGAAGGCGGTCTGGAAATTGGCCTGGGTGTGGTCGCAGCCGAGATAGTGGCTGCCGGGGCCGACCTGGCGGATGGCGTCCATCGCCTGGCCGTTTTCCGACAGGTCGACGCCCTCTGAGAATTTCTGCGTCATGCCGAGCTGATCGATGTCCATCATGAACTTCTCATAACAGGACGCGAGCCCGCCCTCGAGCCAGCCGGCCGAATGCAGCACGAAATTGGTGCCGGCCAGGATGGTCGAGTTCAGCGTGTTGGCGCTTTCATAGGCCGCCTGAGCATCCGGAACCTTGGACGCGCAGAGCGAGCCGCCGGTGCGGAACGGCAGGCCCAGCCGACGCGCCAGCTGTGCGGCGCCATAAGACACCAGCGACGGCTCCGGCGTGCCGAAGGTCGGCGCTCCCGACTGCATCGAAATCGACGAGGCGAAGGTGCCGAACAGCACCGGCGCGCCGGGACGGATCAGCTGCGTGAACGAGGCGCCGGCCAGCACTTCGGCCAGGACCTGCGTCAGCGTGCCGGCCACCGTCACCGGGCTCATCGCGCCGGCAAGGATGAACGGCGTGACGATGCAGGCCTGGTTGTGGCGCGCATAGACTTTCAGCGCGCCGAGCATGGTCTCGTCGAACACCATCGGCGAGTTGGCGTTGATCAGGCTGGTCAGCACCGTGTTGTTCTCGACGAAATCGTCGCCGAACACGATCTTGGCCATGGCGACGGTGTCTTCGGCGCGTTCCGGCGCGGTCACCGAGCCCATGAACGGCTTGTCGGAATATTTGATGTGGCTGTAGATCATGTCGAGGTGGCGCTTGTTGACCGGCACGTCGACTGGTTCGCACACCGTGCCGCCCGAATGGTGGATCGACGGCGCCATATAGGCGAGCTTCACGAAATTCTGGAAATCCTCGATCGTCGCATAACGCCTGACGCCATCGAGGTCACGCACGAAGGGCGGACCGTAGACCGGCGCAAAGACGGTGGCATTGCCGCCGATCTGCACCGAGCGCTCGGAATTGCGCGCATGCTGGGTGTAGACGGACGGCGCGGTCTTGAGCAGCGAACGGCACAGCCCCTTCGGAAAGTGCACGCGCTCGCCCTTGACGTCGGCGCCGGCCTCTTTCCACAGTTGAAGCGCTTCCGCGTCATCACGGAAGATGATGCCGATCTCCTCGAGCACCGTGTCGGTGTTCTTCTCGATCAGCGCCAGGCCTTCCTCGTCCAGCACCTCGTAAACGTTGATCTTGCGCTTCATGTAGGTGAGCTGCGTACCCGGGCCACCGCCCGAACGTGCTGCCCGCCGGGCTGCAGCCCCGCCACTGGCGCCACGCCCACGTCGCGCGTTTGACGCTTCCTGATCGACTGCCGCGTGTTCGCTCATGGTGGTTCTTCCCTGAATCTGTTCTTGTCTGGAATCCATAGCGGCTGCATCTCGCCGCTTCTTGCCAGATCGTAGCCATGCACCCTATTCGAAACGGCCCGCCAGCGCCAACGCCTGTCGCAAAATCGACAAGAATTCCAAGAGAGTTACGGTCGCTTTCCTTTTGCGGGAAGTCGCAAATCAGCTATGGATACCTGCCCCCAGCGGGTTAGGTATGAACGCGAATATTTTGTGCCTTGCGACGCACGTCGCGATGCCGGCAGGAGCTCGATACAAATGGCCGACGACGAGATCATCCTTTCCGAACTTTCCGACGACGAGTTGGTGCAGCAGATGCACGACGATCTCTATGACGGGCTGAAGGAAGAGATCGAGGAAGGCACCAACATCCTGCTCGAGCGCGGCTGGGTGCCCTACAAGGTGCTGACCGAGGCGCTGGTCGAAGGCATGCGCATCGTCGGCGAGGATTTTCGCGACGGCATCCTGTTCGTGCCCGAAGTGCTGTTGTCGGCCAATGCGATGAAGGCCGGCATGTTCATCCTGCGTCCGCTGCTCGCCGCCACCGGCGCGCCGAAGCAGGGCAAGATGGTCATCGGCACCGTCAAGGGCGACATCCACGACATCGGCAAGAACCTCGTCGGCATGATGATGGAAGGTGCTGGCTTCGACGTCATCGATCTCGGCATCAACAATGCGGTCGAGAAATATCTCGATGCAATCGAACAGCACCAGCCCGACATCATCGGCATGTCGGCCCTGCTGACCACGACCATGCCCTATATGAAGGTCGTCATCGACACGATGAAGGAAAAGGGCATCCGCGACGACTATGTCGTGCTGGTCGGCGGCGCGCCGCTGAACGAGGAATTCGGCAAGGCCGTCGGCGCCGATGCCTATTGCCGAGACGCGGCGGTGGCGGTCGAGACCGCCAAGGACTACATGAAGCGCAAGCACAATGTGCGCGCTTCGGCCTGATTGGCCAATTCAGAATGGACAACAGGAAGCCGCGCCTTGCAGCGCGGCTTTTTTGTTCCCAGATGAAGAAGTACGGGCGCGGAGATCAGGGATTGTTGACGGTGTCCTCGACCGCATTGGCGGTTGATTTGACGTCCTTGCCGACGCCACGGACGGTGTTCGCACAAGCCGTGAGGGCCAGGGCGCAGGTCAAGATGGCAATTGGCGTGATGCGTAGCAGTTTCATGGACGGTGTCTCCCTCAATAGATAAATTAGCAGATAAATTAGCGCTACAGCAACGAAGGCCGGCTCGACGGGTTCCATGGCCAAGACGCAAAAAACGAAACCGAATCAAGACGACAGGCTGCTCGTTATCGCCTGTGGGATGATTGCGCGCGAAATTCTGGCCGTCAAGGAACAGCTCGGACTGGATCACCTCGACCTGACCTGCCTGCCGGCGGAATTCCATTTCTACCCGGACCGCATCGCTCCGGCCATGGACAAGGCAATCGAAAAGGCCAAGGCCGAAGGCTACAGCAACATCTTCGTCGGCTATGCCGATTGCGGCACCGGCGGCCTGCTCGACAGGGTCTGCGAGAAGCATGGCGTCGAGCGCATGGCCGGCCCGCATTGCTTCGCCTTCTACCAGGGCATGGAGGCCTACGCGAAGGTCGCAGACGACGACATGATGTCGTTCTACATGACCGACTTCCTCTGCCGGCAGTTCGACGCCTTCTTCATGAAGCCGCTCGGCCTCGACAAGCACCCGGAACTGATCAAGGACTATTTCGGCAACTACGAGAAGCTGATCTATCTGGCCCAGACCAATGATCCGGAACTCGACAAGGTCGCCGAAAAGGCCGCCAAAATGCTCGGTCTCGTTTATGAACGCCGCGCCACTGGCTACGGCGACCTGACGGTCGGAATGGCGCAGGCGGCTGCACACGCCTGAAGCAATTCTTGACCCGCTATGCTCCAACCCTGGATGACAGGCCATCGAGAACGGGTAAGTTGTGCGCCACAAGGCAACAGGCCCTCCAGCCATTCGAACGTGGAAACGCACCGATGACACCTCGCCTCTTGATAGCCGCACTCGGTCTCCTCTGTTTCGCCCTGCCCGCTCATGCCGATGGCGAGATACAGAAACTCATCACCCCAGCCGACAAGGCACGGCTCGACAAATATGGCGAGACCCGCAAGGCAGCCCTTGCCGAGGCGAAGGCAGGCAACCCGGCCGAGGTCAAGCAACTCGATGCCCTGCTGGCAAAGCCGCTGGTGGCCTTTTCCGACAAGGACCTGACCGGCAGTTGGCGGTGCCGCACCATCAAGGCCGGCGGGCCTTTGCCGCTCGTCATCTATGGCTGGTTCAAGTGCAAGGTGACCGACGACGGTTCCGGCTGGCGGCTGGAAAAGATCAGCGGTTCGCAGCGCACCAAGGGCCGCTTCTTCGACGATGGCGAGAAACGCGCGATCTATCTCGGCTCCTTCTATGTCAACGATGATCCGGCAAAGCCCTATGGAAGCGGCCCGCAAACCGACCAGGTCGGCTACGCCTTCCGCAACAGCGCCAAGGAATGGCGCATCGAATTTCCGGCGCCCTACTACGAATCGAAGCTCGATATCATCGAATTCAAGCGCTGACTGTGTATCGAAGGCTGATCACCAAGGATTAACCCGGACACCCTAGCATCCCGTCCATTGTCGAGAACGGGTTGCTTGGAGGGGGCAGTATCCATGGCAGCATTAGAATCCAGTACGCGTCCGATCGTGGTCGTCACCGGGGGCGGCCAGCATGTCTGGGCTATGATCAATGCAATCGCCGATCGCGTTGGTCCTGTCAGCGTCGTCCTCGAAACCCCTGAATCCAAAAAGCAATTGCTGCGTGGCCGGGCTCGCCGCCAAGGCTGGATCTCCGCCATGGGCCAGCTTGGCACGATGGTGCTGAGCAGGTTGGGCAAGCGATTCCTGGCCGGCCATAGCGCGCGATTGATTGCCGAGGAGAAGCTGGAGGTTGAGCCGCGACCAGGCCAGGAGATCATCCAAGTATCCTCGGCCAATGGGCTTGAGTGCCTGCAGGTAATCCAGAAGATCCGGCCAGGCGTTGTGCTGCTCAACGGTTGCCGACTAATCTCGGCGGAGATGCTGAGCAAAATGCCCTGCCCGGTGCTCAATTACCATGCGGGCATCACGCCGAAATATCGCGGCATGAATGGCGGCTATTGGGCTCTGGTATCAGGCGATGCGCAGAATTTCGGCACGACTGTCCACCTCGTCGACGCTGGCGTCGACACCGGTGGCGTGCTGAAGCAGGCGCGCGGACGATCGAAAAAGGGCGACACCATCTCAAGTCACGCGCTACGCCAGACGGCGTTCTCGCGCGACATCTGCGTCGAGGCCGTCAGCGATGCACTGGCTGGAAAACTCACGACGATCGATCCCGGCCTGCCTTCGAAGCTGTGGTATCATCCGACGATCTGGTTCTACGTCTGGACGGGCCTCAGAACCGGCATCTGGTAGCGAGTTCCTCGCCCGTATCCGCATGCCGCACGCTGGCTCTTCCGGCGCGTCGAACCTGCCGCCAGCACACGCCGCAAACGAATAAACCCACCTTTCATTTTACGACATCCAAATGCGTCGCTTTTGAATGCGCGCGCGTCGTCCCATAACAAGCGGCCCCACTGCGCTTCCGGCAATGCTCGCAGATCGAGGAGTGAGAATTCATGGCCGATCTGATCGTCGTCTACTGGCGCGACATCCCAGCCCAAATCATCGTCAAGAAGGGCCGGCAGAACGCCAAGCGCGAACTGCCGCTGCGCTTCACCGAGGCGATCGACATGTGCGCGATGCGCACTGGCGCCGGCGGCACCGACGATTATCTGGCCGAATGGCGCAAGGCCGATCCCGTCCCGGTCGGCGATGACCTCGAAGCCGAGGTCGAGAAGGCATTCAACGATATCGACACGAAATACGACCGCGAGCGGCTGGTCGCCCTGGTCAAGGCAGGCGGCAAAGAAAATGTCTGAAACCATTCCTGCCAAGGATGGCCAAAGGGTTGTCCAGCCGGTTACCCAAGCCACTCTGGTCAAGAAGGCAGCGCCGAAATCCGACTACAAGCCGGCCGACGTGTCGCCGCAGCGGCGCGTGCAGCGTTCCTTTGCGGTTCGGCTGTGGTCGATCAGGCATTCGCGTCTGCTCGAATGGTTCTACGCCAAATTCGCCGACATGTTTCTGCTCCTCCATCCCCTCTGGAAGGGCATAGGCTACGGCCGCGTCGAAGGGCCGATCAAATTCGTCGAGAAGCGCGTCAAGGGCTTCATGTTCGACTGCCGCATGTGCGGCCAGTGCATCTTGTCCTCGACCGGCATGTCGTGCCCGATGAACTGCCCCAAGCAATTGCGCAACGGCCCTTGCGGCGGCGTCCGCGCCAACGGCAATTGCGAGGTCGAGCCCGATATGCCCTGCGTCTGGGTCAAGGCCTGGGAAGGCTCGCAAAACATGGTGCACGGCGACAGGATCCTGACCGTGCAGAAGCCGGTCGACCAGTCGCTGCGCGAAACCTCGGCCTGGCTGCGGGTGACCGCGCAGGCGGCCACCGCGCGCGAAGCGGCCGCTGCCGCCAAGAATGAGACGGCCAACACCGGGGCGTCGGCATGATCGGCCGCCAGCGCGACGAGAACCCGGCTGGCATCCACCTGCCGCTTGAGCCCTTGCCCGGCCACACCTCGCGCGGCCGGCTGGAGCGCGTGCTTAGGCGCGGCGAATTCGCGGTGACGACCGAACTCAACCCACCCGACAGCGCCGATCCCGAAGACGTCTATAACAGGGCGAAGATTTTCGATGGCTGGGTCGACGCCATCAACGCCGTCGACGCATCGGGCGCCAATTGCCACATGTCGTCGGTCGGTATCTGTGCGCTTTTGACCCGCATGGGCTATGCGCCGATCATGCAGATCGCCTGCCGCGACAAGAATCGGATCGCCATCCAGGGCGACGTGCTGGGTGGTGCCGCCATGGGCGTGGCCAACATGCTGTGCCTGACCGGCGACGGCGTGCAGGCCGGCGACCAGCCCGGCGCCAAGCCGGTGTTCGACCTCGACTGCATGTCGCTGTTGGAAACCTGCCGTATCATGCGCGACAATGGCAAGTTCCTGTCCGGCCGCAAGCTGACGACGCCGCCGCAGCTTTTCCTGGGTGCTGCGATCAACCCGTTCGCGCCGCCGATCGATTTCCGGCCGCATCGCCTGGGCAAGAAGATCGCCGCCGGCGCGCAATTCGTACAGAGCCAATATTGCTTCGACGTGCCGATGTTCCGCACCTACATGCAAAAGGTGCGCGACCTCGGCTACACCGAAAAATGCTTCATCCTGGTTGGCGTCGGCCCGCTCGCCTCGGCCAAGACGGCCAAATGGATCCGCTCGAACGTGCCGGGCATCCATATTCCCGATTCAGTCATCAAGCGGCTGGAAGGCGCCCAGGACCAGAAGAAGGAAGGCAAGCAGCTCTGCATCGACATCATCAATGAGGTGAAGGAAATATCAGGCGTTTCCGGCGTTCACGTAATGGCCTACCGGCAGGAGGAATATGTCGCCGAGATCGTCGATGAATCGGGCGTTCTGAGGGGCCGCCAGCCGTGGAAACGTGAGATCCGTCGCGACGACCAGATGGTCGCCGACCGGCTCGACAGCATCTTGCACGACGACATTACCGAAACGCAGGTGGACATGGTGAAGACCGCGCACTGATGTATGTCGCCCAAAAGTGGGAACCGGTTTTGGGACAACGACATACTTTAACTCGAGGCGAAGCGCGGACGGCCACCCATTCGCTTGAACGAAAACAGACAACGATATAAAGAAATCTTTATATCACGGCGGAGAGAATTCATGACCCGTACCATCGTCGCTTCGGCGACACGAGAAATCATCATCGGCTTCGACCAGCCGTTCTGCGTGATCGGTGAACGCATCAACCCGACCGGCCGCAAGAAGCTGGCCGCCGAGATGATCGCGGGCAATTTCGAGACCGTCATCAGGGACGCATTGGAGCAGGCAGCGTGCGGCGCCACCATGCTCGACGTCAACGCCGGTGTCACCTCGGTTAACCCGAACGAGACCGAACCCGGCCTCTTGGTGCAGACGCTGGAGATCGTGCAAGGGCTGGTCGACCTGCCGCTGTCGATCGACAGTTCCGTCACCGCAGCGATCGAAGCCGCACTCAAAGTTGCCAAGGGCCGTCCGCTGGTCAACTCCGTCACCGGCGAGGAAGAAAAGCTCGAAGCCATCCTGCCGCTGGTGAAGAAGTACAATGTGCCTGTCGTCGCCATCTCCAACGACGAGACCGGCATTTCGATGGACCCGGATGTCCGTTTCGCCGTCGCCAAGAAGATCGTGCAGCGTTGCGCCGATTTCGGCATTCCGGCGCATGACGTCGTCGTCGACCCGCTGGTCATGCCGATCGGCGCGCTCGGCGACGCCGGCCGCCAGGTGTTCGCGCTGCTGCGTCGCCTGCGCGAGGAGCTCAAGGTCAACACCACCTGCGGCCTGTCCAACATCTCCTTCGGCCTGCCGCATCGCCACGGCATCAACGCCGCTTTCATCCCGATGGTGATCGGCGCCGGCATGACATCAGCCATCATGAACCCGGTACGCCCGCAGGAAATGGAAGCCGTGCGCGGCGCCAATGTGCTGAACGGCACCGACGAGAACTGCACCAACTGGATCAGAACCTACAAGGATTACAAGCCGGCCGAAGGCGGCCAGGCGGTCGCCGCCCCGACGCAGGTCAATGCGCCGGGCGACGGCGCCGGCAATGGCGGCCGCCGCCGTGGCGGCCGTGAAGCCCGGATGGGCCGAGGATAAGCGCGCAATCGTGAACTCACCTGCAAACATCACCGATCCGCTCGTGCTTTTCATGCCGTCCGGCAAGCGCGGGCGGTTTCCTGTCGGCACACCGGTGCTTGATGCCGCGCGCCAGCTTGGTGTCTATGTCGAAAGTGTGTGCGGCGGACGCGCCACCTGCGGGCGCTGCCAGATCGAAGTGCAGGAAGGCAATTTCGCCAAGCACAAGATCACCTCTTCCAACGACCACATCACGCCCAAGGGCGCCAAGGAAGAGCGCTATGAGCGCGTCCGCGGCCTGCCCGAACGGCGCCGCCTCTCCTGCTCGGCGCAAATCCTCGGCGACCTCGTCATCGACGTGCCGCAGGACACCGTGATCAACGCGCAGACCATCCGCAAGGATGCCGACACCAGGGTCATCGCCCGCGATTCGGCGATCCGCATGTGCTATGTCGAGATCGAAGAGCCCGACATGCACAAGCCGCTTGGCGACCTCGACCGCCTGAAGATCGCGCTGATGCACGACTGGGGCCTGAAAAGCCTCGATTTCGATTTTCATCTGCTGCCGCAGGTGCAAGGTATCCTGCGCAAGGGCAACTGGACCGCGACCGCCGCCATCTACAAGGATGCCGACTCAGAGACAGCGCGCGTCGTGGCGCTGTGGCCCGGCCTCAAGAACGAAGCCTATGGGCTGGCTTGCGACATCGGCTCGACCACCATCGCCATGCATCTGGTATCGCTGCTGTCGGGCCGCGTCGCCGCCTCGTCGGGCACCTCGAACCCGCAGATCCGCTTCGGCGAGGACCTGATGAGCCGCGTCTCCTATGTGATGATGAATCCTGACGGGCGCGAAGGCATGACGGTCGCCGTGCGCGAGGCGATCTCGGGTCTCGTCGACAAGGTCTGTGCCGAAGGCAATGTCCAGCGCAACGACATCCTGGACAGCGTCTTCGTCGGCAATCCGATCATGCACCATCTGTTCCTCGGCATCGATCCGACCGAGCTTGGCGGCGCGCCCTTTGCGCTGGCCGTTTCGGGCGCCGTGCATATCAAGGCATCCGACATCGGCCTGAAGCTTAACCAGGGCGCCAGGCTCTATATGCTGCCTTGCATCGCCGGCCATGTCGGCGCGGACGCGGCGGCGGTGACGCTGTCGGAAGGCCCGCACCGCCAGGACGAAATGATGCTGATTGTCGACGTCGGCACCAATGCCGAGATCGTGCTCGGCAATCGCTCGCGCGTGGTTGCCGCCTCCTCGCCCACCGGCCCGGCCTTCGAGGGTGCTGAAATCTCCGGCGGCCAGCGCGCCGCACCGGGCGCGATCGAGCGCGTGCGCATCGACCCAGACACGCTGGAGCCGAAATACCGCGTCATCGGCTCGGAACTGTGGTCCGACGAACCGGGCTTCCTGGAAAGCGTCCAGGCAACCGGCGTCACCGGCATCTGCGGTTCCGGCATCATCGAAGTGGTGGCGGAGATGTATCTCGCCGGCATCATTTCCGAGGACGGCGTCATCGACGGCGGGCTTTCGGCCCGTTCGCCGCGCGTCACCGCCAACGGCCGCACCTTCTCCTATGTGCTGAAGGAAGGCTCCGCCGCATTGACGGAAGATGGGCCGAAGATCACCATCACCCAGACCGATGTGCGCGCCATTCAGCTTGCCAAGGCAGCGCTTTATGCCGGGACCAAGCTGTTGATGGAAAAGCAGAACACCGAGCATGTCGACCGCATCCATTTCGCCGGCGCCTTCGGCTCCTTCATCGATCCGAAATACGCCATGGTGCTCGGGCTGATCCCGGATTGCGACCTCGACAAGGTCTCGGCCGTCGGCAACGCCGCAGGTGCCGGCGCCCGCATGGCGCTGCTCAATCGCGGCTACCGCCGCGAGATCGAGGACACGGTCAGCAAGATCGAGAAGATCGAGACGGCGCTGGAACCGAAATTCCAGGAGCATTTCGTCTACGCCATGGCCCTGCCCAACAAGGTCGATCCGTTCCCAAAACTGTCGGCAGCGGTGAAACTGCCGCCGCGCAAGACGGTCAGCGAGGACGGTGTTGCCGGCGACGCTGCTCCGCGACGGCGTTCGCGCGAAGGCCACGCCGCCAGGCGTGGACGGGAATAAGCGGCCGCGCCCACCGCCTTTCCAAACTCATTTGCATGCAAATGTTTCCGGATCGCTTGATCCGGAAACCAAAACGCTGTTTTCGTGAAATTCGCCAGATACATGGCAGGCGCATTCAACCGGCATCGAATGGCAGGCTGGAGATATCTTTCAGCCGTCGCAACGCTCCAGAGGAGACAACGATGTCAATGCTCGAAAGCCTCGGCCGCTATGGCACGGCCATCAAGAATGCTCACGACCGCAGCAAGGCGCGGCGCTTGTTGAACAGTCTGCCGCCTGAGATTCAGAAGGACATCGGCTGGCCGGTGTCGCCGCGATCCAGCGAAAAGGCAGCACTCATCAACACCATCTGGAGCGCCGCGCGCTGATGACCTTCGCCGACAAATGCAAATTGCTCGGCATGCGCCGGGGATCACGCATGTCCCCGGCGACCACCAGCAACCGGCTGCGTGCCGCACTTTTGCCGCGCCGCTGAGCATCGCGGCGCGGATCACACCAGCGTGTAGATACGGCGCGAATCTTGACATTTTCGGCCACGGCACGATCTTCGAAGATAGTGGGGGTTCTCTTAGTCGGCTTTGGCCGAAGTTCGCGTATCCGCATGCCAAGTTTGAAAAGCCATGTCGTGTCTTTTGTCCTGCGGCACAGCCGCAAGCAGGCATTTGCCAGTCCGGAAAATCTGCAGCGCTGGATCGCGGCCGCGCGCAAGACCGAGAACCACCGGCCGCCCGCCTCGCTGCACCAGCGTCTCGACATCGAGATGCATACGGTCGATGGCTTCCCCGTCTACGAAATCGCACCCAGGACCGGCGAGCAGAAGCGGATTCTCTACTTGCACGGTGGTGCATATGTCTTTGAAATCACACCCTATCATTGGCACCTAATCGCCGAGATGGCGGATCGGCTGGGCTACGGGATCACGGTGCCGATCTATCCAATCGCTCCCGAACACGATTTCCATGCCATGTTCGGAATGGTTGGCGATGTCTACCGGCAGATGCTCGCCGAGACGGAAGCCGAAGACATCGTCTTCATGGGCGATTCCGCCGGCGGCAATATGGCTGTGGTGCTGACCATGATGGCCGCCGAAGAAGGACTGCCCCTGCCGTCGCGGCATGTGCTCATTTCGCCGGGTCTCGACGTGTCGCTCACCAATCCCGCAGTGTTCGAGGCGGAACGCAACGACCCTTGGCTGGGCATAGCTGGCGGACGAGAGGCAATTCGCCTGTACAGTGCCGGCATCGATCCCAGCGATTGGCACATCAGCCCGGTCTATGGAGATTTGTCCGTGCTGCCAAGAACGCTGCTTTTGACCGGCTCGCGCGATCTTTTGACTCCCGACAATCTGATCTTCGCCGAAAAAGCCCGCGCAGCCGGCGTTGAAATCGATCTTGTCTATGAGGAAGGCATGTTCCACGTCTGGCCGCTGATCGACATGCCGGAAGCCCGGCGCGCCCGCGAGCGCATCGTCGCCTTTCTCGGGGAGAGCCGGATCGTGCACGATACGAGAGTAAGGCATGAACAGCGCCCCGCCGAAGCGGCGGAGTAGCTCTATACTATCGTCCTTGCCAGCCGGTCAGAACTTGCCGGTTTCCCGGAAGACTTCGAAAGTCGCGCGGATGTGGTCGGCAACGGCCTTGACCGGGGCACTGGCATCCGGCGCCACCACCATTGCCAGATTGTAGGTCCCGATGTCGGGCATGCCGTCCTTCGGGCAGAGTTCGACCATGTCGTTGCCGAGGAACGACTTCGGCAATGGCGCCACGGCGAGATCGGACATGATCGCGGCGCGCTGGCCGGCCGTGTGCGCGCTCATATAGGCGATGCGGTAGTTGCGGCCCTCGCGGCCAAGCGCGTCGAGCGCCCCGGCACGCCAGGCGCAGCCCTCTTCCCACAGCGATACCGGCAAGGGCTCGCGCAGATGCGCACAGCCGCCCTTGGCGCCGGCCCAGACGATCGGCTCGGTCAGCAGCACCTCGGCGCCGAGCGCGCTGGTCTTGTAGGAATTGGTCAACAGCGTGATGTCGAGCGCCCGGTCGTCCATGCGCCGGCGCAGATTGCTGCTCTGGTCTATGGTGACGTCGACGGCGATCGACGGATGCGACTGCGCGAAACGCTTCAGCACATGCGGCAGCACGCGCTCACCGTAATCGTCCGGCGAGCCAAGCCGCACCACACCGACAATGTCGGGAATGATGAACTTCGACACCACCTCGCGATTAATGGACAGCAGCCGGCGGGCATAGCCGAGCAGCATCTCGCCGTCCGTGGTCAGCGACACCGAGCGAGCGTCGCGCGCGAACACGGAGCGGCCGAGAATGTCCTCGAGCTTCTTGATCTGCATGGAAACGGCCGACGGCGTGCGGAACACGGCATTGGCGGCGGTGGTGAAGCTGCCGGTCTCGGCAATCGCCACGAACGTGCGCAAAACATCGAGATCGAGCAGTGGCAGCGGATGATTGAGCGGGGCGTTCATGGCAACCGACCTTCAATTTTTCTGATACAAAACATCATTCCATTTCGTTTGATTGAACATCAGATTGGGAGGATAGTCAACTCCATCGAAGCAGTAGCTGCCACGAGCAGCCATGAAACGACCTCGACACAGACCTGCATTCGACACGAAATGAAGTTGAAACAAACCCGCAGTAGCCAACTCGCTGTCTGGCACTAGCCAACCCAAAGGAGAAAGAGATGTCTATCCTGTCGTCCCTTGGTCGCATCGCGACCGAATTCAGCGCGGCACGCGCCCGCTACCAGACCGAGCGCGCTATCCGCTCCCTGCCGATCGAACTGCAGAAGGATATCGGCTGGCCTGAAGCTTCCGACACCAAGACCGGTACTCGCAATGGCATCGGATCCTGGGCTGGAGCAAAGTAGATCGTGTGTACCATGTGCTGAAGGCCTGCCGCGCAGCCCGCCCGGCAGGCCTTCTCTGTTTTATTTGTATTCAACAGAGCTTTGGAGCCATGTCGCCGGCGCATGACGCATATGAGAAAGCCGCATAGCAGCTCCTGTTTCCAATTAATGCCTTGTAAATAATCGTAAATTTTGGGCACCTTGCTCAAATCTGTCGCAATCGATGTCGCATTTCATATCAAGCGCTTCGCTTTTGCGATTTAGTTTCTGCTTACACAAGCCTATATCAGCGCCAGCAAACGAGCTGCCCCACTCCATCAAGCGAAGGCGACCCGTCTAAGCAACAAATGGAGATGATTATGAAGCTTTTTGCACGCCTCTTTGCCCGCCGCGAAATGAACCTGACCACCGCTCTCGAGCGTCAGCGTCTTGCCAACACCATGCCCGGCCAGACCGGCGCCATGAATGCGGCGCGCCTCGGCTTCATCGCCTGAAGATTTCTAGAGGCAGCGCATCCCTGCCGCTGCTTTAAAATTGCAACACCGCCTGGCTCCAGCCAGAGCGGCGTTTTGTTCTGTGCGCAGGCCGTACGTTGCCCGTCCCTTGAACAGTTCGTGCCACTTCCAGGGCTCGCTGCACGCCGATTGCCCATTTGCGACCCATGTCGCAAATTTAATCTTGTCGTAGCGGCGTAGCCGATTGACAGACATGGTTTTTCCTGATGTCGCTATGCTATTCGCGACATCCTGTTCGCGCCATGGCTGTGTGAGGTTCCCTTGAACGCGGTAAAGCATCCGATCAAGCGATCGTTTGTATTCTTCCTTATTCCCGATTTCACCATGATCGCTTTTGCGACCGCGCTCGACCCGCTGCGCTCGGCCAATCGCATGCTCGGCTACGAGGCCTATCGCTGGCGCCTCGCCAGCATCGACGGCAAGCCGGTGCGCGCCTCGAACGGGGTCGAATGCGCGGTCAACACCTCGCTCGAGGATGAGCGCAAGAAGATGGCCGGCCCCGACCGGCCGAACATGGCCATCGTCTGCAGCGGCATCAATGTCGAGCGTTATCAGAACAAGTCCGCCTTCGCCTGGCTGCGCGAGGAATACAATCGCGGCGTCGCCGTCGGCGGCCTGTGCACCGGCGCGCATATCCTCGCCGCCGCCGGCCTGTTGTCCAACAAGCGCTGCGCCATCCACTGGGAGAACCTGCCGGGCTTTTCCGAGGCGTTTCCGAAGGCCAATGTCTTTGCCGACCTCTTCGAGATCGACCAGAATATCTACACCTGCGCCGGCGGCACTGCCGCGCTCGACATGATGCTGAAGCTGATCGGCGACGACTTTGACGAGAACCTCGTCAACCGCGTCTGCGAGCAAGTGCTGACCGACCGCGTACGCAGCCCCACCGACCGCCAGCGCCTGCCACTACGCGCCCGCCTCGGCGTCCAGAACTCGAAGGTGCTGACCATCATCGAACTGATGGAGGGCAATCTGTCGGAGCCGCTGTCACTGATCGAGATCGCCGACCATGTCGATCTGTCGCGCCGCCAGATCGAGCGGCTGTTCCGCACCGAGATGGGCCGCTCCCCTGCCCGCTACTATCTGGAAATCCGGCTCGACCGCGCCAGGCATCTCTTGATCCAGTCGTCGATGCCGGTAGTCGAGGTGGCGGTCGCCTGCGGCTTCGTCTCGGCATCGCATTTCTCCAAATGCTACCGAGAACTCTACGCCCGCTCGCCGCAGCAGGAGCGCGTAGACCGCAAGCAGCTGCTGGCGGCCTGATCCGATACGCCCACGGACAAACAGGCTATTTCATGATATCGTCAGGCAGCGGCGCCCCGCTGCCTGGAACCAACCTCAGTAATCGTCGCAGGTGCATTCCGCCGAGGAGATACGGTCGTTCCAGTCACTGCCGCCCAAATTGCGGATCCTGCGCGTGATCTCGATCGAGCGGCCGCCCATCCTAGAATCCTCATAGGCCACGAGCGTGCAGCCGCGGCGAACGATCACCGACGACACACGGTCATTCCAGAACTGGCCGCCACGAAAATTTACGGAATCCTCGGCACCCATGCCGATGGACCGCCCGCGAAAATTCCCGTTCTCGAACATGATACAGGCAGCCTGGTTGTATTGGGCGCTGGCGACGTCGGCATACAGCACGGACGCGACTGCGGTCAGGATGGCAAGACGTCTCATCGGTTTTTCCTCGGTTCGGCAGCGCTCCTGGCTGGGTCACGCGGCCTGCCCAGTTTGCCACTGCTTCGGTCGCGGAGGCAAGCCTGGAGCGTAAGCCCGAACAGGTAGGCAGCGGGGCAAGAGCGGGAGCCGGTTCGGCAAAGATCACGCTCAATGGGGAAGAGCTTTAGCGGCTGTCGAACATCCAGCTGCGGTTTCGCCACATTTTCTCGCCGACCAGACAGTCGGTGGTGGATCTCTCCTGTGCCAATATCACCGGCGGATGCGCGGCTTCTTCCGCCGCCCATTGCGGCGAGGCCGGGCCGGCGAGTTCCAACACCAGCTTGCGGCGAATGGCTTCGGGAAACTGCGTCCAGTCATTGACCGGGATCATGAAGGCTCCGGGACCACCAATGACGCAGTCGCTGTAGTAGCGATCGAGATTGCTGACGTCGTAGGCGCCGGTGAAGCCGCCTCGCGTCATCAGCGGCAGGCCGTTGATGACGATGCCTTGCTTGATCAGCTCGTCGCGGGTCAGGTTGACCGGCGCGCCCTGATTGTTGGGGCCGTCGCCCGAAATGTCGATGACCCGCTTCGTGCCTCGGTAGCCGCTTTCGGCGAACAGGTCGTTGCCGAACTCCAGCGCTCCGGAGATCGAGGTGCGCCGCGCGCTGTTGGGCGGCTGCGCCGACAACTGCGCAACCACGCGCTCGGCGTCGGTGCGGCTGGCGATCACCGTCCACGGCACGATGACGCGCTGCCAGGTGGTACCGGCCCATTCGACATAGGTGACGGCGATCTTGCCATGGGCGCCGTCGGCAATGGCCTGCAGCACATTGTCGTGCGTCAGCGCGGCTGCGTAGCCATGACGCTGGATCTCGAGCTCGTCCGGTGACATCGACAGCGAGACATCGACGGCCAGCACCAGCTCGACATCGACGGGCTCGTCAGCAAGGGACGCCGGCGCCAACCAAAACGTCAGCGCGAACGCGGCACAGCCCGAAAGCAAATGTCTAGCACAGGCAAAAGCAGACATTCCGCAAGGGTAAGCGAAAGCAGCCCGTTTAAAAAGGGAAAAGCCCGACCAAGGCCGGGCTTTGCGTTCTCAAATTCTGCTGCTTCAACTGCGCGGCTTCAAATTCTCCGGATCATAAAGCGGCTTGTAGCCGACAGCGGCGACTTCGACCGGATATGTCTCGCCGAAATACTCGATGGTGAGCTTGCGGCCTTCCTGGGCGTAGGCCCATGGCAGATAGGCGAGGCCGATGTTCTTGCCGATGGTCGGGCCATAGGCCATCGACGTGGTGAACGACCGGCGGCCGAGTTCGTCGACCAGCGTCTCGCCGGTCTTCGGGTCCATCACCGGCATCGTGCCGACAGGATAGCGGGCAACGCCTTTGGAATCGACATTACTGGTCATCACCAGCGTGCACAGCATGGCCGGTTGGTGCTCGCGGGCGCGGTATTCGACATGTTTGGCCTTGCCGCAAAAGTCGTTCTCCTTGACCTTCGGACGCGCAAGATCGGCTTCGAGCAGGTTGTACTCGGTCAAAAGGTCGGCGTTCTGCAGGCGCAGGCTCTTTTCCATACGGCGGGTGTTGGCATAGGTCTCAACGCCGAAGGGCATCACGCCGGTCGAGCGCAGCGCGTTCCAGACAGCGAGACCGTCCTCGTAGCGCATATGCAGTTCCCAGCCCTGCTCGCCGACATAGGAGATGCGGAAAGCGCTGACATCCTTGCCGCCGATCCGGACCGGCTTGATCGCCGCGAATGGGAAGTTCTCAACAGAGAGCCCGTCCGGATTCTCGACCACCTTCTGCAACGTCGCCCGGGCGTTCGGCCCCCAGATGCCGATGGTGACATATTTCTCGGTCACGTCGGTGATGGTGACGTCGAAACCTTTGTCCTGTGCCGTGCGGCGCATGTACTGGAAGTCGCGCGGACCGGCGTCGGCGCCATCGATCAAACGACAGCGGTCGGCCATGCGGATGACGGTGAAGTCGGCGCGCACCATGCCTTCCTCGTCGAGGAAGTGAGTGTAGATGCCCTTACCGATGTTGTTGTCGCCGCCGATCTTGGCCGCGCACAGCCATTCCAGCAGCGCGACATGGTCGGGACCCTCGATGTCGTACATAGCGAAATGCGACAGGTTGACGATGCCGCAATCCTCGCTCATGGCGAGATGTTCGGCATTGGAGACGCGCCAGAAATGGCGGTTGTCCCATTCGTTCTCACGCACCGGCACCCGGTTGCCGTATTTTTCCAAGAGATGCTCGTTGGCGGCGTAGCCGTGGGCGCGCTCCCAGCCGCCAAGCTCCATGAAATAGCCGCCGAGTTCCTTCTCGCGTTCCCAGAACGGCGAGCGCCTGATGTTGCGGGCTTTCGAGAACGGCTCGCGCGGATGCACCGCCGGATTGTAGACCTTCATCGCCGTCTCGGTGCAGCGATCCCAGATGAATTGCTCCTTGGTCTGGTGCGGATAGAACCGTGCATAGTCGATGGCATGGTGATCGATCGCGGTGCGGCCGTCGGTCATCCAGTCGGCGATCAGCTTGCCCATGCCGGGACCATCCTTGACCCAGATGGCGACGGCATACCAAAGGCCCCGCACCTTCTGGCTTTCGCCCATGGACGGGCCGCCATCCGCGGTCACCTGCAAGAGACCGTTGAAGGAATGGCTCTCATTGTAGCCGAGTTCGCCGAGGATCGGCGTCAGTTCCATGGCGCGTTCGAGCGGTGCCAGGATCTGCTCCATGTCGAGGTCGCGCTGTGAGGGCGAAAGCCGCGCCTGGTCCTTCTCCAGCAGGTCGCGCGGATGGCAAAGGCGCGGATTGGTCTCTTCGTAGTAACCCCACTCGATCTGCCCGCCCTCGGCGGTCTTTGGATCGCCGGTGTCACGCATATAGGCCGAGTTGCCCTGGTCGCGCAGCAGCGGCCAGCCGATCTCCTTGCCGGTGCCGGCAAACTCGTTGTAGGGGCCGAAAAAGGTCAGCGGATGGTCGATCGGCATGACAGGCAGATCCTCGCCGACCATTTCCGCGATCAGCCGGCCCCATATGCCGGCGCAGACGATGACATAGTCGGCCTCGATGGTGCCGCGATCGGTCACCACGCCTGAAATGCGGCCGTCCTTGACGACAAGCGACCGAGCCGGCGTGTTGGCGAAGGATTTGAGCTTGCCCGAGGCTTCCGCCTGGTCGACCAGCTTGCCGGCGACCGTCTGCGAGCGCGGGATGACCAGACCGGCATCGGGATCCCACAGGCCGCCCTGCACCATCGCTTCTTCGATCAGCGGAAATTTTTCCTTGATCTCGGCCGGTTCGATCAGACGGGCGCGCGTGCCAAACGCCTTGGCGGAGGCGATCTTGCGCTTGATCTCTTCCATGCGGCTGTCGTCGCCGACACGCGCAACCTCAAGGCCGCCGATACGCGCGTAATGACCCATCTTCTCGTAGAAATCGATGGAGTAGAGCGTCGTCCAGCACGACAGGAAATCGTGGCTGGTGGTGTAGCAGAAGTCGGAGGCGTGCGCGGTCGAGCCGATATCGGTCGGGATGCCTGATTTGTCGATGCCGACAATATCGTCCCAGCCGCGTTCGATCAGATGATGGGCGATCGATGCGCCGACAATACCGCCCAGGCCGACGATGACGACCTTCGCCTTTTTCGGAAACTCTGCCATTGCCCGCGACTCCAAAGTGATAAAGCGGGCGGACTATAGGGCGGAGCGGCAGGCCGATTGAAGCCTGTTTGCGACATTGGCAAAAAGCCGAGCGACCAGACGGCAGAATGCTTCACACCGGCGCCTGGGGCGGTTCGCTTTTCGGTGGGCTAACTCAGGCGAAGGCCCAGATGTCCTCGGCCTGAAAGCCGACCTGATAACCTGATGTCTTCAGCTTGACCACGACCTGGCCGATCTCCGGGGCGGGCAGCGCGCCGACCTCGACCTTGATCATGCCGGGGCGGTAGCGCTTGAGGTCCAGCTGTTCGAAGACGATCCAGTCGGCGCCCTCGCAATCGACGAGGAAAGCGTCGATATGGCTGATGCCGTTGCGATCGAGCAGCGTCTGCAAGGTCTCGGATGGCACCTCGATGTCCCTGAGATGCGGCGCGAACTTGTTGAAATTGGCGTCGGCCTCGCCCCAGGCATTCTTGCCCGACATCAGATTGGTGTCGGTGACCGACGAGCAGCCGATAAATTCGATGGGCAACGTGCCGGCCTCGAGGGCGGCGGCATCGAAGGTGTGGACGGTTATCGTGCCCTTTGTCTTCGTCACCGCCACCGGCTCGATGATGAAGCGGTCCGTGTCTGGATAATTGGCGCGCAGTCTCTTCTGGTTGTACGGGATCGGCTCGACCAGCATGGCCCGTGCACCGGGAATCCTGTGCAGCCAAGGCGTCACATCGTCGAACAGTGCGCCGTCGCAGGCGCCGACATTGACCATCTGGAACGGTCGCCCTGCACCACCAAAACGCGCCTTCAGCGCCGCCCTGGCCAGGAACTTGGTGCCGCGCAGCGACGGGCCGCGATCGAGAACGCCCTTGGGAAGAGCAAGCGACAGGGCAACGCGCGCCAGGCTGGATAGCGAACTCATGACTTGTCTCCGGGAATGATTTGCATGGCAGCGCGATTCTGGCCGCGAGCCACGGCTGCCCACAGCGCCATGAACGGCGTCGCCAGCAGCAGGAATGGCGGAATCAGATGGGGGAAATAGATGCGCGTGTCGTGGATCGGGAAGACGGTGAACTTCGCCAGCGCACCGAGCACCAGCGCCGCAAACAGGATGCCGGCGCGGCGATCGAGGCGGAAGCCGGCGCGGGCGGCAGCAAACCAGCCGGCCAGTGCCAGCACCGACACGCCGACCCAACTGTTCAGGCTGACGGCGCGCAGCAGCGAGGTGGCAAACGCCCTGAGATAGGTGGTGACCGAGAATGGCGGCTCGAATCCGTCCATATTGAAGTGCTGCTCGATGCTGGAGAACCACAGATGCGGCGCCCAGCCGGGATGATGCGCCCAGTGAGAGATGGCGAAGTAGGCCACGAAGGAAGCGGCAAAACCGGCCAGCGCACCCCATGCCCTCTGCCGGTACGCGACCAGCAGCACAGCGAAAATCGCCAGGAAAACAATGTTGTCCGGCCGTACCATGAAGGCGAGGAAGAGCAGGATCGCCGTTGCCACCTCGAGGCCGCGGACATAGGCATAGAGCCCGCCGAGCAGCAGCGCTGAAGTGAGCAGATCCGGTGTCGAAGCGCGTGCCGCATCGCCGAAATCGGCCATGATCAGCACCGCGCCGACGATAGGCGCCAACGCCAATGCCCCTGTGGAGCGTAGCCACATCAACGCGATCGCGCCAAACAGCAGCACGGAGAACACTGAGACCAGTCGCATTGCCTCGACCGGCGACATCACCGCGCTCAGTGTCGACAGGATCTCGGCATAGAGGAACTTGATCCGGTACATGCCGAGCAGTGAATGGAAGTCGGCGGCATTCTCCGTCATGTGACTGCGGAAGCCGCCTCCATCGTCGGTCAGCGCCTTATAGTCGCCTGCGGACACGCCCGATTTGACAGTGTTGTAGGCATAGTCATGCAGCGCCTGCGCATCGGGATAGGTGCCTTCCTCCGATATAGCGAGATAGGGCAGCATGTCCCAGTTGGCGTCGGGCATCACCCAGGCGGTGAACGCTGTAAAAAGAATGTAGAGCGCGAAGGCCGCCGCGCCGATCGGTGTTGCCAGCCGCGCATAAGTCCCCTCGCCCCACGCCAGACCGGCTCCGATGAGGCGGTCGAGCGGGTTTTGTGGATCGGGCGACTTGGTCAGCATCGTTGTACCCAGCGAACTCGCTTAACGAACCTGGCTTTTGACGAAATCCTTGACGATCGACACGATGCCGCGCGACAGCAGGCTGTCGAAGGCGTCGACGAAGCGGTCGACATGCTCGCGCTGGCAGATCAGCGGCGGCTCGAGCCGGATGACGTTGCGGTTGTATTCGGTGAAGGCGACCAGCACATCGTAGTCGCGCAACAGCAGCGCCCCGATGAAGCCCGACAGCGAACCCTTCAGCTTGTCGTCGAGCACGCTGACGATCGGCCGCAACACCATCGGCAAGGTCTGCGAGAAGTCGTGGAACTCCAGGCCGATCATAAAACCCCTGCCGCGCACCTCCTTGATGATCTTCGGGTACTTTTCCCTGAGCGTCTGCAGGCGCTGCAGCAAATAGTCGCCGGTGATGGCGGCATTGTCGATCAGCCCTTCATCATAGAGTACATTGAGCCCCTCGATCGAGGTGACGCAGGCCTCGCCCATGCCGCCGAAGGTCGCCATGGCATGGATCATCGCCGTTTTCGGCGTGCCATAGGCCTTCATGTAGACCTCGCGCCGCGCGATCATCGCGCCGACCGCCGCCTTGCCGGCGCCAAGCGATTTGGCCAGCGCCGTCACATCGGGAATGACGCCGTAATGCTCGAAGGCATAGAAGCGGCCTGACCGGCCATAGCCGCACTGCACTTCGTCGGCGACCCACAACACGCCATACTGGTCGCACAGCGCCCTTAGCTTCTGCCAATATTCAGCAGGCGCCTGGATGATGCCGCCGCCGCCCTGGATGGTTTCCAGCACGATGACGCCGACCTCCGGGTCGGAACGGAACAGGCGCTCGACCGCCTCGATGTCGGCAAACGGGATGCGGACCGTGTTTTCGGCCACCTTGAAGTCGGCGCGGTAGAGCTGGCCGTCGGTGATGCCCAGCACGCCCTTGGTCTTGCCGTGGAAGGAATTCTCGGCATAGACGATCTTCGGTCGCTTCGGACCGGCGGCGCGCTCGGCGAGCTTAACCGCCGCTTCCATCGCCTCCGAGCCGGACGAACCCAGAAACACCATGTCGAGATCGCCGGGCGAGCATTTGGCGATGTTGTGCGCAAGTGCCGCCGCATATTGCGACATGAAGGCGATGGCGATTTCCTGGCGCTTCTCCTCCTGGAATTTCTTGCGTGCTTCCAGGATGCGCGGATGATTGTGGCCGAAGGCCAGCGATCCGAAACCACCGAAGAAGTCGAGGATCTTGCGGCCGTTCTGGTCGATGTAGAACATGCCTTCGGCACGCTCGATCTTGATCTTGTGGAAGCCGAGCAGCTTCATGAAGTGCAGCTGGCCGGGGTTGAGATGCGCCTTGAACAGGTCGGTCATGCGGGCGACGTCCATCGCCTTGGCCTGCTCGACGCTGATCAAATCGGGCTTGGCGATGGTCGCTGGCGACAGCGACGGCGCGCTGACCATGGTGCGCAAATTGGTCTGTTCGGGCTTGGCCATGACGGTCATTTCAATCTCCTGTCTGCACGCACGACCAGGATCGGGCGCAACGAAAGCTGTTTTGCGAGCCGCTATTCGGCGGGCACATGTTTGGTGGCGACTGCGTGGCCGGCTTTCTTTGCGCGGTACTCGCTATAGGCGGCGATCAGCATGTCCTCGTCGCGATATTGCGGCACCCAGCCGAGCTGGCGCCCGGCCTTGGACACGTCGAGCACGCAGTCCTCGTCGGCGATCAGATACTGTTCCGGGTCCATGATCGGCATGTTGAAGAGGTCGAGCAGGTCGAGCGTGCGCTTGACCGCCCAGCCCGGTGTCGGGATCAGGATCGATTTCGAGCCGGCATGCCGGATCAAATCGCCGAGCAATTTCTTGACCGGCGGCGGGTTGAGCGAACCCAGATTATAGGCCTCATTAGGCACACCGGCCTTCCAGGCCGCGCGCGCGGCCTCGGCGCAGTCGAACACCGAGATGAACTGATAGGGGTTCCTGCCCGAACCGATCATCGGCACGGGAAGGTTCCAGTCGATCAGCTTGAACAGCTTTTCCAGGATGCCGAGCCGGCCTGGGCCGATGATCAGGCGCGGGCGAAACAGCGAGATCGACATGCCGCGCTTGCGCCATTCGGCCGCCAACTCCTCTGTCTTCTGCTTCGACCAGCCATATTCGCCCAGCGGCGCCACCGGGTGCTCCTCGGTCATCGGCTGCGTGACCGTGTGGCCGTAGATCATGTCGGTCGTGTAGTGGACGAGTTTTGTCGCACCGGCTCTGTCCATGGCCTGCATGATGTGCTCGGTGCCGTGGAAATTCACCGGGAAAAAGAAATCGTGCCGCTTGGCCCGCACCTGGATCGGCGACAGCATCTTGGCCGACAAATTGTAGACCATATCATCGGCCTTCAGCCCGACCGCCGCGACCGACGCCGGATCGGTGACGTCGCATTGGATAAAGCGGACGGTGCGGTACTGCGGCAGGTCGCTCTTGACGACGTCGGCGACGACAACCTCTTCACCATCGGCCACAAGCTTCGGAGCAAGGTGGCGGCCGACGAAACCGTCACCGCCGAAAATCACATGTCTCATCGAATGATCTCGTTTGCTTGGATCTTGTCGGGCATGATGGAAGCGGTCTGGTCCTCATGCCCTTGCTTACCCAAATCCCGGCCACTTTGCGCGATCAGCACCGTGCCGACGCAGATGAAGGCGATGCCGGCGATCCGCCAGCCATTGAGGTCCTCGCGGAAGACGAAATAAGCGAAGATGGCGACGGCAACATAGGCGAGGCTGAGGAACGGATAAGCGAAGGAGAGCTCGACCTTGGACAGCACATAGAGATGCGAGGCCATCGAGATGACGAAGGTGCAGAGGCCAAGGAACACCCAGGGGCTGAAAACGATCTGCAACAGCTTGACGAGCGGATTGACGCCCTCGAACGAGATCGGCCCGAGCGACATCATGCCTTGCTTCAGCATCAGCTGTGCGGCGGCATTGGTCATGACCGTAAAGAGAATGAAGACGATGTATTTCATGTGTTCCGAGCCACCCCTTCATGCTTCCTATTACAAACCAGCAAACATTTCGTGAAGCCACAAGAATGTTTTGAGTGAATCATGGATTTAACGATCGATAACCAAGAATTACTCAAGTTATATCTATTCCGCTGCCTCGGCTACGCAGCGCCGCGTGTCGAGCTTCCTTGCCGTCCGCGCCCAGAAACTCGATAGGAAGGCGGGATCGCGAAGCAACTCCAGCCGCGGCCATTCGGGAAAGGACGAAGCGAAGATGTCTGCGCCCATACGAGCATCCTTGTAGGGATTGACGGCGCCGCCTGCCTCGACGGTGATGCGATCGAGTTCCCGCAACAAGGCCAGCGTCGCAGCCCCCCTGTTGGGGAAATCCAGCGTCAGCGTGTAGCCGGGACGCGGGAACGACAGCAGCGCCGGCGAGCGGATGGAGCCGAAGCGTTTCAATACGGTGAGGAACGAGCCCTGCCCGGCTTGCCTTGCAGCCGCAAGCAATGCCGGCACGGCCTCGCGCGCCGCCGCTTCCGGCACCACGCTCTGGTGTTGGAAAAGCCCTTTCGGCCCATAAAGCCGGTTCCAGTCGCGCACGCCGTCGAGCGGGAAGAAGAAGCCCTGGTAGCCAACCTGGCGCGGCGCCGTCGACCGCCCCTTCTTCCACCTGTAGGCGGCGTTGAAGGCGGTCAGGAACGGCCGGTTGAGCACATTGAACGGCGGCTGGACCGGCACCGAGAGATTGCCACCGGCGCGCGAGGCGGCATGCGAGCCGTGCTCGGCATGATTGCCTGTAAACAGCAACCCGCGACCGCTATTGCGGCCGCCGGCAAGTTGGTCGATCCAGGCGACCGCATATTCATTGGCCTGATCGGCCGCCTCGGCCAAACCGAAGAACTCGTCGAGATCGCGAAACGGCGTCGCCTTTTCGACGATGTCGAGCGAATGAACCCGCATCAACCGGATCGAGGCAGACAGGATGAGACCGGTCAGCCCCATGCCGCCGATCGTCGCCGCAAACAGGCGCGCATTGTCTGCTGCCGAGCAGCGATAGGTCCTTCCGTCGGACCTGAGCAGCGTGAAGCTCTCGACATGGCAGCCGAAGGTGCCGCGCCGGTGATGGTTCTTGCCATGCACGTCATTGGCGATGGCGCCGCCGAGCGTGACGAATTGCGTGCCTGGCACAACCGCCGGAAAGAAGCCGTAAGGGGCGGCGTGGGCGATGATGTCGGACAACAGCACGCCGGCATCCGCCTCGAGAACACCGGTTTCGGCGTTGAAGGCGTGGATGCGGTTCAGCGATCGCATATCGACGACCGCTCCGGCCTCGTTCTGGCAGGAATCGCCGTAGGAGCGGCCATTGCCATAGGCAAGCAGCGACGCCGGCTTGGCCCGACCGCCCTTCAGCAGCGCGATCGCCTCATCGGCCCCGATGGCGCGCGGCGCCGGCGGTGTGGCAAGGCCAAAGCTTGGGAAACGTCCGGCGGCCATGCCTACCAGCCCCCGATGACCAGCATCACCGCACCGATCAGCACCACGATCTGGCTGCGCCAGTCGCGGATGATGAACACGACCGGATCGTCATGCATCTCGTTGCGGCGCGCCAGGATCCAGACGCGCATGGTGAGATAAAGCACGATCGGCGCCAGCGGCCAGATCAGCCATGGATGCGGATAGAGCTCCCGCACCGCGACACTGTCCATGTAGAGCGCCAGCACCAGCGCCGAGGAGAAGGCCGAGGCCATGCCGGCCTGGGCGACGATCTCCTGGTCTTCGGTGCGATAGCCGCGGCCGGCAATGCGCTCGCCAGGCGGAATGGCGGTGGTGCGCAATTCGACGAAGCGCTTCACCAGCGCCAGCGACAGGAAGAAGAAGATAGAGAAGGCCAGCAGCCAGAACGAGACGTCGACGCCGGTCGCCGCCGCACCGGCCAGGACGCGGATCGTGTAGAGGCCGGCGAGCGTCAGCACATCGACCAGCAGCATGCGCTTGAACGACAGCGAATAGGCCGTGGTGACGACCATGTAGCCGCCAAGCACAGCCAGAAATTCGTGCGACAAGAACAGCCCGGTGCCGAAGCCGATCGCCAAAAGCATCGCAATCGCGCCAAGTCCGAACGGGATGGACAGCGCACCGCTGGCGAACGGCCTGTTGCGCTTGGTGAGGTGTTTGCGGTCGAGCGCGAGGTCAAAGAAATCGTTGAGGATGTAGATGGCCGATGCCACCGCACTGAACGAGACGAATGCCAGCAGGCATTGCCAGATCATGTCGGTGTTGAAATATTCGTGCGAGAGCACCATCGGCACTGCGATCAGCGAATTCTTCAGCCACTGATGGACACGCAGCATCTTGACGATGGTCCGCAAAGTCGGCTTCGGCGCCGGCATCGTCTCGGCGCCATGTGCCGCCTGCCAGCGCGCGGCATGGCGGTCGGGCGCGACGACGATCGCGTTGCGCGCTGCATCAAAGACTTGGAGATCGTGACGGCTGTTGCCGGCATAGTCGAAACCGCCATCACCATAGGCTGCGATCAGCGAAGCGCGCTTCCTGCCCGAGGTGAGATTGGCGAGACCATCGGTGGCCAGCACCTGGTCGAAAATGCCGAGATGGACCGCGATGGCATCGGCGAACTTGCGCGGCGTGCCGGTCGCCAGCACGATCTTGCGGCCTTCGGCATGCTCGGTCCGGAGGCGGCAAAGCAGCACCTCGCGATAGGGCAGCGATGCCGGATCGATGTCGATGCGCTGCGCGATTGCCTGCTTCAGCCGCGCCGGTCCGCCGGCGGCCCAGAAAGGCACGAGGAAGATATAGAGCGGGTTCTTCTTGAGAAGGATGAACAGCCCTTCCCACAACAGGTCGGTCGCGATCAGCGTGCCGTCGAGATCGACCGCAAGCGGTATTGCGTTCCTGTCCGACCGCGCATCCATGTCCTACCCTGCCCGCGTAGAGTTGCGCGCCGCTTTTCGGCGTCTTGAGGCTGGTATAGCGGGCGATGACGTAGCGAACGTTAAAACGCACGGTTGCAGACGGCTGCCATGGGGGTATTTCCGGCGTCATTGTTAAACAACCGCTACCGGAAACGATAAAAGGCCGGGCAAATTCCCGGCCTCCGCAATCGTGACGCCAGGATTACTTGATGCGGGCGACACCGCCCGAAATCTCGACGGTTTCCGAACCGGTCAGGGCTTCGAGGTCGCCATTGGGCAAGGTGACGAAGCAGCCATTCGGGCAGAACTCAACCGTTTCGCCACCGGCCAACGCAAGGTCGGTCTTGCTGCCGCCCTCGGTGACGACCAGCGTTCGGGTCTCGGCGTCCTTGTTGACCGCGCTCGCGGCATGGACCGAGCCGATAGCGGCGACCAGGGCGACGGCAGCGACGAGAGACTTCCACATGGTGCAATATCGGTGTTCCCACCGCCTCTGTTGCATTTCGCAAGGCATTTTCGCCTTTGCATGGAGCTTATATGAGATGGAAGCTGAACCGCAACTGAATGCCCCATTCATGCCGCAATCGGCTTTCGATGGTTGAGACCCACCGATTCCCAGCCTAGTCCGGATCTGGCTTCCTGGTTTTGCGGGACTTGACCAGTCGCTTCTTCTCCGCCTCGGCTTCGGCCTTCACCTGCTCCTGTTCGGCGAAGTCGGCCTCGATCTTGTCGTCGTCTGTCGGCCAGGCCTTGGGCTTGTGGGCCTCGACCACGGCGCGTGGCGTCGAGGGCATCTCGATGTGTTCGCTGCTGAATTTTTCAAGCACGGCAAAACGGATGTCGTTCTGCGCGATGTTGCCGTTCATCACATCGGCCAGGAACACGCGGATCTCGAATTCCAGGGCGGCAGGGCCGAAATTGGAAAACAGCACGAAGGGTTCGGGGTTCTTCAGCACCATCGGGTGGCTGCGGGCGATCTCCAGCAGGACGGCATGAACCTGCTTGACGTCGCTGCCATAGGCGACGCCGACCTTGATGTCGATGCGGCCGAGCTTGTTGCGGTGCGTCCAGTTGCCGACGGCATTGTTGATCAGGTTCGAGTTGGGCAGGATCACCGATTGCCGCTGGAAGGTTTCGATCTCGGTGGCGCGCACGCTGATCTTCTTGACTGTGCCGCTGACATCGCCGGCAACGATCCAGTCGCCCACCTTGAACGGCCGTTCGGCCAACAGGATCAGGCCGGAAACGAAATTAGACACCACGTTCTGCAGGCCAAAGCCGATACCGAGGGAAAGAGCGCCGGCGACCAGCGCCAGGCTGGACAGGTCGATGCCCGCCGCCGAGATGCCGACCAGTGCCGCGAGCGCGACGCCGGCATAGCCGACCGCCAGCCGGATCGAGTTGCGCACGCCGGTATCGACCTTGCCACGCGCCATCACGGAACCGTCGAGCCAGCCCTGGAACCAGCGTGTCAGGAAATAGCCTATGACGAAGACGACGATGCCGGAGAGGATGCCGGTGACCGAGATCGTCACCGAGCCGATGTTGATCCCGGTTGCGAGCTTGTAGGCCCAGGCCTGGATATCGCCGGGCTGGAAACCCCACATCAGCAGGATCAACGGCAGGAACACCAGCACGATCATCACATTGATGGCAACGCTGACGACAAGGCCGAGCTGGTCGAGGGCTGTATCCTCGTAGCTGGATTTGGCCGACAGCCAGCGCCCGACGGTCGTGTTGGCGAAAGCACCCTCCTCGCCGATCGCCTGCGCCGACAGGAAGCCGATATAGGCGGTGATCAGCACGGTGCCGGTAACGACGACCTGCAACGAAACGAACAGAGCAAGGCCGATGTAACCGAGCAGCGCCGCGACGATGGTGAAAAGACCGAGCGCAAGCGCCGTATAGCGCAGCCATGCCGGCCAAGGCCGCCAGCTTCCGTCACGCGCCTTGAACGGCCTCAGCATCGCCATCAGGATCAGGATGACGCCGACGATGATGGTGGCGCCGAAACTGCGGGCGATGGTCAGCGACAGCGGCGAGCCCATTTTGTCGTTGATGACCGACAGGAAATAATTGACGCCGATGACCACGGCCATGGCGGTCGTCAGCCGCACCAGCCAGCGCGCCGGACCTGTCTCGACGGGGATAAGGCGCCAATTCGGCAGCCGCGGCTCGAGCGCCGCATTGGTCAATCGGTTGACGCAGAACACCACCCCGATGACGGCCGCGAGCGCATTCAGGAAGAGGCCGATGTCGCCACGCAACACATTGTAATAGTTGAAAAAGAACACCGTGGAGGCCAAGAACACGCCAACCGCCAGCGTCGGCAGCAAGGTCGACCAGAAGGCCACCGACAAGCGGCTGAGATAGGATGGATCCTCATTGGCAGGGTCGGCTTCGAACACGCGCCCGAACAGGCGCCGGCCACCGACCAGCAGCACCAGCGCCAGCCCGAGCGCCACGAAGGTTGCCGCCAGAATGGCCTGGAACTTGAACTTGAAAGCGAAGCTTAGCCATGACGACACCGCTTTGTAGAAATTGCCGAATTCGTCCCTGGCGTCCGAAAAGACCTGCGGGCTGAGCGCGTCGGACAGCACATAGCGCTTGGTGAGCACATTGCGGAACAGCTCGCTGCGCATGTTGCCGATCTTGTCGATCAGCCCGCTGATGCGGATCGAAAGCGATTGGGCTTGCGCAATGACGGCATTGATCTCCGCCTTTTCCGACACCAGCGCCTCGCGTTCGCCGCTGACGATGTCGGGCTCCGGCGGCTGACCCGCGGCAGGTGCCGCGCCAAGCTGCTCAAGACGGCTGTTGATCTCGCCAAGACGCGTACGGAAGGCCAGTGCGCTGTTCAGCGATTGCCGCGACAGCTCCTCGAGTTGCAAGCGGATATCGACAAGGCTGCTATCCTCCTCGCCGTCCTGCTGTATCTGCTTCTCGAAATTGTCGGTCTTGGTCGTCAGCGCCTGGATGATCTTCTGCTGGTCGGCGACCAGTCCGGCAGGCGCCTGGCCAAGCCCCTGTGCCACCGCATCGAACGACAGCGGCGCCGAGACGACAAGCGTGAGGATCAAAATGAGACGAAGCAATCGGAAAAGCATGATTTGTTGGCGACTCATCGGCGGCGAAGGCAATTTGAAAGCCTGTCCTTGATAAAGACGGCCCTATCATGGGGCAAGCCGTCGCATCGCGGACTCATCCGATCATTGACCTCACTGATCCTGACTCTCATTGAGCCCAGACCCCATTGATCCCCTGACCGATGCGTCGGCCAGTCGAAAGGCGATGGCGCAATATTGGCTTTGCCGGTGCGGCCTGCTCTATAGTCTGCCGCATCGCCCGAACCGGATGACATCAATGGCAGAGTACTCGGCCTTTTCGCTGCTCGCGAACGCGCTCAAGGGAAACAAGGATTGGAAGCCGGCATGGCGCAAGCCGGACCCGAAGGCGTCCTATGACGTCATCATCATCGGCGGCGGCGGTCATGGGCTGGCGACCGCCTATTATCTTGCCAAGGAACACGGCATCACCAATGTCGCCGTTGTGGAAAAGGGCTGGCTCGGCTCCGGCAATGTCGGCCGCAACACAACGGCGGTGCGCTCGAACTATCTGCTGCCGGCCAACACCCGCTTCTACGAACACTCGATGAAGCTGTGGGAAAACCTTTCGCACGAGCTCAACTACAATGTCATGTTCTCGCAGCGCGGCTGCCTGAACCTGGCGCACACGCCGGCCCAGTTCGACGACTATGCAAGACGCGGCAATGCCATGCGCCATCTCGGCGTCGATGCCGAACTGATGACGAAGGCTGAGATCAAACGTCTGATTCCGGCGCTCGACATCTCCGACAGCGCGCGCTTTCCGGTGGTTGGCGGCCTGATGCAGCGACGCGCCGGCACCGCCCGCCATGATGCGGTGGCCTGGGGCTATGCGCGCGGCGCCGACCGTCGCGGCGTCGACATCATCGAAAACTGCGAGGTCACCGGCTTCCTGCGCGACGGCGACCGCATTTCAGGCGTGACGACGTCCCGTGGCGACATCCGCGCCAGGAAGGTGGCCGTTGCGGTCGCCGGCAGCACCGGGCGTGTCATGCAGCTTGCCGGTATCGAGACAATGCCGATCGAGAGCCATGTGCTGCAGGCCTTCGTCACCGAATCGCTGAAACCCTTCATCGACACGGTCGTCACCTTCGGCATGGGCCATTTCTACATGTCGCAGTCGGACAAGGGCGGCCTCATCTATGGCGGCGACATCGACGGCTACAACAGCTACGCCCAGCGCGGCAATTTGCCCGTCGTCGACGAGGTGATGAGCGAAATGCTGGCGCTGTTTCCGGGCCTTGCGCGCGTGCGCATGCTGCGCTCCTGGGGCGGTGTTTGCGACATGTCGATGGACGGCTCGCCGATCATCACCACCGGCCCCCTGCCCGGCATGTATCTCAACTGCGGCTGGTGCTATGGCGGCTTCAAGGCGACGCCGGCTTCCGGCTGGTGCTTCGCCTGGACCATCGCCAAGGACCAGCCGCACGATCTCAACGCCCCCTTCACCCTCGACCGCTTCCACCGCGGCCTGGTGATCGACGACAAGGGCCAGGGTGCAAACCCGCGGCTGCATTAGGCATTAGGTAGAGTTCAATGTTGATCACTTGCCCCTATTGCGGCCCGCGCGACGTCATCGAGTTCACCTATCAGGGTGACGGCAACCGTGAGCGCCCCGACCCCGCCTCGCAGAATTTCGAGGCGTGGAACGCCTATGTCTATGACAGGCTGAACCCGGCCGGGGATCACAACGAGATCTGGCAGCATTCCGGCGGTTGCCGCACGCATCTGCGCGTCGTGCGCAACACGCTGACGCATGAGATTTCCAGCGTTGCTTTTGTGCGCGGTGATCATCAAGGGCGCGGCGATCATGGCTCCGCCGCGCGCCGCAAGGCGGAGGACAAGTCATGAGCCCGCGCCGCACCGACACCGGCGGCCGCATCGACCGGCTGAAAACCATCCGCTTCACCTTCGATGGCGCATCCTACACCGGCCATGCCGGCGACACGCTGGCGTCAGCCCTGCTGGCCAAGGGCGTCACGCTGTACGGCCGCTCGTTCAAATACCACCGCCCGCGCGGATTGCTGACTGCCGGCGTCGAGGAGCCCAATGCGCTGGTAACGGTGCTGAAGGGCGAGGTTCGTGAACCCAACATCCCGGCGACCATGGTCGAGATCCATGACGGCCTGGTTGCCATCAGCCAGAACCGCTTCCCCTCGCTTGCCTGGGACATCAACGCCGTCAACCAGCTCGGCGGCAAGATCCTGTCGGCCGGGTTCTACTACAAGACCTTCATGGGACCGGTGTTCGGTCCGCTCAAAGGCACGCGCTTCTGGATGTTCTGCGAACACTTCATCCGCCGCGCAGCCGGTCTCGGCAGTGCCGGATCGGCGAAGGACCCGGCCCGCTACGAACGCATGAACGCCTTTTGCGAGGTGCTGGTGGTCGGCTCCGGCCCGGCCGGACTGATGGCCGCCAAGGCCGCCGCCGATCAGGGCGCGCGCGTCATGCTGGCCGATCTCGAGCCGCGTTTCGGCGGCTCGGCCAACTGGTCCGATGAGACGATCGACGGCGCGCCGGCCGCAGACTGGGCCCGTCGCACCGTCGCCCAGCTCGAAGGCCGCGACAATGTCCGGCTTTTGCCGCGCACCACGGTGTGGGGTTATTACGACAACAACACGCTTGCCGCGCTCGAACGGGTCAGCGACCACAAGGATCAGCCAGGCAAGGGCGAGCCGCGCCATCGCTATTGGGCGATCCGCGCCAAATCCGTGGTCCTGGCCACTGGTGCGTTCGAGCGGCCGCTGGTCTTCCCCGGCAATGACCGGCCAGGCGTGATGCTGGCGCATGCAGCCGAGCGCTATGCCAACGAATTCGGCGTGCTGCCGGGCGAGCGGATCGCACTGTTCACCAACAATGACAGTGCCTATCGGGCGGCCGTCGCCTTGAAGAAGGCCGGTGCCGCGGTCGTCGCCATCGCCGATGTCAGGCCGGAACTTTCGCCGGAGATGCGCAAGCTGGCCGCGGAAGCGGAGGCCGAGATCTTCGCCGGCCATGCCGTCGTCGCCACCGAAGGCGGCAAGGCGCTGTCCGGCCTCAAACTGCAGCGCTTCGACATGACCAATGGCACGCTCATCGGTGATGCCCGCAGCATCCACGCCGATTGCCTGCTGATGTCGGGCGGCTGGTCGCCGACCATCCATCTGGCCAGCCAGGCCGGTGCCAAGGCGGAATGGAACGCCGCGCGGCAAGCTTTCCTGCCGCCAAAGCCGACACAGAGCTGGATTGGCGCCGGCGCTTTCACTGGCAGTTTTTCCACCGCCGAGGCCATCGCCGAAGGCCGCGCCGCCGGCCTCGCCGCCGCCGGTGGAACGAGCACGCCGGCCGTGCTGCCGACGGTCGAAGCAGCACCTGGCGATCCCGATCCGGCACCGGTGTTCGAGATCAGGGCCAAGGGCAAGAGCTTTGTCGATTTCCAGCACGACGTCACGGCAGAAGACGTGCGACTTGCACACCGCGAAGGCTTCGTCTCGGTCGAGCATCTCAAGCGCTACACCACGCTCGGCATGGCGACCGACCAGGGCAAGAGCTCCAACGTGCCTGGCTTGGCCATCATGGCCGAAGCGCTGGGCAAGCCGATCCCCGAGGTTGGCACGACACGCTTCCGGCCGCCTTTTGCGCCGGTGTCGATCGGCTCGCTGGCGGCGGAACGCTTCGGCGACCTGAAGCCCGAGCGACTGACGCCGATGCATGACTGGCATCTGGCCAATGGCGCGACGATGTATTCCGCCGGCCTCTGGTATCGCCCTATGATCTACGGGCTTTCAGGCGAAACGGTCGAGCAGGCCTATGTGCGCGAAGCCAAGGCGACACGCGAAAGCGCCGGCATCGTCGATGTCTCGACATTGGGCAAGATCGCCGTGCAGGGCCCCGACGCCGCCGCATTCCTCGACCGTGTCTACACCAACATGTTTTCGACGCTGGCCGTCGGCAAGGCACGTTACGGCCTGATGCTGCGCGAGGACGGCCTTGCCTTCGACGACGGCACCACATGGCGGCTCGGCGAGCAGGATTTTCTGATGACCACCACCACGGCCAATGCCGGCAAGGTGATGCAGCATCTGGAATATTTCCTCGACGTGATCTGGCCGGAGCTGAAGGTGCATGTCACCTCGGTGACCGACGAATGGGCGGGTGCCGCGATCGGCGGCCCGAAGGCCAGGCAGATCCTCGCCGCCTGTGTCACCGGCACATCGGTCGACAACGCCACTTTGCCCTTCATGGGCATCGTGCGCGGCGAGATAGCAGGCGTGCCGGTGATGATTTGCCGGCTGTCCTTCTCCGGTGAAATGGCGTTCGAGGTCTATTCCGGCGCCGGCTACGGCACCCATGTCTGGGAAGCGCTTGTCGAGGCCGGCAAGCCGTTCGGGTTGGTCACCTACGGCCTTGAGGCTCTAGGCACCATGCGCATCGAAAAAGGCCATGTCACCGGCGCCGAGATCGACGGCCGCACCACGGCACGTGACCTGCATCTCGACTGGATGCTGTCGAAGAAGAAGCCTTTCATCGGCTCGGCGATGATGGACCGCGAAGGCTTGATCGCATCGGACCGCCTCGAACTGGTCGGCCTGATCGCCCTCGATAACCGGCCGCTCAACGGTGGCGCCCACATCGTCGAGGAGGTTGACGAAGCCAATCCGCACGACTCCATCGGCCATATTACCGCCTGCTGCTATTCGCCGGCGCTCGGCAAGCATATCGCGCTGGCGCTGGTCAAGGGCGGCAAGGCACGGCAGGGCACGCGCGCCCATGTCTCCGATCCCTTGCGCAACCGCTTTGGACCGGTCGAGATCGTCTCCAACCACTTCTTCGATCCGGACGGGAGCCGCATGCATGGTTGAGCGCCAGTCACCCGAACCCTTGTCGCCACTCGAACCGGAATTTCACGTCGGCTCACACGGCAATTTCGAGCATGGCGTCGAGATCATCCTGACCGAGACGCGGCCTGGCTCGATCGTGCAGCTGGCAGCGTGGCCCGGCGAGGAGAAGAAGCTGATAGCAGCCATCCGCACCGTCACCGGGCTTGCTCTGCCCGATGGCGCAGGCGGCGGCTTGAGCGACGGCGTGAAATCGGTGTTCGGCTTCGCGCCGGGAAAGTTCACTATCGCCGACGAGGCCGAAGGGTTGGCCCCCGCCTTTGCCAAAGTGGTAACGCCGGCCATCGGCACCGTGACCGATCTTTCACATGGCCGCACCGCCATCCGCATTGCCGGGCCTAAGGCTGAATGGGTGCTGGCGAAATTCTTCGCCATCGACTTTTCGCTGCCGGCCTTTCCCATCGGCGCCGGCCGCTCGACCACCCATCACGACATCTTCGCCCAGATCCAGCGCACCGGCGCCGACCAGTTCGACATCTATGTCTTCCGCTCATTCGCACGCTCGTTCTGGAAGGCGCTCTGCCATGCCAGCGAGGAAGTCGGCTACGAGGTGCAGTAGGCGCCCTGTCGGCCAGGGCGCCGCGTCACTTCTGGCATCAACGCCAGCCGGTTCTGCCGCTAGAGAATCGCGCCTCGGGCGCTCATGGTTGGAAACATGACCGCCAGGCCGGTCCAAGGGGTAAATCCCGTCTCAGAGTCGGCACATTCGTTTGGTTCGAACATCTCCATGACCGCAGAACTATCCGCCGGCGCCACGGATTGCGCCGATGTGCCGGCCAGAGCGTTGCTCCTGCTGCCGCTGACGGTCGCCTGCGGCGTGTTCATGACCAGCCTCGACCAGAATGTCGTGGTGACGGCGCTGCCCGGCATCAGCGAAAGTCTCGGCCGTCCGCCCAGCCAGCTCGGCCTGCTCATCACCGTCTATGTCGCCAGCCTGATCATCTCGATGCCGCTTGGTGGTTGGGCCGCCGACCGCTTCGGCCTGCGCAACGTCTACTGCTTTGCCTTGCTGGTGTTCGCCGCCTCGTCGGCGCTGTGCGGACTGTCGAACGATATCTGGATGCTGGTTGGCGCACGCGCCCTGCAAGGGTTTGGTGGCGCGCTGATGGGCACGCTCGGCCAGGTCGTCATCCTGTCGACCTTTCCGCGCAGCCGAACGCTGAAGATCAACATGTACATCTCGCTGGCCGGCCAGTCCGGACCGTTGGTCGGTCCGCTCGTCGGCGGCGCGCTGACCACCTACATTTCCTGGCGCTGGATCTTCTTCATCAACGTGCCGTTCGCGCTGGCGGCGGCAATTCTTGCCGCCTCGCTATTTCCGACGATGACCAAGCCGGTGCGCACGCCGTTCGATTTTCCGGGCTTCCTGCTGGTCGGCAGCGGCATGGTGCTGCTGGTCTTCGGCATGGATTCGCTTGCCGCCAAGGATGCCGCGGGCGGCATCATCGCCGCCGAACTGGCGCTGGCGCTCGTCATCCTGACCATCGCCTCGTTCTACTGCCTGCGCGTGCGCAATCCGCTGCTCGATCTCAAGCTGTTGCGCATCCGTACCTTCCGCATTTCGTTCCTCACCGGCGGCGGGCTGGATACGATCGGGCTCAGCTCGGTGGTGTTCCTGCTGCCCTTGATGTTCCAGCTCGGCTTCGGCATGAGCGCGGTGCAGGCGGGATCGCTGACCTTCGTCGCCGCGGTCGGCTCGGTGGCCATGCGGTTCTTCATGCCGCGTGTCCTCAACCGTTTCGGCTTTCGCCGCGTGCTGGTCTACAACACGCCCATCGTCGCCGCCCTGGTTGCCGGCTTCGCGCTGATGCAGGCGACGACGCCGGTATGGATCGTGCTCACCTACATCTTCGTCTTCGGCGTCTTCCGCTCCGCGCAATGGGCCTCGACCGGCAATCTAGCCTACTCCGACATAGCGCCCGAGCAGCTCGCCCGTTTCAGCGCGCTCTATTACATATTATGGCAGCTGGCAGTGGCGATCAGCGTTGGCCTGGCCGCCGCGGCACTGTCGTTTCTGGCCGGTGGCGGCCCTGCCGTCGCCGACGACTTTCGCATCCTGTTCGTGATCGAGGGCGTCATCACGCTCTGCGCGCTGCTTGCCTACCTCAAGCTGACGCCGCAAGACGGCGTCCATGTCAGCGGCCACGGCGCACAGATGAACACGGAATGAAGCTGGCTGGCTTACTCGCTGAACGTCACCCACTCTTCCAGCGGCACGCGGTCGGTGCGGAAGGCGTTTTCAGGCTTTGACGTATCTTCGTAACCAACCGCCATGCCGCAGACGACGATCTCTTCGTCCGGAATGTCGAGCACCGGCCTGATCTGCCGGTGATAGGGCGCGAAGGCCGCCTGCGGACAGGTGTGCAGACCCCTGCCTCTAGCTGCGACCATGATGTTCTGCAGGAACATGCCGTAGTCGATCCACGAGCCCTGGTTGAGGCGGCGGTCGATGGTGAAGATCATGCCGACCGGAGCGTCGAAGAAGACGAAGTTGCGGTCGTGCTGGGCGCGCATCTTGTCGACCTCGCGGCGACCAATGCCGAGCGCGCCATAGAGGCCGAAACCGTTGGCGCGGCGGCGGGTCAGATACGGCTCGAAGAACTGGGTGGGATAATACCGGTACTCGTCCCAATCGGCTTTTTCGGCGCGAATGCCGGAATTGAGAATGGCGTCTGATATCCGCTGCTTGCTCTCGCCCTTGGTGACATAGACTTTCCATGGCTGCATGTTGGTGCCGGATGGGGCGCGCGCCGCAACCGCCAGAATGGCGCGGATGGTGTCGTCGTCGACCATGTCGGGCAGGAATGCGCGCACCGAACGGCGCGACAGGATCGCCTCGTCGACAATCTCGGCATCGCCCGCGATTCGGGGGTTATTTTCCAGCATGGGCCGTCCCTTACCCTTTGTCTCGATCGGACGTCCCCACTCGCCGCTCTCGGCGGAGCCTTTGCATGAACCGTCAAAATCGCGCAAGCAAATCTTGTGCATCCGTGAAAATCTACTTGATTTTTTCATGAGCTTGATTTCTCATGAAATTTGACGGTATTTTTTCATGAAGAGAGCGTTTTGCCTTCGACTACCGCAAGAACATTGCAGGGACCTGACGAACGCGTGCTGGCCGGCGATATCAGGGCCCTGCGCAAGGCGCGCGGGCTGACGCTCGCCGAGATCGGCCTGAAGCTTGGCCGTTCGGTCGGCTGGGTCAGCCAGGTCGAGCGCGGCCTGTCGATTCCATCGCTCGGTGACCTCCGAGCCTTCGCCGAACTGTTCGGCGTGCCGATCAGCCTGTTCTTCAGCCATGACGTGCCTGTCGAAAGCGAGCGCGGCGTGGTCGTGCGTGCCGGCAGGCGCCGCACGCTTGGCACAAGCGAATCCGGCCTGGTGGAGGAGCTTCTGTCGCCCGATCTCGGCGGTAGCTTCGAGATGGTGCGGTCGGTCTTCGCGCCGGGCGCGGAACTGAAGGCCGAGGCGCAGCGACCGACCGAGGAAGCCGGATACGTCGCGTCCGGACTGTTCGACATCGAGATCGGAGGTGTCTGGCATCGGCTTGGCGAGGGCGACTCCTTTCGCTTCGAAGGCAAGCCCTACCGCTGGCGCAATCCGGGTGCCGAGCCGGCAATTGTCATCTGGGTGGTTTCACCACCCGTCTATTGAGTTCAAGTTTGGAGAAGAACATGGCGGGTTTGCCGAGCACGGCGCGCGTGGTGATCATCGGAGGCGGTGCCGTCGGCACCTCCTCGCTCTACCATCTCGCCAAGGCGGGCTGGACCGACTGCGTGCTCTTGGAAAAGAACGAGCTGACTTCGGGCTCGACCTGGCATGCCGCTGGCAACGTGCCGACTTTCTCCTCGTCCTGGTCGCTGATGAACATGCAGCGCTATTCGACCGAGCTTTATCGCGGGCTGGCCGACGCGGTCGACTATCCCATGAACTATCACGTCACCGGCTCGCTGCGCCTTGCCCACACGAAAGAGCGCATGCAGGAATTTCAGCGCGCCAAGGGCATGGGCCTCTACCAGGGCATGGACATCGACATTGTCGGTGTCGACGAGATCCAGCGTCGCTATCCCTTCATCGAGACGCATGACCTGAAAGGCGCGCTCTACGACCCGAGCGACGGCGACATCGATCCGGCGCAGCTCACCCAGGCGCTGGCCAAGGGTGCGCGCGACATGGGCGCGAAGATCATCCGCTTCTGCCCGGTCACAGGCGTGCGCCGTGAGAACGACGAATGGGTGGTCGAGACGGCACAAGGTGAGATCCGCTGCGAGATCGTCGTCAATGCCGCCGGCTACCGCGCCGCCGAAGTCGGCCGGATGTTCGGCCGCGACGTGCCGATGATGGTGATGAGCCATCAGTACATTTTGTTCGAGGAGATTCCCGAACTGGCGGCATGGTCGAAGGAACAGGGGAAGAAACTGCCGCTGCTGCGCGACGTCGACACCTCCTACTATCTTCGCCAGGAGAAGAACGGCATGAATCTCGGCCCCTATGAGCGCAATTGCCGCGCGCATTGGGCCACCCACAACGACCCGATGCCGGAGGATTTTTCCTTCCAGCTGTTCCCCGACGATCTCGACCGGCTCGAACATTATCTGGCCGACGCCGTCGCCCGCGTGCCGATCCTGGGCACCGCCGGCCTGTCCAAGGTCATCAATGGCCCGATCCCCTACACGCCGGACGGCAATCCGCTGATCGGCCCGATGCCCGGCGTTCCCAATGCCTTCGAGGCCTGCGTCTTCACCTTCGGCATCGCCCAGGGCGGCGGCGCCGGCAAGGTGCTGGCCGAATGGGTGACAGAGGGCCAGACCGAATGGGACATGTGGTCATGCGACCCGCGCCGCTTCACCTCCTTTGCCGCGGCGCCGGACTATTGCGTCGCCAAGGGCATGGAGATCTACGGCAACGAATACGCCATCCAGTTCCCGCGCCATGCCTGGCCGGAAGGCCGCGACCGCAAGCTGTCGCCGATCCACGATCGCATCAAGGCGCTCGGCGGCCGCTTCGACGCCTATAATGGCTGGGAGCGCGCCACCTGGTATGCGCAAGAGGGCGATGATATTTCAGAGGAAGCCACGCTGACCTTCCGCCGCGAAGGACCCTGGCACCATCGTGTGCGTGAAGAATGCCTGGCCGTGCGCGATGCCGCCGGCATTTTGGACCTGCCGGGCTTCTCGCGCTTCAACCTCGAAGGCCCGGGTGCCGCCGAATGGCTGAGCCTGCAGGTCACTGGGCTGGTGCCGAAGCCAGGCCGCATCGGCCTGGCCTATTTCGCCGACGACAAGGGCCGTATCGTCACCGAAATGTCCGTGGTGCGCCACGACGACAACCTGATGACGCTGATCACCGCGGCGGTCGCGCAATGGCATGATTTCGAGTGGCTGAAATCGCGCATGCCTGAAGATGCGACCTTCAAGCTGATCGATCGGACCGAGGAATTCTCGACCCAGATCCTGGCAGGCCCGAACTCGCGAAAAATCCTCGCTGATGTCTGCGAAGCCGACCTCACTCTGCCATGGCTGACGCATCAGGAGACAAAGATCGCCGGTCGCTGGGCCAAACTCGTGCGCGTCTCCTTCGCCGGCGAACTCGGCTGGGAAATCCACACCAGGATCGACGACACCGCCGCCATCTTCGATGCCATCTGCGCGGCGGGACAACAGCATGGGCTGAAGCCGTTCGGCATGTATGCGCTGGATTCGCTCAGGCTCGAAAAAGGCTACCGCACCTGGAAGGGCGACCTGTCGACCGACTATTCGATCCTGCAGGGCGGGTTGGAGCGCTTCGTCAAATGGGACAAGCCCGACTTCCGCGGCAAGGCGGCACTCCAGAACGAAAAGCAGCAAGGCGTGAAGAAGCGCTTCGTCACGCTGGTGGTGGAAAACCCCGGCGATTGCGACGCTCCGTCAGTTTCTACACTCTGGCATGACGGCAAGATCGTCGGCGAGACGACGTCGGGCGGCTGGGGTCATCGCATCGACAAGTCGATCGCACTCGGCATGCTGCGCGCCGACCTGGCCGAACCAGGTACATCAGTCGAGGTCGAAATCTTCGGTGACCGCTTTCAGGCGATCGTGCAGAAGGATGAACCGCTGTGGGATCCGAAGAACGAAAGGCTGCGCGCATGAAGAAAATCATCCTCACCGATGGCGGGATGGGCCAGGAACTGGTCCGCCGCAGCAAATCCGAGCCGACACCGCTTTGGTCGGCCAGGGTGCTGATCGACGAACCCGATTTGGTGCGCGACCTGCACGCGGAATTCATCCGTGCCGGCGCACGTGTCATCACCATCAACACCTATTCTGCGACACCCGAACGCCTGGCGCGCGAGGGCGCGGAAGACCTCTTCAAGCCATTGCAGAAGCGCGGCATCGAATTGGCCAGGCAGGCCCGCGACGAGGCCGGCGATGCAGCCATCGCCGGCTGCCTGTCGCCGCTTTTCGGCAGCTATGCACCGGCACTGACCATTTCCTTCGAGGACACGCTCGATATTTACCGCCGCATCGTTGCCGAGCAGGCCGATGGCGTCGACCTGTTCCTGTGTGAAACCATGGCGTCGGCGGACGAAGCCCGCGCGGCGGTCACCGCGGCATCGGAAAGCGGCAAGCCGGTATGGGTGTCGTGGACGCTGGCCGACCACGGCAAGCCACGGCTGCGCAGCGGCGAGACAATAGCCGCCGCGGCAGGCGCGCTCGATGGCCTGGCAGTCGCCGCGCGGCTGGTCAATTGCTGCCGGCCGGAAGCAATCGCCGCGGCTTTGCCTGAACTGATCGACCTCGGCGGCCCGGTCGGCGCCTACGCCAATGGCTTCACTTCAACCGAAGCACTCAAGCACGGCGGCACCGTCGATGTGCTGCACGCCCGTCACGACCTTGGCCCGGATGCCTATGCCGACCAGGCGATCGGCTGGGTCGAGGCTGGGGCAAGCATCGTTGGCGGCTGCTGCGAAGTCGGACCGCCGCACATCGCCGCCCTGCGCGACCGGCTCGAACAGGCCGGCTACGAAATTTCGGGAGTTTTGCATGCCTAGACCATCATCGCGTATTTCCGGCATCGTGCCTTCGGGCAAGGACGGCTGGGAAGTCCATTTCGCCGCCTGGACGCGCAAGGAGGCCGGCGAAGACATCATCATGCTGTCGGTCGGCGACCATGATTTCGACACGCCTTCGCAGACCATCGAAGCCTGTGTGACCGCGGTTCGCGGCAGCAATCATCACTACACCCCGCTTCCCGGCTTGCCGCGCCTGCGCAGGGCGATGGCGGCGGCCTCGACCGCCTGCACCGGCGTCGAGACGTCGCCGGATCAGGTGATCGCCACACCGGGTGGCCAGGCCGCACTCTACGCCGCCGTGCAGGGCGTGCTCGACCAGGGCGATCACGCCATCGTCGTGGCGCCCTATTATGCCACCTATCCCAACACGTTCAGCGCCGCAGGCGCTGATTTCACCGTCGTTGAGACACCGGCCGAGGATGGCTTCCAGCCGCGTGCCGACATGATCCGCGCGGCAATCCGGCCGAACACGCGCGCCGTCCTGATCAACACGCCGAACAATCCGACAGGAGCTGTCTATTCGCGCGAGCGGCTGGAGCAGTTGGCAGAAGTCTGCCGGGAGCACGACCTCTGGCTGCTGTCGGACGAAGTCTACTGGACGCTCGGCGGCGGCGAGCACGTCTCGCCGCGTTCGCTGCCAGGGATGGCCGAGCGTACGCTGGTCATCAATTCGATGTCCAAGAGCCACGGCATGACCGGCTGGCGCATGGGCTGGCTGACTGGGCCGGAGGAGATGATCACGCTCATGATCAATCTCAATCTGGTGACGACCTACGGCCTGCCGGCCTTCATCTCGATCGCTTGTTCCGAGGCACTGGAGAACCGTTACGGCGTCAAGGAGATCGCCGAACGTTACGCGGCACGCCGCACCGTCTTGCTCGACGCCGTGCGGGGCATGAACGATGTCACCGTGCGCGGTTCGGAGGGCGGCATGTATGTCATGCTCGACATCTCGGCCGTCGAACCGGACGACGAGAAATTCGCCTGGGCCCTGCTCGACAACGAAAAGGTTGGCGTGATGCCCGGCTCCAGCTTCGGCGAGGCGGCCGCCGGCCACATTCGCATCAGCCTCTGCCAGCCCGAACCCGTGCTGCAGGAAGCTGCACTTCGTCTGCGCCGCTTTGCTTTCAGCTACCGTCGCGAGGCAGCATGACCGCCAAGGCAGTTCCCGCCAAAGCAAGAGCGGTCATCATCGGCGGCGGCGTTTCCGGCTGTTCGGTCGCCTATCACCTGGCCAAGCTCGGCTGGACTGACATCGTGCTTCTCGAACGCAAACAGCTGACGTCGGGCACGACATGGCACGCCGCCGGCCTGATCGGCCAGTTGCGCGGTTCGCAGAACATGACACGGCTGGCCAAATATTCCGCCGATCTCTACGTCAAGCTGGAAGCCGAGACCGAGGTCGGCACCGGCATGCGCCAGGTCGGTTCGATCACCGTGGCGCTGACCGAGGAGCGCAAGCACGAGATCTACAGGCAAGCGTCGCTGGCGCGTGCCTTCGATGTCGACGTGCGTGAGATTTCGCCCAGGGAAGTCAGCGAGATGTACCCGCATCTCAATGTTTCCGATGTCGTCGGTGCCGTGCATCTGCCGCTCGACGGCCAATGCGACCCCGCCAACATCGCCATGGCCCTGGCCAAGGGCGCGCGCCAGCGCGGCGCCACCATCGTCGAGAATGTGAAGGTCACCAAGGTCCATACCAAGGCCGGCCGCGTCAGCGGCGTGTCCTGGGCACAGGGCGAAGACCAAGGCACGATCGAAGCCGACATCGTCGTCAACTGCGCCGGCATGTGGGCGCGCGAACTGGGAGCGCAGAACGGTGTCACCATCCCGCTGCATGCCTGCGAGCATTTTTACCTCGTCACCGAACCGATCCCCGGCCTCACCCGCCTGCCGGTGCTGCGCGTGCCCGACGAGTGCGCCTACTACAAGGAGGACGCCGGCAAGATGATGCTGGGCGCTTTCGAGCCGGTGGCAAAACCCTGGGGCATGGACGGCATAAGCGAGGATTTCTGCTTCGACCAGTTGCCGGAGGACATGGAGCATTTCGAGCCGATCCTCGAAATGGGCGTCAACCGCATGCCGATGCTGGCGACCGCCGGCATCCACACCTTCTTCAACGGTCCTGAGAGTTTTACGCCCGACGACCGCTACTATCTCGGCGAGGCGCCGGAACTGTCCGGCTATTGGATGGCGACCGGCTATAATTCGATCGGCATCGTCTCCTCCGGCGGCGCCGGCATGGCGCTGGCGCAGTGGATCAATGACGGCGAAGCTCCCTTCGATCTCTGGGAAGTCGACATCCGCCGCGCCCAGCCGTTCCAGAAGAACCGCCGCTACCTCAAGGAGCGCGTCTCCGAAACGCTCGGCCTGCTCTATGCCGACCATTTTCCTTACCGCCAGATGGCGACCTCGAGGAATGTCAGGCGTTCGCCGCTGCACGAGCATCTGAAGGCGCGCGGCGCCGTGTTCGGCGAAGTCGCCGGCTGGGAGCGCGCCAACTGGTTCGCCCGCGAGGGCCAGGAGCGCGAATACCGCTATTCCTGGAAGCGCCAGAACTGGTTCGACAACCAGCGCGAAGAACACCTCGCGGTCAGGAACGGCGTCGGCCTGTTCGACATGACCTCGTTCGGCAAGATCCGTGTCGAGGGCCGCGACGCCTGTGCTTTCCTGCAAAAGCTCTGCGCCAACGATATGGATGTCGCGCCGGGCAAGATCGTCTACACCCAGATGCTCAACCAGCGCGGCGGCATCGAGAGCGATCTGACGGTCTCGCGGTTGTCCGAGACGGTTTTCTTCCTCGTCGTCCCAGGCGCCACGCTGCAGCGCGATCTCGCTTGGCTGCGCAAGCACGTCACCGACGAGTTCGTCGTCATCACAGACGTGACGGCGGCCGAAAGCGTGCTCTGCCTGATGGGCCCGGACGCAAGAAAGCTGATCCAGAAGGTCAGCCCCAACGATTTTTCCAATGATAAAAATCCGTTCGGCATGTTCCAGGAGATCGAGATCGGCATGGGCCTGGCCCGCGCCCACCGCGTCACCTATGTCGGCGAGCTCGGCTGGGAACTCTATGTCTCGACCGATCAGGCGGCTCATGTCTTCGAGGCGATCGAGGAGGCCGGTGCGGATGTCGGGCTGAAACTCTGCGGCCTGCACACGCTGGATTCCTGCCGCATCGAAAAAGCGTTCCGGCATTTCGGCCATGACATCACCGACGAGGACAATGTGCTGGAAGCCGGCCTTGGCTTCGCGGTGAAGACCGCCAAAGGCGACTTCATCGGCCGCGATGCCGTGCTGCGCAAGAAGGAAGCCGGCCTGTCACGCCGGCTCGTCCAGTTCCGCCTGAAGGATCCAGAGCCCCTGCTCTTCCACAACGAAGCGATCCTGCGCGACGGCAAGATCGTCGGCCCGATCACTTCAGGCAATTACGGCCATCATCTCGGCGGCGCGGTCGGGCTAGGCTATGTGCCATCCGAGGGCGAGAGCGAAGCGGATGTGCTGGCTTCATCCTACGAAATCGAGATCGCCGGCGAGCGCTTTGCGGCGGAAGCCTCGCTGAAGCCGATGTATGATCCGAAGGCCGAGCGGGTGAAGATGTAGCGCCTCTTACCCTCCCCCTTGTGGGGAGGGTCGGCTCGCGGTCGGAGCAGAGCGGAGATTGCGGGACGGGGTGGGGATAGCGCCCTACGAGACCCCGCTTCTCAAAACCGCTCCAGCTTTACCCGCACCTTCGCCAGAAACGCCGCCCTTGTCGCCGGCGTCGAGGCATCCATCAAATAGTGCGCCAGGAAAAACGTCCGGCAGCGCGTCGCGCACAGCGCCCGCATGCCGCGCAGCAGGGTCTTGCGTCCCGGCTGGCCGACGACGACGCTCCACCAGGTCGGGGCGCCGCAGGTGGTGATGACACCGACCTTGGTCACATGCGTCATCAGCGACTTGATCCGCCCCTTGCCGGCCGGCAGCTTGAAGGCGACGTCCGTCGCCCACACCCGGTCGAGCCAGCCCTTCAGCATCGCCGGCAGTCCGTACCACCAGGTCGGATATACAAACAGGATCGCTTCGGCCCAGTTGAGCAGCTCGAAATGCGGCTTCAGCGCCGGGTCCTGCGGCGCCTGGTCATTGTAGGAGCGTCGCTCGTCGCAACCCATCACCGGGTCGAACTTCTCGGCATAGAGGTCGAGCAGCCGCACCTCCCAGCCTCGTCGCATCAGCACCTCGACGGCGCTGTCGCGAATGGCCGCACAGAAGCTGTCGGGCACCGGATGGCAGTAGACCACCAGCGCACGCATCAGAAGGCATCCATGCTGGCCGCGACCTTGGCAATGAATTTCCGCCGTGTGTCATCGGTCGAGAGATTCATCGCGTAGTGCGCGAGGTAGGTCACCGGCGCGCCCGGTTTGACGGTGGCGCGCAGCATGCGCTTGATCAGTTTGCGCGGCGGATCGCCCATCAGCATGGCGCGGAACCGGCTGCCGCCATAAGTGGTCACCGCCGCAACCTTGCGTATGTTGTGCAGCGACGGCTGCGCCTTGCCGTCGACCAGCTTGAACGACACGCCGGGAAGGAAGACGCGATCGAAAAAGCCTTTCAGTATCGCTGGAAAGCCATAGTTCCAGACCGGATAGGAAAGCACCAGCGCATCGGCTCGCAGCAGGCGTTCGACATAAGGTGCGGCAGCGTCAGCGGCGCCGCGCGGATTGTGGTAGTCCAGCCTTTCCTGCCGCGTCATCCGCGGATCGAAATCCTCCGCGTAGAGGTCGCAGTCATCGACCGTATGGCCCGCCGCCGTCAACCGCTCTACGATCATGCGGTGCAGGCCGGCATTGAAGCTGGTCTCGACCGGATGCGCGTAAAGGACGAGGATGTTCACAGGGGAATATCCGCAAGGTCAGTGCGAGGCACCCCCCTCTGCCCTGCCGGGCATCTCCCCCGCAAGGGGGGAGATCGGACTGCCGCATTGCTTTCGCCAACTGTCAACGCCACAGAATGGTCGAGACTCAGAAGCTGCCAATCTCCCCCCTTGCGGGGGAGATGTCCGGCAGGACAGAGGGGGGTGTTCAAGCGCGAACCTCTCCTCATCCCGCCCTCTGCAACCCCTTGAACAAGAACGTCCGGCCCGAACGGTAGTCGTAGTCCGGGTTTTCCCAGGCGATCATCTTGCCGGGGTTGAGCAGGCCTTGCGGATCGGTTTCGCGCTTGAAGGCAAGCTGCACGGCATCCGTCTGCTTCATGCCGCCCTCTTCCAGCGTGTAGCGGTGCGGGTTGAAGATCGGGCAGCCATTCTCCTCGTGCAGGCGCACGATCTCGTCGAGCCGCGCCTCGGTGGTGAACTTGACCAGCGACAAGCCGAAACAGGTGATGTTGCCATCCAGCCGCACGAATTCCAGATGCGAGAATACCTCGCCCGGAAACATCGCATCCATCTTTTCGACCAGCGCGAGCTGGTTGGGGAAGGGATAGAGCGACTGCAGATAGGTGATCGAAGGATCGACGCGCAGTGCCCTCAGCGTGGTGTGGTTCCAGGCCAGTTCATAGGCCGGCGGCAGGCCCTTTTTCTCGTCCGGCGTCGCTGAGGCTGCATTGAAGATCACCTCGCCACCGGCACGCCTGGTGAAGGCCAGGAAGGCATCGAGCCCATGCCGCGCCACCATGACGACGCAGATGCTTTGCCCCTGCTTCAGGAATTTCTGGTGCCGCTTGAAATAGAGCTGCGGCACGGGTGCCGCTATCGGCGTGATCAGCTTGGTCAGGATACCGTCCTGACAGGCCAGCGCATTGCCATAGCGCGCCGCATCCATGAAAGCGTCGAAGCCGACGACGACGTCGATCCATTCATAAGCCGCGGTCAGCGGCATCTCGACCTCCGATATGATGCCGTTGGTGCCGTAGGCATGGGTCACCTTGTGCAGATCCTCGCCGGTGAGTTCGAGCGCTTTCGGCTCGGCTTCCATCGTCACCACGCGCAGCCGCAGCACATTGCCGAAGTCGCGCAGGCCGCCGAAATTGATCGAGCCGACGCCGCCCGAACCGCCGGCGATGAAGCCGCCGATCGAGGCGGTGTTGTAGGTGGACGGCGACAGCCGCAGCTCCTGCCCGGAATGCGCCCGCGTCGCCTTATCGATATCGGCCAGAATGGCCCCCGGTCCGGTCACCACGCGACCTGGCGCGATCGAGTTGATCTCGTTCATCTCGGCGAGGTTGAGCACGACGCCGCCCGAAAGCGGCATCGCCTGGCCGTAATTGCCGGTGCCGCTGCCGCGCGGCGTCACCGGCACGCCATGGCGATGACAGGCCGCAAGCACACGGATCAGTTCAGCCTCGTTCCTCGGCGTCACGATCAGATCGCCGGTGACATGGTCTAGCTGCTGCTTCAGCACCGGGCTGTACCAGTAGAAGTCACGGCTCTTCTGCTGGACGATGGCCGGATTGTCGTCGACCTTCAGGCCTTCGAGATCGCGTTTGAGCGCCGAAACGTCCATCATTCCACCATCAGTTCGTCGAGTTCGGCATAGTCGGGCAATTGCCGGTCGATCGCCTTGCCGCCGCGCACCACGATGCGATCCGATTCGGGCCGCGAGAGCAATTCCGTCCAGCTTCGGCCTTTGAACAGGACAAAATCGGCATCGCCGCCGGCGGCAAGCGTGCCGAAGCCATCAAGCCGCATCACCTTGGCCGGCGTCGCGGTGACCGCTTGCGGCCAGTCGGCGACCGGATGATCGAAGTGCAGGATGCGCGTCGCCATGCGGTAGACCTCCAGCATGTCGAGGTCGCCATAGGCATAAAATGGGTCACGCGTATTGTCGGATGCGACGGCAACCGCAATGCCCCTCGCCTTCATTTCGTGCAGCAGCGTCACACCACGCCAGCGCGGCGTGGTGCCGTCGCCGCGCCGATCCTGCAAATAGAGATTGCACATCGGCAATGAAACGACGGCTAGCCCTGCCTTCGCCACCTTGTCCAGCGTGTCGAGCACGTCGAGTTCCGGCTGGCGCGCAAGCGAGCAGCAATGGCCGACGAGGATCTTTCCTTCGAAACCGTTCCAAAGTGCGGCCTCGGCGATCTTCTTCAGCGATATGGCGGAGATGTCATCGGTCTCGTCGGCATGGAAATCGAGATCGAGGCCATGCTTGATCGCTTGCGCGAAGACATGGTCGAGCAGTTCTTCGAGGTCCGGCACCATATAGGTGACGACACCGAGCACGCCCTTTGCCGCGGCAACCCTCTTTGCCAGCCTGTCGAACCACTTTTTGTCGCGTACGCCTTCGATGCCGAGCAAACAGGCGCCCTGCAACTCGATGCGGCCGCGCCATGCCTCGCGCATCGTCTCGAACACCGGCCAGGAGATTTCTTCCTGCGGCGCGACACTGTCGAGATGCGTGCGCATTGCCCTGGTGCCATGGGCGTAGGCTGAGCGCAGCGAGAAATCCATCCGTTTCGCAACGTCCTCGGCGCTCCAGCGTGCCACACGATCGGCGCCGGCGGCATTCAGCGCGCCCAAGAACGTGCCGTCGGGATTGGGCTTTCGCGGCCAGATATGGCCCTTGTCGATATGCGTGTGGCAGTCGACGAAGCATGGCAGCACGATGCGGCCGCCAAGATCGACGGCATCAGCAGGCGCTGCACGACCGTGGGCGGCAATGCCTGCGATTTTGCCGTCCGCGATAGTGACGTCGGCAAGCGCAAAGCCATCCCTGTCGAGAGCAGCGCCAAGGCCTGGGGTCAGGGATGCGTGAAGCCTGACATTGGCGAGCCGGTATGAACCTGTGTTCGGAATCAAGGGCCTAGCGCTCCTGCTTCAGTGCGCTTTCGTGCCAGCGCCGCAAAATGAGATGCGAAATCAGCGACAGCACGAGGAAGATCAAAATGCCGGTCAGCGAGATCAGGAACAGCGCCGCGAACAGCCGCGGCGCGTTGAGCCGGTAACCGGCCTCGATGATGCGCGAGGCAAGGCCGGACGACTGGCCGGTGGTGCCGGCGACGAACTCGGCCACCACCGCGCCGATCAGCGACAGGCCGCCGGCGATCTTCAGCCCGCCGAGGAAATAGGGCATCGCGGCCGGCAGCCTGAGATAGCGCAATTGCTGCCAGCGCGTCGCGCCATTGAGCTTGAACATGTCGCGCAGATTGCGGTCGACGGAGTTGAGGCCAAGCGTGGTGTTGGACAGGATCGGAAAGAAGGCGACGATCCAGGCGCACAGCAGAAGCTTGGTCGTCTGGTCGTTCACATAGATGTTGATCAGCGGAAAGATCGCCACGATCGGCGTCACCTGCAGCACGATGGCGAAGGGAAAGAACGACATCTCGACCCATTTCGATTGCGCGAACAGCACCGCCAGCCCGACCCCGCCGACGACCGCCAGAGCCAGGCTGAGGAAGGTGATGCGCAAGGTCACCAGCAGCGAGGAAAACAGCAGGCCGGCGTCGTTGTAGAGCGTCCACAGCACCACGCCCGGGCGCGGCAGGATGTATTGCGGAATCGCGTTCCAGACGCAGATGCGATCCCACAGCCAGATCGCCAGGATCATGATCGTTAGCGGCAGCAGCCAGCGGCCGATCCGTTCGAACCGCTCTTGGCGCACGCGGCGCGCTTCCTCGGGGTCGAGTTCGAGCACGCGCTCGTCAATGGCCGTCATGATGCGCGCCTGCTGTTGAATTGATGGCATTGACCAACACATCGGAGGCCTGACGGCAGAGTGCCGCATAGTCGGGCGAGGTGCGAAACGCCTCGTCGCGCGGATAGGAGGCCTCGATGGCGAGTTCGTCGAACACCCTGCCCGGCCGCGCCGCCATGACGACGACGCGGTTGGAGAGGAACACGCTTTCAAAGACGCTGTGGGTGACGAAGACGACGGTGAAGCGTTCGTCCTGCCACAGCTCCAGCAGATCGTTGTTGAGCTTGAAGCGGGTGATCTCGTCGAGTGCCGCGAACGGTTCGTCCATCAGCAGCACGCGCGGTTTGGTCACCATTGCGCGCGCGATCGAGACGCGCATCTTCATGCCGCCGGACAGTTCGCGCGGCACCGCGTCTTCGAAACCGGTCAGGTGCACCCGCGCCAGCATCTCCGTGATCGCCGGTGTCGCCTTGGCGCGCGAAATGCCTTTCAGCCGAAGCGGCAGCCAGACATTGTCGAAAACATTGGCCCAGGGCAGCAGCGTCGGCTCCTGGAAGACGAAGCCGATGTTCGAACGGTCAAGCGAGCCACCGCCGCGCCAGTCGAGCACGCCGGAGGTCGGCGTCGACAGGCCGGCGATCAGCCGCAGCGCCGTCGACTTGCCGCACCCCGACGGCCCAAGCAGGCTGAGGAAATCGCCTTCCCGGATGGTCAGGTCGACGTCGCTGAGCGCCGTCACGCCGTTGGAAAATACCTTGCCGACGCCGCGCAGCGCCAGAAGCGTCGGGGCCGTACCCGACACAGCCGGCGCTGGCGCCACTTTTTCCCTTATCATGCCGGGACCGGCCTATTTCTTCAGCTCGAGCCCGACGCCCTTGTTGATGAAGGTCAGCGTGTAGGCCTTCTTGATGTCGATGCCGGCTGGCGTGACCTTGGCCTTGACCATCTTGTCGTAGAAACTCTTGATCCGCTCGTCGGTCATGGCGCCGATGCCGAGCTTTTCGGTGTCGCCGGAATCGGCCAGGCCGAACTTCTTCATCTGCTCGATCGAGAACGCGATCTGCTCGTCGCTCATGTCGGGATTGTCTTTCTTGATCAAGTCGTTGGCGGCCTTGTTGTCGCCGTAGAGATATTTGTACCAGCCCTTGGCGGAGCCATCGACGAAGCACTGGACCACCTCCGGCTTCTTGTCGATCGTGTCCTGCATCACCTCGATCGTCGTCGAGTAGGTGTCCCAGCCATAGTCGGCGAGCAGGAACTGGTTCGGCACGAAGCCGCCTTCCTTCTTGACCGCGAACGGCTCGGAGGTGACGTAGCCCTGCTGGATCGACTTCTTGTTGGCGAGGAAGGGAGCGGTGTTGTAGGTGTAGGGCGCGCGCTTGGAGGCATCGAAGCCGAGTTCGATGACCATCCACTGGAAGAAGGTCTGCACGCCCTCGTCACCCAATATGTACTGGTCGGCGTTCTTCAGGTCCTCCCATTTGTCGAGCCCTTCGCCGGGATGGGACATGATGACCTGCGGGTCCTTCTGGAAATCCGCCGCCACCACCCGCATCGGAATGCCTTGCTGGACGGCATCGAAAGCCGACAGCAGATTGCCGCCCATGTAGAAATCGATCTTGCCGGCCAGCAGCATCGGCCGGCCGCTGACCTGCGGACCGCCCTGCATAATGGTGACGTCGAGGCCGCAGGCAGCATAGGTGCCGTCCGCCACGGACTGGTAATATCCGCCATGCTCCGGCTCGGCCAACCAGTTGGTGCCGAAGGTGACTTTCTCATTCGCAGCAGCACCCAGCGTGCTGGCTGCAAGCAGGGCCACAACCGCCACCGAGATCTTCTGTTTTCCGTACATCGACACCACCCTCTGTTTGCTCCGGCGCGCCACGCGCCAGGCTCGACACCAAAGATTCAAGAAGCAAGACACATGCCACCGGCGTCTGGCGCCGGGGCCGCCCGCTTGAAAGACGTTGCCATGCCAAGCGCGGACGGGTCATGCTGTACGGAAGGCATCGTGCCTATTTTTTGAACGGCTGTCCATAATCGCCCGGGCAACATGCACCGCCATCTTGAAGGTGTAGTGGGTCCGGCTTTAGGCTGACGGCATCCAGGAGATTGCCATGTTCAGATTCCTCACCCCGAAGTCGATCAAGCCGCCCTTTGCCCGCTACAGCCACGGCGTCGAGGTGCCGGCTGGCAAGCGGCTGGTGCTGTGCTCGGGTCAGGTCGCCATCACCGCGGACGACCAGATTCCCGAAGACGCCGGCGCGCAGGCCGAACTCTGCTTTCAAAACATCGCGGCGATTCTCGGCGAAGCCGGCCTGGGTCTGAGGGATATCGTGCGCATCAACACCTATGTCACCGATCGCGCGCATCTGCGGCCCTATATGGATGTCCGCGACCGGCTGTTTTCCAGCCCCGCGCCGGCCTCGACGCTGATGATCGTTTCCGGCTTTGCCCGCCCCGAATTCAAGGTCGAGGTCGAGGCCATCGCGGCCGGGTGATCGACAGACCGCGCTTGCCGCGCTAGGTCTGCCGGACCATTGAAGAGGCATGACATGACCGTACCCAAAAGACGTGTGTGGTGGGGCGACTACCGGACCACCGAATACGCCTCGATCGATCCGGAGGCGACGATCGCCGTGCTGCCGGTGGCGGCGATCGAGCAGCATGGGCCACATCTGCCGGTCTCTACCGACACTTCGATCATGAACGGCATGCTCGACACGGTTATTTCGAGCCTGCCCGACGATCTCGACATCCGCATCCTGCCGGTCCAGGCAGTGGGCAAGTCGAACGAACATCTGCACGCGCCGGGCACCCTCACTCTGCCGGCAACCACGCTGATAGAAGCCTGGACCGAGCTTGGCCTGTCGATCGCTCGCGCCGGGGTGCGCAAGCTGATCGTGGTCAATTCGCATGGCGGCAACGAAGAGATCATGGGCATTGTCACGCGCGAACTGCGCGTGCGTGAAAAGATGCTGGCGGTAAAGACCAGTTGGCAGCGTTTTGGTCGTCCGGCCGGCATGTACACCGAACTGGAGGACCGTCACGGCATCCATGGCGGCGATGTCGAGACCTCGCTGATGCTGCATTTCCGGCCGGACCTCGTCGACATGGGCAAGGCCGACAATTTCGTTTCCAATGTCGCCAAGGCCGAGAAGGAATTCTCGCTGCTGCGCCACACCGGCACCCACGCCTTTGCCTGGATAGCTGGCGATCTCAACCCGAACGGCGTCGTCGGCGATGCCAGCATCGCGACGGCGGAGAAGGGCCGGCTGACGGCAGAATATCAGGCCGACGGGTTCATCAGCCTGCTGCGGGATGTGCGCAAGGCGAAGCTCGCGGACTGGTTGACGTAGCCTCCAAACCAGTGGTCTGGCATCGAAAGGCAAACGCTGTCCTCTTGAACAAACCAGGCGACGGAGGGCGGATCAGACGATCACGCTTTTGCACAGAGAGATTTCCGCACAAGAGATTTTGACAAACTTTGCCAAAATGGGCCATACTGGACGGGATATGGAGGCCAGTATGGCAACGATGAACGTATCATTGCCCGATCCGATGAAAGATTGGGTTGAGGCGCAAACCGAAACGGGCCGCTACGCCAACGCGAGCGATTATGTGCGCGATTTGATCCGTCGGGATCAGGAGCGCAACGACAAGATTGCCGCCATGCAGCGCTTTGTCGATGATGGCTTGAAGAGTGGCATCGGCAATCGATCCAGGGACGCGCTTTTCACGGAGGCGGTTAAAGGCGCTGAAAAGCCATCCGGCAATAGGTAGTGGGATTTCGCCTTTCTTTAGCCGCGGAAGAGGACATCGTCGGTATTGCCGAGCAAGGGGTGCGCCGTTCGGCGCTGTGCAGGCCAGACAGTATCATGACGAGTTGTTCACGATCTTTGACCTGATCGCTGCCAGTCCCCGAATAGCGCGAGAGCGGCTTGAATTGAGGCCACCGATGCGTATCCATCCCTTCAAAGCCCATCTTGTCGTCTACCGGATCGAAGCCGACGGCGACGTGTTCATTGTCCGGGTACGCCACGGGCATGAAGATTGGGCGAATGAAGGCACTCGATAATCGAACAACGACATGGGGCAGCTAGCTGTCGATCCTCAGCGCAAAGGGCGTGCCTTCAAAGGCATCCGCACCGCGCCCGATCGATTCGATTGCCTCGATCATGCGGCCGTTGCGATCAAGCAGCGCATCGGCCACCGCAATCAGCCGCGGATTGGGTGTCGCCGATGGCGACAGCGTCCGCAATGTCTGAGCCAGTTCGGCCTCATCGCGTTTCGGCGCCAATGCCGCCGCAATGATGTAGGCGGAGGCGGTCGAGCGGCTGATGCCGGCATAGCAATGCACGAGCATCGGCCTTGCCCGGTCCCAGCGGCGCGCGAAATCGAGCAGGTTACGGACATGCTCCTCGCCCGGCATGGTCATGCCGTCCTGCGCCGCCGCGATGTCATGCATGACCAGATGCAGATGGTTTTCTCGGGCGATCGACGCCGGACGGACCACCTCCGTTCCGGCGGCAAGCAGCGACAGCATGCGGTCGGCGCCGGTCCTGGCCACCGTTTCCTCGATCTTTGCCAGCGAACAGACATGGATCATTGTTCCGAACCCTTCGATTGATCCTCGCGCCGCGACGCCCATTCGGCAAGAGCGGTCTCGAGCCGCTGCCATTCCTCCTCACTTCCCGGCAGGCCGGCGCGCAGAACGTCAGGCCGATCGGCAAAATGGCGAAGCAGGATGCCGCGCTCGCCGAGCGCGGCAAACAAATCGGCGGCATTGGTCAAACTGAGGAAACGATACAATGTGGTGCCGCCCGCTACGGGTACGCCGAAGCGGGCCAACAGCGCGTCGAGCCGCGCCGATGCGCCGGCAAGGGATGATCGCATCGCGTCCTGCCAGCCGATGTCGGCAAGCGCGCGGATGCCGTATTCCAGCGCCGGGCCGGCAACGGCCCATGGCCCGAATTGTGTTTCCAGCCGTTCGACCGTCACAGCATCGGAAAGTGCAAAACCGAGCCGCAGCCCGGCCAGGCCGAAGAACTTGCCGAACGAACGCAGCACGACGATACCGCCCTGGCCGACATCGCCGCAGAGGCTATGCTCGCGCGGCCCAACATCCATGAACGCCTCGTCGACAACCAGCAGCCCGCCCTTGGCGCGCAATCCGGCAGCCAGAGCCAGCAACCGGTCGCGCTCGATGACACGTCCATCCGGATTGTTCGGATTGACGATGATGGCAAGGTCGGCGTCCGCCAGGTCAGCGAAATCGCCGACCTCGGTCACCGCGTGCCCGGCGATCACTGCTGCGCGGGCATGTTCGGCGTAGGTCGGACCCAGCACCAGCGCCCTTCCGGGGGTAATCAGCGAGGCGACGCGCGGCAACAGGATCTGCGTGCCCGGTGCCGCCACGATGTTGGCTGGCGACGGCGCCCCATAGGCACTGGCAGCGATCTCTGTCAGCTCACGCGTGCGCGCGGCTTCCGGCAACCGCGACAGCGAGGTGGCGGGCAGGTCGAAAAGCGGGTAGGAGTGCGGATTGATACCGGTCGAGAGGTCGACGAATGGCAGCAGGGCGTTGGGAAAAAGCCCCCTCGCGCGGCCAAGACTTCCACCATGGTCCACAACCGCCCCATTAAGAAGCTTCATGTCAGTCCTGATCGCTTTCCTGTCATTGGCCGTCGAATTCGCCCTCGGTTACCCCGATTGGCTGTTTCGCGCCATCGGCCATCCGGTGACGTGGTTCGGCAGGCTGATATCCTTTCTCGACCACAGGCTCAACCGCGCCACTGATCCCGACGCGCTGCGTCGCAAGCGTGGTGTCCAGGCGCTGCTGGTCATCGTGCTGGTGCCGGCGATAATTGGCCTGGGCGTGCAGATCCTGTTCTGGTTTGTTCCCATGGGCCTCGTCATCACGGCCCTTCTGGCAACGTCGCTTCTGTCGCAAAAGAGCCTCTATGAGCATGTCGAGGCGGTGGCTGACGCGCTCGACACCGGCGGCCTGGCTTTGGGCCGCGTTGCCGTTTCGCGGATCGTCGGCCGCGACCCTGAAACGCTCGACAGGGCCGGCGTCTGCCGCGCGGCGATCGAGAGCCTGGCCGAGAATTTCTCTGACGGCATCGTCGCCCCCGCCTTCTGGACCGGCGTCGGCGGCCTGGCCGGCGGCGCCGCCTACAAGGCCGCCAACACCGCCGATTCGATGATCGGCCACCGCACCCCGCGCCACGAGGCGTTCGGCTGGGCAGCGGCGCGCTTCGACGACTGGATCAATCTGCCGGCGTCGCGGCTGACGGCGCTGCTGATCGTGCTGGCGGCGTTCCTCGTCAAAGGCGCTGATGCGAAAAATGCCTGGCATGCGGTATTGCGCGACGCGAAAAAACATCGCTCACCCAATGCCGGCTGGCCGGAAGCGGCGATGGCTGGCGCGCTCGGCCTGGCGCTCGCCGGGCCGCGCAGCTACGGCGGCGTCCTGGTCGACGACGTCTTCATGGGCGAAGGTGGGCGGCGCGAAGCCGACAGCCTCGACATCAGGCAGGCGCTGAAACTCTATCGCGTTGCCGACTATCTGCTGATCGCCCTGTTCGGGTTGGTTTCGGTCGTTGTCATCGTGACGTGATCTCACGCTCCCCCTTGTGGGCAGGGCTATCGCATATGGAATTCCTGAGATGTCTGCCCGGCACGGACCCCCACCCCTAGCCCCTCCCCACAAGGGCGAGGGAGACTTCCGCTGGCGCCGACCCAAGCGAATCGCCTGTCTTTTCGGCGCCAAAGAAGAATTAAAGGCACGCGGCAGCGTTCCCTCCCCCTTGTGGGGAGGGTTAGGGTGGGGGTCCCTCTTCGCAAGAATCCATATGCGATAGCCCTGCCTTCAAAGGGGGTAAGAAGCCTCAGAACTCGATTCCCTGCTGGGCCTTCACGCCCGCGGAAAAATGATGCTTGGTCACGCCCATCTCGGTGACGAGGTCGGCCGCCTCGACCAGCGCCGGCTTGGCGTTGCGGCCGGTGACCACGACATGCAGGCCCTCGCGCCGCGCTTTCAGCGCCGCAACCACCTTGTCGAGATCGAGATAGTCGTAGCGCAGCGCGATGTTCATCTCGTCGAGCACCAGCAGGCTGATCGACGGGTCGGCCATCAGCTCGAGCACCTTGGCCCACGCGGCTTCGGCCGCGGCGATGTCGCGCTTCAGATCCTGCGTTTCCCAGGTGAACCCCTCGCCCATCGCGTGCCAGACGACGCGGTCGCCGAAGGCGGCGAACGCATCCTTCTCGCCGGTGTGCCATTTGCCCTTGATGAACTGGACGACACCGACGCGCTTGCCGTAGCCGAGCATCCGCAGCGCCAGGCCGAAGGCGGCCGTGGTCTTGCCCTTGCCGGGGCCGGTGTTGACGATCAGCAGCCCCTTCTCGACCGTCTTGCTCGCCACCTCGGCATCCTGCACCGCCTTGCGCTTAGCCATCTTGGCGCGGTGGCGTTCTTCGTCCTTATCGTCGATGTCGGTCATGTCATTTCACCTTGAGCGGCAGCCCCGCCACCATCAGCAGCACCGTATCGGCAATCGCCGCGACCTGCTGGTTGAGCCGGCCGGCGGCATCGCGAAACCGGCGCGCCAGTGCATTGTCCGGCACGATACCTTGGCCGACTTCATTGGACACCACGAACCAGGGTCCGCGCGGCCGCGACAGCACCTCTGCCAATCGGCGGCATTCCAGCTCGAAATCGTGTTCGGCCAGCATATGGTTGGTCAGCCACAACGTCAGGCAGTCGACGAGTACCGGTTGGTTATCAGGCAAGGCGGCAAGCGCGCCGGCGAGATCGAGCGGTGCGTCGATGGTCGTCCAGCCTTCGCCGCGCTGCGACCGGTGCAGCGCGATGCGCTCACGCATCTCGTCATCCCAGGCTTGCGCCGTGGCGATATAGGTCCAGGGCGGCGGCAAGGCGGTCGCCAGGATTTCGGCGTGCGCGCTCTTGCCGGACCGCGCACCGCCGATGAGGAAGGTCAGTGTCTTGCGATCAGGCAAAGCTGTCGCGCAGGCTGGTCGCGGTGCCGGTGAAGCGGCCACGCACCACACCGACGACCGCGCCGAGCACCAGCCAGAACACGAGGTTGGTCACGGTCACCGCCACCACGAACTGGTGATGCAGCCCTTCCGGAATCGCCGTCTCGTAACTGTCGGGCTGCGGTGCACCGACAACATGCGGTGCGACGATCAAAAAGACGGCAAGGATCGCCAGCGGCAGCGACTTGCGGAACGCGATCAGGCCGAGACCGGCAGCGGTTGCCGCCACCGTTGCCCACCACCAGATCTGCCGCTGGGTGAGATCGGCGGCCGGCATGGCAGGCAATTCCGGCGGCAGGCCGAGGCCCGGTGCCAGCGTGAACACGGCAAAGCCGGCAAGGCCCCAGAACACGCCCTGGCGCCAGCCACCGATGCCGCCGGCGAATTCGGAGACCGCGACCAGGATCAAGGCGAAGCCGATGCCGGTGACGATATTGGCAAGCACGCTGAAGGCGAAACGCTCGAAACCGTCTGCCGGCGCCCAACCTTCGTCTGCCGGAGCGGCTTCCGCCGCAGCCGGGGCAGCAGAGCTCATCGCATCTCCCGCCGGAGCAGTTGTGCTCATGGCATTGCTATCCGTTGCGGCCGGAGCGCCATGGTCATGGTGATGCCCGCCGCCCGCCTGTTCGTAAACTTCCGCCTTCAGGATCAGCGGCACGGTGGCATAGGCCTGCAGGCAGGCGAGGACGACGCCGGCCACGAGCCCTGCGATCGCCGCGATGAACACGACGTTGCGAAACAGATTCATGATGTCAGCCCCTCGTCAGTGGCAGGGAAACGCCATCGAATGGCGATAGTCGTGAGCCGCATTATGGACGGCATCGATATGCGAGAAGCCGACAAAGCCCATCACGAAAATGCCGAGCAGCGCGGCAAGCGCGAGCTGCATGAAGCGCGACTGCGAGGAGACGGAGGCGCCGAGGGAGACGGAAGCGGTAGTCATGTCTTGTCCTTTCGCCCTCCACCCGAGGGCATCGAAGTCAGTTTCCTGTCGCCGGCAGGTCTCCTGGCTCGCGGATCAGCATCCTTCCCCACCTTCCCGAAGAAAAATCTTCAGTGGCATATGGAGAGGACTACCGCACACAGTTGCGGGGGCAGCCACGGCATTGGGCGAATTCGCCCGCACCGCATTCCCTCTTGGCTCCAAAATGGAACCGGCGACACCGGCGACTATAGGCAGAATCCTCGCCTCCGGCAAACCAAATTCCGCCGGCGGCCATTGCGAATGCGCCATGAAGGTCAAAGCGATTTCGGCAGATAGCGCCACGTCACAAAGCCGCAGACCGCCGCCAGCAGGCCGAGCGTGACGAACACCGCGCCAAGGCCGAAGAAGGCCAGCACCACCGAATAGACCAGCGGCGGCGTCAGCTCGGAAAAGTCGAGATAGGTGCGGTAGACCGCCGCCATCTGCGATCTTTCATAGGAGCGCACCGAACGCATGAAGGCGGTCGAGCCGAGCGCGTCGAGCGCAATGGTGAAGAAGGCGCCGCAGAGCAGGAAGGCGCCGGTGAGCAGCGGCACGGTTTCGCCGACGAAGCCTGCCGCCAGCAGCGTGGCCGACATGGCGAAATAGGCGAATGTCATGGTCCTGCGGCCGCCAAAGCGCTTTCCTGCCTTGCCCCAGAAGATGGCCATGAACAAAAGCGCGTTGCCGGCCGAAACCAGCAGGCCGCCGGCCAGCTTGCCCTCGCCGGTGATCACCATGAACAGCGGCCCGTAGACGAAGAACGTTGTCCAGAAACAGGAGCGGCCGAAGGCAATCAGCCAGGCCAGCCTGAGCCTGGGCTGCGCGACGAAGCGGCCGATATTGGCGAGCGGATTGACAGGGCGCGTCTTGCCCGGACGGATGGACTGGGTGTCGCCGAGGCGGTAGGTCCAGAACAGCGCCAGCAGGGCAAACGCGAACACCGCGACCGCACCGTGCGCGGCATAGATGCCGAAGCGCGTGTAGAGGAAGATGCCGAGCGTCGGCCCACCGGTCCAGGCCAGCATCGACCACGCCATGCGCAGCGATTCGGCCTGCATGAAGTCGGTCTTGCGGATGTGGTCCATGATGTAGAGGTTGAGCGTGATCGACAGCGCGCTGGCGCCCATCACCCGGCACAGCATGCCGGCCAGTTGCCCGGCAAGCGTGTCGGTGACGAAGAACAGCGAGCCGACGGCCAGCAGGCAGGCGCCTGATGTGTAGACCCAGCGGCGGGCAAAGCGGCGGATCAGCATCGGCATGAACAATGTCACCGACAGGCCGAGCATCGCCACGACTGTGTAGAGCATCGACACGATCTGCTCGTTGTGCAGGATTTCATAGGCCTGGATCGGGATGACGCTCGACACCGTGGCGCGGGCGAAGGATTCGACTGCATAGAGCGACGCGAAGGTGCGCGCGTCCGCGGCCTTGAGAGCCGGCAGCCAGATCGGATGGCGCACATGGGTGGACATTGCTTTCCCCGAAGCAGATTCACCGGGTTAAATCTGCCGTGGCGACCCCAGTGCCAATAAGAGGAAACCGACGTGCATCCGGCAAAAGCGAAGCCGGCCAAAGGCTTCCCGGCACTGGCCCAATGCCGCGGCCGATCCGGCGTTATCGGCAGGATTGCCGGTCTTCTTTTGTCCGGGGCAACCGTGATAGTCCTCCAACGGGGCTGAATCAGAATGCGAGACCATGAGCATCCAAACGCCGACCGCACCCGTTCAGGATCGACCAAAGCGCATCGTCGTCATCGACATCGTGCGCGGCATCGCGCTGATCGCCATGGCAAGCTACCATTTCACCTGGGATCTGGAGTTCTTCGGCTACACCGATCCCGGCCTGACCGCCTTCGGCTGGTGGAAGATCTACGCGCGCTGCATAGCCTCGACCTTCCTGTTCCTGGTTGGCGTCAGCCTGTACCTCGCCCATGGCCGACAGATCCGCTGGAACGGCTTCTGGAAGCGGTTTGCCATGGTCGCCGGAGCCGCGATCGCGATTTCGGTCGTCACCCGCATCGCCACCCCGGATGGATTCATCTTCTTCGGCATTTTGCACGAGATCGCGCTGGCCAGCCTGCTCGGCCTCGCCTTTCTGCGGCTGCCGGCACTGCTGACGCTTGTCGTCGCCGCGCTCGTCATTGCGGCGCCTGTCTATCTGCGCCTCGAGGCGTTCGATCACCCATGGCTGTGGTGGGTAGGCCTGTCGGCTAACAATCCACGCTCCAACGACTACGTTCCGTTGTTTCCATGGTTCGGCGCCGTGCTTGCAGGCATCGCGGTGACGAAACTCGCCGCCGGTTCAGGCGTGCTTGCCCGGCTTGCCGAATTGGCGCCCGGTCGCTGGGCCAACCCGCTGGTCTTTATCGGCCGGCACAGCCTGGCGTTCTACCTGATCCACCAGCCATTGCTGATCGGCTGCGTCTGGCTGTTCTCGCAGATCATGCCGGCGCAGGTCGAAACCCCGCAGGTGAATTTCCTCAAAACCTGCCAGCTGTCCTGCGAGCAGTCGCGCGACACCGAGTTCTGTACGAGCTACTGTGTCTGCATGCTCGATACGCTCGAGGGCGAGGCGACGCTTGATCGGCTCTACAACAACGACCAGACTGCGGAATGGAAGACGCATCTGTCCGATCTCGCCGGCATGTGTACCGCCAAGACGGACAGCAAGTTGATGGAGGAAGGGGTCAAATGACCGAGAACCAGCCGAAGCCGGGGCTCATACCGTGGCCGCCGCTGATCTACACCGCCGCCATCGCCATCAGCATCGCGCTGGGCCTGCTCTATCCCCTGCCCTGGATCGGTGACCTCCTGGGCGACATTCTTTTCGCCGCCGGCTGGGTGGTGCTGCTTGCCGTTGCAGCGCTCTGGGTCACCGCGATCCGCACCATGGTCCGCGCCAAGACCACGCTGAACCCGAACGCTGTGCCCGATCACCTGGTCACCACGGGTCCCTTCGGCATCACCCGCAATCCGATGTATCTGGCCAACACCCTGCTGTTGATCGGCGTCGCCTTTGTCTCGGGCATCGTGTGGTTCCTGCCGCTCGCCTTCATCGCCGCCTATGCCACGCAAAAAATGGCGATCGAAGGCGAGGAAAAGATGCTGGCGGCAAAATTCGGCAAGAAATACCGCGACTACGCCAAACGCGTGCGCCGCTGGATTTGAGCTGGCGCTCCGGTTTCCATCGCGGAGAGGTTTTGACAGGTGCACACTTCGGCGATTAGCCTAAGTCTTGCGAACTTCGTCATCCTAGGGCGAAGCAGGAGCGCAGCTCCGTCGCGGAGACCCTAGGATCCATGCCGTGACCTCGGTCTAGGAGTGCAGCGGAGCAAAGTTCTGCGCCGTCGCGGTGCATTGCAGAAGGAATAGACGTTTCCGCTCATTCCGAACGCTAACGCGCGATAGAATCCAGTCCGCTCAGGTATTCACGCCAAGCTCGACCAGCCGCTCCACACAAGACTCCTCGGCCTGGTCGAGTTCAGCCAGCGTCTCCTCGAGGTCGCGGCGCTTCTGCCGGAGATCCTCGCGCTTTTCCTCGATGCGCTTGATCATCAGGTTGAGCTGGCCGACTTCGCCGGGCGGCTCCCTGTACATCTGGATGATTTCGCGGATTTCGTTGATCGAGAAACCAAGCCTCTTGCCGCGCATGATCTGACGGATGAGGTGGCGGTCGGAGGGGCGAAACAGCCGCGTGCGGCCACGCCGCACCGGCTGCACCAGCCCTTCGTCCTCGTAAAAGCGCAGCGTCCGCGTCGACACATCGAACTCACGGGTCAACTCGGTGATCGAATAATATTCTCGCATTGCCACTCCCGCACGCCGAAACCAAGGGGCGATCGCCATGCCGGCGTCACCCTTATGTCCCGAACCAAAACCCATGCCATGCCGGAATCGACATGGCGCCCCGCGCAAGCCTCGCACGGCATTTACGTAAAAGTCAATTAAGCCAAAAGGCGTGCCTTCAGGGCACACCGAACCACCACGTGGCGATGCCGAGAAATGCAAAGAAACCGACGACGTCGGTAACCGTGGTGACGAAGACCGCCGAAGCGACCGCCGGATCGATCTTGAAACGATCGAGCAGCAGCGGAATCAGGATGCCGGCCAGGGCGGCCACGAACATGTTGATGATCATCGCCGCCGCGATGATGCCGCCCAGATTGGGGTCACGGAACCAGGCTGCCGCAACGATGCCGATCAGGATGGCGAAGACGATGCCGTTGATGAAGCCGACACCCATCTCGCGGCGAATGATGCGGCCGGCATTGTAGATGTCGAGATCCCTGGTCGCCAACGCCCTCACGGTGACGGTCATGGTTTGCGAGCCGGCATTGCCGCCCATGCCGGCGACGATCGGCATCAGCACCGCCAGTGCGACGATATGTTCGATCGTGCGGTCGAACAGGCTGATCACCGACGCCGCCAGGAACGCGGTCAGAAGGTTGATCAGCAACCACGGAACGCGTGATCGCGAGGTCGAAAAGATGCTGTCGGAAAGCTCTTCGTCGCCGACGCCGCCCATGCGCATCAGATCTTCCTCGGCCTCCTGCTGGATCACGTCGACGACATCGTCGATGGTCAGAACGCCAACCAGCCGTTCGTTCTCGTCGACGACCGCGGCCGATAAAAGATCGTACTGCTCGAATTCCCGCGCCGCCTCTTCCTGGTCCATGGTGGCCGGAATGGCGTGCCGCGTCTCGTGCATCACTTCCTCGACCTTGACCGAACGCTTGGTCCTCAGGATCTGGTCGAGGTCGATGGCGCCGAGCAGCTTGAAGCTCGGATCGATGACGAAGATCTGGCTGAAGCGCTCGGGCAGGTTGTTGTCTTCGCGCATGTAGTCGATGGTCTGGCCGATCGTCCAGAACGGCGGAACCGCGACGAACTCGGTCTGCATGCGGCGGCCGGCCGTCTCTTCGGGATAATCAAGCGAGCGGCGCAGCCTGATCCGCTCGGTGAACGGCAGTTGCGACAGGATCTCGTCCTGGTCTTCCTGGTCGAGATCCTCAAGAATGTAGACGGCGTCGTCTGAATCGAGCTCCTGCACGGCCTGCGCGATCTGCGCATTGGGCAGATTGTCGACGATCTCCATACGGATCGCCTCGTCGACCTCCGTCAGCGAGGAGAAGTCGAAATCGGCGCCCAGGAGTTCGACCAGCGCGCGGCGCTGTTCGGGATGCAGCGCCTCGAGCAGGTCGCCGAGTTCCGACTGGTGCAGGTCGTCGACTTCATGCTTGAGGGTCAGCGTGTCGCGGTCGGCGATCGCCGCGCCAATCCGCGCAAGGAAGGACGAAAGCACGGCGCCGTCCTCGCCATAGATATCGGCGTGGTTGTCCTCGGCGGCCCTGGCGCCGGTCGTCCGTTCGTGCTCGCCTTCCACCAGCGCCTCCCGCCACAAGAATCCCGGAAAAGGTGCAAATCAGGTCTAGAGCATCGGACCCAAAAGGGGAAACCGGTTTTGGGAGAATCCGACGCTCAGAAAGAAAGTGGCGTAAAGTGCGGGAATATCAAACGAAATGCGCCCGGCCCGCAGCGGGCGAGACCGGTACAAATCGGACTCTGGGAAGAGAATGGTGCGGTCGAGAAGACTCGAACTTCCACGGGTTGCCCCACAGCGACCTCAACGCTGCGCGTCTACCAATTCCGCCACGACCGCACGTGGTAGAGCCGGAACCGACCGGCTCGCGGCGTGTAGCAAATCGTTTCCGGCGAAACAAGTGCACGGCAAGCAATAATGTCAGGCGATTGGCATAATGCTCCACAGGGTCCGAACGCAGCGTCGGAACTGGACGTTTGCGCCTGATATCGCCATATGGAAGGCAAGTTGATGTCACCCAAAGGTGCGAGGCGGTTTTGGGACGCGACATGCATAAGCGAAAAGACGATACGCCATGCCCGAACGCAGCCAGATCGCCACGTCGTTCCTGCCGCTCCCCGGTTCAGCACCGGTCGAATGGCTGATCGAGCCCGGCCTTACCGCCTATCCCGAAGCACTTGCCTTCATGGAGGCGCGCGCCGAGGCGATCCGCAGCGGGGCCGCCGGCGAAATGGTCTGGCTGGTCGAACACCCGCCGCTCTACACGGCCGGCACCAGCGCCCGCGGCGAGGACCTGATCGACGCCAACCGCTTCCCGGTGTTCGCGGCCGGCCGCGGCGGCGAATACACCTATCATGGGCCGGGCCAGCGGGTCGCCTATGTCATGCTTGATCTGAAGCGGCGGCGCGAGGACGTCCGCGCCTTCGTCGCGGCGCTCGAACAGTGGATCATCGGCACGCTGGCCGTCTTGAACGTGCGGGGCGAGCGCCGCGAGGACCGGGTCGGCGTCTGGGTCGTGCGGCCGAACCGCCCTGCCCTGCCGGACGGCTCGCCGGCCGAGGACAAGATCGCGGCCATAGGCATTCGGCTGCGGCGTTGGGTGAGCTTCCACGGCATCGCCATCAATGTCGAGCCCGATCTCGACCATTTCAGCGGCATCGTGCCTTGCGGCGTGCAGGACCACGGCGTCACCAGCCTCGTCGACCTCGGCCTTCCCCTGACCATGGCCGATCTTGACCTGGCGCTGAAATCCGCCTTCGAGGATGTGTTCGGTCCCGCCACGGCTTTGCCTGTCGAAGCCGAGCGCAAGGCCGGCTGATTCTTCCTGATCCGGTACGGCTCAAGCTATGTGTGATTCACAGGCCGGCATCCATCTGAATATCAACACACCTCAGATGAGCTGGGCGGAGGCCCACAGGACGCCATAGCCATGGATGGCGAACACCGCCAGCAACGCCGCGGCCATGGCGAGGCGGTCGATGGTGCGGATCGGCTTCAGCTCGTAACGCGGCTTGACCCCGCTGCTCATCGTCAACAGGCTGAGGATCGAAAACACCGCTCCCGTCGCGAGCAGGAAATTGGAGGAAAAGCCGGCCTGCCAACCCACGGCCAGGAAAGCCGAGAGCAGGAAGAAGGAAGCCAGCGCCAGCGCGACCGGCCCCGGACAGATCTGGCGCAGCACCTGACCGCCGTCGAACTTCCACACCGGCACCAGATTGGCGATGTTGAACAGGGCGGCGAAGCCCGCCAGTGTCGCCAGCAGCGCCGCCGCCAGCCGATGTCCTTCAGCGCCGGCAAAGGTGCTGGCGGCGATAGCGATCGGCACCAGGAATGCGGAGAAGCCGGCGCCCATCAGCGCCACGAAGGCGACTTCGAAACGGCTGTCATAGGGCCGCCCGCCAATGGCGATGCCGCCGAGCAGCGGAATGAAGATCATCCGTGCCCGGTTGTGGCCCATAAGCCGAAACGCCGCCATATGGCCAAGCTCATGCAGGGCGACCACTGATGTGAGGATCGCGGCCAGTGCCAGGCCGCCGAAGTGAAGGCCGAAGAATGGCCATAGGATCAGCGCCGAAAGCCCGGCGAAACCGACCTGGCTCAACGGATGCTCGAACCAACCGCCCTTGCGATACTCCCCGGTCCGCGCCCAGCGCTGCAGCTTGGAGAGTTCGCGGCGCAGGGCGAAATAGCGGAACACCAGGAACGCGACGCCGCGATAGCGATCGGTCTGGCTGAGCGTCACCCGCGTGCTGGTGCCTTCGGAAACGAGTTCGGCGGTTTCGGAAAAGTCCTTCCAGAACGAAGCATCGAGCGCGGTGTCCTCAATGACACGCATCGAGAAGCTGATACCTTCGACGACGTCCTCAAACCGCGACTTGCGTTCGATCGGCTTGCCGTCGCGACCTTCCCACGACAGCGTGATGCGGGCCACGCCCTCGCCGTCCGGCGCCTCGGCGGAAAGGATCTCACCGGACCAGCCGGCATCGCTGCCGAGCGGCCACAGCGCCTGCCAGAGGCGCTGACGATCCATTGCCACCAGACGGGTCAGCCGGACCGTGCGCAAACCAAGCGGCACGGTCATCAACAGAAAGATCAGCCCGAGATTGCTGGCCACCAGAATGGCCGTGACGATGGGCGACACCTGGACGTTGCTCCCTGTCTTGCCGGCGCACCCTAACGCCGCGACGGCAAGAAAAGCTTAACGGCGGAACGGCCTTCGACCGTGCAGGAACAGCGACGGCGAACGCCGCCAAATCACATGGCTCCGATCCAGATCGCCATGGAAACGAGAAAGGTGCTCATGCAAACCAGTGAGATGACATCCTGAACCAGATCGGTCATAACTCTCTCCCGTTGTTGATATGTTCGTATTTTGTTCTAATTTTGTTCAAATGTCAATGCGCGCAATCCGGCATTTTCCGGAATCTCGGCGATCAATTCGGCAGGGTTAAGGAAAGGTTGACGGGCAGAGCACATGCCTTTGCGATTAGCCAATACGCCCATCGCTTCGTCATCCTAGGGCGGAGCAAGGAGCGTAGCGACGCGCGCAGACCCTAGGATCCATGCCGCGATCTGGAGGCGATGCAACGGTGCAGAATCATCATTCTGACAGAGGCTCGTTATCCTCGACCCCTGCATTTGTCTCGAAAGTAACGGCATGGATCCTAGGGTCTACGCTCCGCTCCGCGGAGCTCCGCCCTAGGATGACGACATTGGAGACTAAAGCGGCACCACTTTGCCGTCGGCCAGGGTGACGCGCCGGTCCATGCGCGATGCCAATTCGTGATTGTGGGTGGCAATCAGCGCCGCAAGGCCCGATTGCTTGACCAGCGCCGCCAGCGCCTCGAACACATAAGACGCGGTGACCGGATCGAGATTGCCGGTCGGCTCGTCCGCCAGCAGCACCAGCGGCGCATTGGCGACCGCGCGCGCGATGGCGACGCGCTGCTGCTCGCCGCCGGAGAGTTCGGACGGCCGGTGCGACGCGCGTTTGCCGATCTGCATGTAATCGAGCAGCTGCGCCGCGCGCTCGGCCGCGTCCTTGCGGCTGAGCCCCTTGATGAGCTGCGGCATCATGATGTTTTCCAGCGCCGAGAATTCCGGCAGCAGGTGATGGAACTGATAGACGAAGCCGACATCGTTGCGGCGGATCGCCGTGCGCTCGTCGTCGGAGAGCCGCCCGCAGGCACGGCCGGCCAGGATGACGTCGCCGGCGTCGGGACGCTCCAGCAGGCCGGCGGTGTGCAGCAGCGTCGACTTGCCGGTGCCCGACGGCGCCACCAGAGCCACCATCTCGCCGCGCTTCAGCGAGAAATCGGCACCGTTCAGGATGGTGAGCTTGCGCGGCCCCTGGACATAGTGCCGCTCGACGCTCTTCAGCTCGATAATGACCTCAGCCACTATTCGTACCTCAAGGCTTCGACCGGATCGAGGCGCGCGGCACGCCATGCCGGAAACACCGTTGCCAGGAAGGACAGGCCGAGCGCCATCAGGACGACATAGGTCGTCTCGCGCGGATCCATCTTCGCCGGCAACTGGCTGAGGAAATAGAGTTCAGGATTGAACAGCACCTTGCCGGTCATCCATGAGAAGAACTGGCGGATGGATTCGATGTTGGTGCAGATCAGCACGCCGAGCAGCACACCGGCAAGCGTGCCGGTCACGCCGATCGCCGCGCCCGTCATCAGGAAGATGCGCAGGATGGCGCCGCGCGATGCCCCCATGGTGCGTAGGATGGCGATGTCGTGGCCCTTGTCCTTCACCAGCATGATCAGGCCGGAGATGATGTTCAGCGCCGCCACCAGCACGATCAGCGTCAGGATCATGAACATGACGTTGCGCTCGACCTGCAGGGCGGAGAAGAAGGTCTCGTTGCGCTGGCGCCAGTCGACCATGTCGATCGGCCGCTGCGCCGCCGCCTCCACCTTCGGTTTCAGCGCATCGACATCGTCTGGATTTTCGACATAGATCTCGATCGTCTGCGCCCGCCCGTCCATGTTGAAATAGAGCTGCGCTTCGGAAAACGGCATGTAGACGATGGAGGTGTCATACTCGGACATGCCGACTTCGAAGATCGCCGCGATCTTGTAACCCTTCATGCGCGGCGTGGTGCCGATCGGCGTCACGTCGCCGTCGGGCGAAATCAAGGTGATGGTATCGCCAAGCGTCAGGCCGAGATTCTCCGCCATGCGCTTGCCGATGGCAACGCCGTCGCCGGAGTCGAAATCGGCGATCGAGCCCTGTTTGATGTTGCTGGCAACGATGGCGATCTTGCTCAGATCCTCGCCGCGGATGCCGCGCACCAGCGCTCCGGTTCCGCCGCCGACATTGCCTTGAGCCAGCACCTGGCCGTCGATCAGCGGGATGGCATATTTGACGCCTGCTACACCGTTGATGCGGCTGGCGACCTGCGCATAGTCCTCCAGCGGCGAATCGAGCGGCTGCACGATCAGGTGACCGTTGACGCCGAGGATGCGCGTCAAAAGCTCCGCCCTGAAACCGTTCATCACCGCCATGACCACGATCAGCGTGGCGACGCCCAGCATGATGCCGAGGAAGGAGATCGAGGCGATCACCGAGATCACCGTCTCCTTGCGCCGCGAACGCAGATAGCGCCAGGCAACCATGCGCTCGAAGATGGAAAAGGGTCCGGCGCCGACCGGTCTTGCCGCCACCGCATCGCTCATGCGGCGACACCGAAGCGCTTTTTCACGTCTGCGATCGGCAGCGTCTCGCGCTCGCCGGTCTTGCGATTCTTGATCTCGATCTCGCCGGCGGCGACACCGCGCGGGCCGACGATCACTTGCCAGGGCAGGCCGATCAGGTCGGCGGTGGCGAACTTGCCGCCGGGCCTCTGGTCGGTGTCGTCATAGAGCACGTCCTTGCCGGCGGCGACGAAAGCGGCATGCAGCTCGTCGCAGACGCGGTCGCACTCGGCGTCGCCCGCTTTCATGTTGATCAGCCCGATGTCGAACGGCGCCACCGCCTCCGGCCAGATGATGCCGTTGTCGTCATGGCTGGCTTCGATGATCGCAGCGACCAGCCGCGACGGACCGATGCCATAGGAGCCTCCGGAGACGAAATGATCCTTGCCGTCTGGCCCGGTCACCTTGGCGCCCATGGGTTTCGAATATTTATCGCCGAAATGGAAGATGTGGCCGACCTCGATGCCGCGCGCCGAAACCTTGTCGCTCTCGCCGATCTTCTCCCACGCCGCCTCGTCATGCATCTCGTCGGTGGCCGCGTAGGGTGTCGTCCAAGTCTTGACGATATCGCCGATCTCGGCGGCATTGGCGAAGTTGGTCTTCTCTCCGGGCACATCGAGCGAAAGATAGTCGCGGTGGCAATAGACCTGGCTCTCGCCGGTGTCGGCCAGGATGATGAATTCATGGCTGAGATCGCCGCCGATCGGCCCGGTGTCGGCCCGCATCGGTATTGCCTGCAGCCCCATGCGCGTAAAAGTCCGGAGATAGGACACGAACATCCTGTTGTAGGCCGCCCTGGCGCCCTCGAAGTCGAGGTCGAAAGAATAGGCGTCCTTCATCAGGAACTCGCGCGAACGCATGACGCCGAAGCGCGGCCGCACTTCGTCGCGGAACTTCCACTGGATGTGGTAGAGATTGAGCGGCAGGTCCTTGTAGGACTTCACATAGGCGCGGACGATCTCGGTGACCACTTCCTCATTGGTCGGGCCGTAGAGCATGTCGCGGTCCTGCCGGTCCTTGATACGCAGCATCTCCTTGCCGTAGTCGTCATAGCGGCCGCTTTCGCGCCACAGATCGGCCGACTGGATGGTCGGCATCAGGATTTCCAGCGCACCGGCGCGATTCTGCTCCTCGCGAATAATGCGGCAGACCTTGTCCAGCACTCGCTTGCCGAGTGGCAGCCACGAGAAACTGCCCTGCCCCTGCTGGCGGATCATGCCGGCGCGCAGCATCAGCCGGTGCGAGACGATCTCGGCCTCGCGCGGATTTTCTTTGAGGATAGGCAGGAAATAGCGCGACAAACGCATGGACTGGTCCGTGAGTGAGGATGGCCGCGTCAGAATCGGCGCGACTTTGGCTTGCTTGACCCGGCTTCATAGCCATTTCAAGGCGGAATGGGAACCCGGACGCTTCGGCCCGAAAAGCGGCAATCGATTTTCAAAAAGCACGGGATAGCCGGGATCAGAGCGTCGCACCGTCCTTCGCCCGCCCAGAAGACCCACGGCGCCGCAAGGCCTCCCGGTCACCGCGCGCGTCTTGATGATCGTTCGCCAAGCAACGCCTGCCACACTATTGTGCAGTGCAGCACGAGAATGCCCGTTTCAAGGCAAAATTCTTCGTGACATTGTCATTCGCCTTAGGCTAATGTACCTCGATAACCGAGAGGGTAGAAAAAAATCTGCTCTCCTACGCGGTCAAAGTCTTGGGAGGATGCGATCTAGGCGCGGTTACTCGCTGCCGCCGGAAACCGGAAACAGATCGGACGCGTTTAAATTGCAAGGCCTCGTGCCTTGCATTTTTTTTGTGCAATCATCTGCTTAGCGCAACGCGTTGCCAAACCACCTTACCCAGCGTCAGCGCTCGTCCGGCCGCAAAACGGCACGGCATTCCTGTCTGGAACCAAGCTGTTCCGACGGATGAAAACGTCTTTGCCGGACAAATCTTCTTGGGCCGGGACCGGCTATTTGGCTGGGGTTTGGCTGAATTCCGGCACGATGTGCGGGATGTCGTTGAGGCTGTATCCCAGCCCATGCGTCAGGCCATAGAAAATGCCCATCAGGATCGCGGTGGCGATGGTGGTGCGGATCACGGCGCGCAGCATGTGAGGTCCGCGCGGCGCGCTCGGAACCGTGCCAAGCGTCACGTCACGATCGTCGTCCTGCGTCCTCACGCTGAACGGCAGCACAGCGAACAGCACCACCCACCAGGTCGCGAAAAACAGGGCGGTGAACGAAACCCAGCTCATGATTGCTCCAGTTCGATCAGCGTTCCGAAGAAATCCTTCGGATGCAGGAACAGCACCGGCTTGCCGTGCGCGCCGATCTTCGGATTGCCGTCGCCCAGCACGCGGGCGCCGGCGGCCTTGAGCTGATCGCGCGCGGCCAGGATGTCATCGACCTCGTAGCAAAGATGGTGCATGCCGCCGGAAGGATTCTTCTCCAGGAAGGCGGCGATCGGCGACCCCTCGCCCAAGGGCTCCAGAAGTTCGATCTTGGTGTTGCCGACATTGACGAACACCACCGTCACCCCATGCTCCGGCAGCGCCTGCGGCGCCGTCACTTCCGCGCCGAGCGTGTTGCGATAGGCAGCGACGGCAGCAGCCAGATCCGGCACGGCAAGCGCGACATGGTTCAGTCGTCCGAGCATTGGCACTCCCAGCTAAGGGAGTAGGGGAATAAGGGAGTAGGGGAAAAGACAGATATGTCAGCTGCTTGCTCTTCCTATTCCCCTATTCCCCTACTCCCCTACTCCCTTTCGTCACCTTGTGACGAATACAGTCACCAGCGGCTTCTTGCCCCAGGCTTCGTTGGCGGCGCCGCGCACGGCGCGCCGCACTGCTTCTTGCACCAGGTCGAGGTCTTTTCGGCGCTGACGGGGGATCGAGTCCACCGCGCCGATTGCCGCATCGATCATCAAGTCTTCCAGCGACTCGCCACGGCCATCGGCCTCGGCGACGCCGATGGCGACCAGGTCGGGGTCGCCGGCAAGCTCATATTTGTCGTCCAACACGACATTGACCGCCACGTGGCCGGCAAAAGACAGCTTGCGCCGATCACGGATGCCCATCGCCTGATCGGTGCCGATCAGTCTGCCATCCTTGTAGATACGGCCGAACGGCACCTGATCCATGATGGTGGCTGGGCCGGGAGCAAGCCTGAGCATGTCGCCGTCGCGCACCTGCGCCACCTGGCCGATGCCCGATGTCGACATCAGCGAGCCCTGCGCCACCAGATGTGCCGCCTCGCCATGCACGGGAACGCCGATCTGCGGGCGCACCCATTCATACATCTTGCGCAATTCGCTGCGTCGCGGATGGCCGGAGACATGCACCAGTGCATCGCCGTCCTCGATGATCTTGACGCCGAGATCGATCAGACGGTTCTTGATCTCGAGGATCGCCTTCTCGTTGCCGGGAATGGTACGCGAGGAAAACACCACCGTGTCGCCTGCCGTCAGTGACACCGACTTCATCTCTTCGCGCGACAGCTTGGCCAGTGCGGCCAGCGGCTCGCCCTGGCTGCCGGTGCAGATGATGACCAGGTTTTCGCGCGGGATGAAACCAAAATCCTCCTCGGCGATGAACTCCGGCAGACCGTCCATGTAGCCGAGTTCGCCGGCCACATCGATGACCCGCTTCAGCGAACGGCCAAGCACCAGGCACTGGCGTCCGGCATCGCGCGCCGCCTTGGCAATGGAGACGATGCGTCCGACATTGGAGGAGAATGTGGTGACGGCGACACGGCCCTTGGCCGCCTGGATGACGCCCTTGAGGCCCTCGCCCACAGCCACTTCCGAAGGCGACTCACCTTCGCGCAGCGCATTGGTCGAATCGCAGATCAGCGCCAGAACGCCCTTGTCGCCATAGGCCCGGAAACGCGCCTCGTCGGTCTTCGGCCCGATCGTCGGCTCCGGATCGATCTTCCAGTCACCGGTATGGATGACGGTGCCGGCCGGCGAGGTGATCGCCAGCGACATCGGCTCGGGAATCGAGTGCGCGACCGGAATGGCTTCGATCTCGAACGGGCCGACGGTGAATTTCTCGCCCGCCCGGTAGATCGTCACCGGTATTTTCGGCGCGCCCTGCTCGCCTTGCCGCTTGGCTTCCAGCAGGCCGGCGCTGAACGGCGTCATCCAGACCGGTGCCTTCAGCTTCGGCCATGTGTCGAGCAGCGCGCCGTAATGGTCTTCATGCGCGTGCGTGATGATGATGCCACGCAGATTGGCGAGGTTCTCCTCGATGAAGCGCGTGTCGGGCAGCACCAGGTCGACGCCCGGCAGGCTGGCATCGGGGAAGGTCACTCCGACATCGATGACGATCCATTCGCGCGCATTGGGCGGCCCGTAGCCGTAAAGAGCGAAGTTCATGCCGATCTCGCCGACGCCGCCGAGCGGCACGAAGACGAGTTCGGCGGTTTCCGCTTTCGCCATGATTTTTCCCTTCCTGGCCCTCAGGCCAAGCCCAAAAAGCAATTCCGGGAAAAGTGTGTAACGGTTTTCCCACCGGAGTTGCGCAAAAACAAACAGTTAGAACCGTTCATGAACGGCCCTATGCCCTGGCCGAAGCGACCGCGCCGAAATGCACATCGCCGGCGGCGATCGTCCGAACCGAACCTTCATCGTCGCGGATCACGAAACGGCAGTCCTCGTCAATGGTCTCGAACACCCCACGCACCACATTACCGTCAATTCTGACAGCAACCTCGCCGCCGAGCCCCGCAGCACGATCAAGCCACCGACGCCTGACGGCGGCAAGTCCGCGCCCCTCGTCCCACAACCGGGCATTCTCGCTCCAGGCATCCGACAGCGCCAGGAAAAGTGTTTCCGCATCGCATGCCGCGCCCAGCGCGCTGAGTGATGTTGCGGGATAGGGCAAATCCTCGGGGTATGCCACCACATTGACGCCGATTCCGACCGCCACCGCGAAACGGCCGCCTTCCAGGATTGCCGATTCCAGCAGGATGCCGGCCAGCTTGGCGCCGGAGGCAAGCACGTCGTTCGGCCATTTCAGTTCGAAACGGTTTTTCCCTTCGCTGCCACCGTCGAGGCCGATGGCGATCCGGCCCTTCGGCACCACGGCATCGAGAGCATCGGCCAGCGCCAGCCCGGCGACGAAGCCCAGCGTCGCGGCAAGGCGAAGCTCTGCCTTGGTGATGACCAGTAGCGTCGCCGCGAGGTTGCCTTCTGGCGTCGCCCAGACGCGGCCGCGCCGGCCACGCCCACTTTCCTGTTTCTTGGAAACGACCCACAATTTGCCGGGGTCGCCTGCCCTTGCGTGGTCCAGTGCCAGCGCATTGGTGGAGCCGACGCTCTCATGCGCCTCGAGCCGGAACCCATCCGACGCCGAGGTTGGAGCCAGCCGAAATGCCATGCCGACTAGAAAAACGTCTTGGCGGCGGCTTCGGCATAGGTGCCGATCGGCCCGCCGATCAGCACGTAGAACAGCACGAAGGCGCCGGAGACGCCGAGCACGACACGCAATTCGCTCGCCATCGGCACGAAACCGCCGACCGGTTCGTCGAACCACATGATCTTGATGATGCGCAAATAGTAATAGGCGCCCACCACCGAGGCCAGCACGCCGATGATCGCCAACGCATAGAGATTGGCGTTGATGGCGGCGAGGAAGACGTACCATTTCCCCCAGAAGCCGGCGAGCGGCGGGATGCCGGCCAGCGAGAACATCAGGATGGTCAGGATCGTCGCCATGATCGGATTGGTCGACGACAGGCCGGCCAGCTCGCTGATCTGCTCGACATCGCCTTCCTTGCGCCGCATGGCGAGGATGAAGGCGAAGGTGCCGAGCGTCATCACCAGATAGATCAGCATGTAGATGGCAACGCCGCGCACGCCAGCCTGGCTGTTGGCGGCAAGGCCGACCAGCGCATAGCCCATATGGCCGATCGAGGAATAGGCCATCAGCCGCTTGATGTTGGTCTGGCCGATGGCGGCGAAAGCACCAAGCGCCATCGAGGCGATCGAGATGAAGACGATGATCTGCTGCCAGTCGGAGGCGATCGGCTTGAACGCACCCATGGTGACGCGCACCATCAGCGCCATCGCCGCCATCTTCGGTGCTGCCGCCAAAAAGGCCGTCACCGGTGTCGGCGCGCCCTCATAGACATCTGGCGTCCACATGTGGAACGGCACCGCCGAGATCTTGAAGGCCAGGCCGGCCAGCACGAAGACGAGGCCGAAAACGAGACCGAGCTGGCGCTCGCCGCTGCCGAGCGCAGAAGCGATCTCCTGGAAGCCGGTGTTGCCGGTGTAGCCGTAGACCAGGCTGATGCCATAGAGCAGCATGCCCGACGACAGCGCGCCGAGGACGAAATATTTGAGGCCTGCTTCGGTCGAGCGCAGATTGTCGCGATTGATCGCGCACAGCACATAGATCGCCAGCGACTGCAGCTCGAGGCCGAGATAGAGGCCGATCATGCTGTTGGCCGAGATCATCAGCATCATGCCGAGCGTGCAGAGCAGGATCAGCACCGGATATTCGAACTTGTCGAAGCGTTCAGCCTTGGCGAAGCGCATCGACATCACCAGCGTCACCGCCGAACCGATCAGCGCCAGCACCTTCATGAAGCGGCCGAAGGAATCCTGGATGAAGGCATTGCCGTAAGCGCTGCCCTGCCCGGTCCGGAAGATCAGCCAGGCGCCCGCGATCGCCAGAACGGCAACCGCAAGGCCGGTTACCGTGTTGGCCGTGTTGGCGCGCGAATAGGCTCCGACCATCAGCAGCGCCAGCGCGCCGACGGCAAGGATCAGCTCTGGCGTCGAGAGCGACAGGCTGGAGAGAAGGTCCGGCGTCATGGTTCGCAAAACCTCTGGTCAGTTCGCCGCCGCGGTCTGCGCGGCGCCGATGGATGCAGTGACATTGGTGACGAGCGACTTGACCGATTCGGCCGTCGCGTCGAAGACCGGGGCGGGATAGACGCCGAAGAAGATGACCAGCACGACCAGCGGGTAGATGATCACCTTCTCGCGCGGCGACAGATCGAGCAGGCCCTTCAGGCTCTCCTTGGTCAGTGCGCCGAAGATCACCCGGCGGTAGAGCCAGAGCGCGTAGGCGGCCGACAGGATGACGCCGGTGGCGGCGAAGAACGCCACCCAGGTGTTGACCCGGAACACGCCCAGCATGGTCAGGAACTCGCCGACGAAGCCGCTGGTACCGGGCAGGCCGACATTGGCCATGGTGAAGATCAGGAACACCGTGGCGTATTTCGGCATGTTGTTGACCAGGCCGCCATAGGCGGCGATCTCACGTGTGTGCATGCGGTCGTAGATGACGCCGACGCACAGGAACAGCGCGCCGGAGACGAGGCCGTGGCTGAGCATCTGGAAAATCGCGCCCTGCACGCCTTCCTGGTTCATGGCGAAGATGCCCATGGTGACGAAGCCCATATGAGCAACCGACGAATAGGCGATCAGCTTCTTCATGTCTTCCTGCATCAGCGCCACCAGCGAGGTGTAGATGATGGCGACGACGGACAGCGCGAAGACCAGCGGCGCGAACATTTCCGACGCCAGCGGGAACATCGGCAAGGAGAATCGCAGGAAGCCATACCCGCCCATCTTCAACAGGATGCCGGCCAGGATGACGGAGCCCGCCGTCGGCGCCTCGACGTGCGCATCGGGCAGCCAGGTGTGCACCGGCCACATTGGCATCTTCACCGCGAAGGAGGCGAAGAAGGCAAGCCACAGCCAGGTCTGCATGTTGGCCGGGAAGTTGTGGGTCAGCAGCGTCGGGATGTCGGTTGTGCCGGACTGGAAGAACATCGCCATGATGGCGAGCAGCATCAGCACGGAGCCGGCGAGCGTGTAGAGGAAGAACTTGAACGAGGCGTAGACGCGCCGCTTGCCGCCCCAGACGCCGATGATGATGAACATCGGGATCAGGCCGGCTTCGAAGAAGACGTAGAACAGCACGATGTCCAGCGCGCAGAATACGCCGATCATCAGCGTTTCGAGCAGCAGGAAGGCAATCATGTAGGCCTTCACGCGCTTCTCGATCGATTCCCACGACGCCAGGATGCACAGCGGCATCAGGAACGTCGTCAGGATGACGAACAGCATCGAGATGCCGTCGACGCCCATATGGTAGGAAATGCCGGAGTCGAGCCAGGCGACCTTCTCGACGAACTGGAAGCCGGACTGCGAATTGTCGAATCCGGTCCAGATGAACAGCGAGATGATGAAGGTGAAAGTCGTCGTCAACAGCGCGATGGCGCGGATGTTGCGGCGGGCATTTTCGCTGTCGTCATTGATGAACAGGATAAGCAGCACACCAACCAGCGGCAGGAAGGTGACCAGCGAGAGGATTGGCCAGGCGGTCATCAGAGCATCATCCAGGTGACGAGTGCGGCAACGCCGATCAGCATGGCGAAGGCGTAGTGGTAGAGATAGCCGGTCTGCAGCTTGACGACGCGGTCGGTGACATCGACGACGCGCGCCGAAATGCCATCCGGGCCGAGGCCGTCGATGATGGTGCCGTCGCCGGTCTTCCACAGGAAATGGCCGAGGCGCTTGGCGGGCCGCACGAACAGGAAGTCGTAGAGCTCGTCGAAATACCACTTGTTGAGCAGGAAGGCGTACAGCCCGCGATGCTGCGCGGCCAGGTTGACCGGCATTTCCGGCGAGCGGATGTAGAATTTCCAGGCCAGCGCGAAGCCGATCAGCATGGCGATGAAGGGCGACAGTTCGACCCACAGCGGCAATTCGTGGATGTCGTGCAGGATGTGATTGTCAGGCAGTGTGAACAGCGATGCCTTCCAGAACTCGGCATAGCCCTCGCCGATGAAGGCGCCGTGAAAGATGATGCCGGCAAACAGCGCGCCAGCGGCCAGGATGAACAGCGGCACCAGCATCACAGGCGGAGATTCATGGACGTGGTGCATCACTTCATGGCTCGCCCGCGGCTTGCCGTGGAAGGTCATGAAGATCAGCCGCCAGGAGTAGAAGGAGGTGAAGCAGGCGGCGACGACCAGAGCCACGAAGGCCATGCCGGCAACCGAATTGTGGCCGGCAAAGGCGCTCTCGATGATGGCGTCCTTGGAGAAGAAGCCGGCGGTGCCGATGACCGTCACCGGAATGCCGACGCCGGTCAGCGCCAGCGTGCCGATCACCATCATCCAGTAGGTGGTCGGGATCAGTTTCCTGAGGCCGCCCATCTTGCGCATGTCCTGCTCGTCGGACACGGCATGGATGACCGAGCCCGAGCCGAGGAACAGCAGCGCCTTGAAGAAGGCATGCGTGAACAGGTGGAAGATCGCCGCGCCATAGGCGCCGACGCCGAGTGCCACGAACATGTAGCCGAGCTGCGAGCAGGTCGAGTAGGCGATGACGCGCTTGATGTCGTTCTGGACGAGACCGACGGTGGCCGCGAAGAAGGCCGTGAAGGCACCGATGAAGGTCACGACAGTCAGCGCCGAATGCGAGAGTTCGAACAGCGGCGACAGCCGTGCCAGCATGAACACGCCGGCCGTCACCATGGTGGCGGCATGGATCAGCGCGGAAACCGGTGTCGGGCCTTCCATGGCATCCGGCAGCCAGGTGTGCAGCGGCACTTGCGCCGACTTGCCCATGGCGCCCATGAACAGCAGCAGGCAGACGATCGTCATGGCCGCCTGCTTGTCCAGCGCATAGCCGAGGAAGGTCAGCACCGCGGCGCCATGCGGGGCGCCTTCGGCCGGAATGAACGTTGCCGCATTGGCGAAGATCGTGCCCAGATTGACCGAGCCGAACAGCACGAACACGCCGAAGATGCCGAGTGCGAAGCCGAAATCGCCGACGCGGTTGACGACAAAGGCCTTGATTGCCGCGGCATTGGCCGACGGCTTCTTGTACCAGAAGCCGATCAGCAGGTAGGACGCCAGCCCCACGCCTTCCCAGCCAAAGAACATCTGCACGAGGTTGTCCGCCGTCACCAGCATCAGCATGGCGAAGGTGAACAGCGACAGATAGGCGAAGAAGCGCGGCCGGTTCGGATCGTGGTGCATGTAGCCGATCGAATAGATGTGGACCAGCGCCGAGACGGTGTTGACCACCACCAGCATGACCACCGTCAGCGTGTCGATCCGCAGTGCCCAGGACGCTTCCAGTCCACCCGACTGTATCCAGCGCAGCACCGGCACGGTGAACACCTCGCCATGGCCGAAACCGACGGTGAAGAAAGCGACCCACGACAGCACGGCCGCGATCACCAGGAAACCCGAGGTGATGTATTCGGACGCCTTGGCGCCGAGCGACGTGCCGAACAGGCCGACGATCAGGAAGCCGAGCAGGGGAAGGAAGACGATGGCCTGATACATGGTGGTTCCGTCAACCCTTCATCATGTTCACGTCTTCGACCGCGATCGAGCCGCGGTTGCGGAAGAAGACGACGAGAATGGCAAGTCCGATGGCGGCCTCGGCCGCAGCTACCGTCAGCACGAACAGCGCGAACACCTGGCCGACCAGATCGCCCAGTGCCGCCGAAAAGGCGACGAAATTGATGTTGACCGCCAGCAGGATCAGTTCGACCGACATCAGGATGACGATGACGTTCTTGCGGTTCAGGAAGATGCCGAACACGCCGAGCGTGAACAGAACAGCCGATACGGTCAGATAATGTGCGATGCCGACAACCATCTCAGAGTCCCTCGCCTGTCTTGACCTTGCGGATTTCCATGCCGGTCGCCGGCGTGCGGCCGACCTGGGCCGCGATCGACTGCCGCTTGACGCCTGGCTTATGGCGCAGCGTCAGCACGATGGCGCCAATCATGGCGACCAGCAGGATGAGGCCCGAAATCTGGAAGTAGTAGAGGTAGTCGGTATACAGGATGTCGCCGAGCGCGGCGGTGTTGGTCCGCGTGGCGAGATCCGGAATGGGCTTGGAGACCGTCGAAGCGAGCTGCGGCGCGAAAGTGTAGCCGCCGAGAACGACGATCAGCTCCGCCGCCAGGATCAGCCCGACCAGCGCGCCGATCGGCGCATATTGCAGGGCGCCTTCCTTCATCTCGGCGAAATCGACGTCGAGCATCATGACGACGAACAGAAACAGCACCATCACCGCGCCGACATAGACGACGAGCAGGATCATCGCCAGGAACTCGGCCCCGGTCAGCATGAACAGGCCGGCGGCGTTGAAAAAGGTCAGGATCAGGAACAGCACCGAATGCACGGGGTTGCGCGACGAAATGACCATGAACGCCGACGCCACCGCGACAAAGGCGAAGAGGTAGAAAAAGGCCGCCTCTAGTCCACTCAACATTGGGGATCCCCCGGGTTCCTGTACGAACAGGACGCTCGTCCTGTTTGTTGTCTCTGGCCTGGTTCCGCCTCCGGTTCCAAAGCCGCGCTGTCCTAGCCCATGTTCCGATCGGGTTGAAAGGCCCGATCGAAAGAAACATGGGCCACTCTGTATTCCGGAGCATGATCTGGTCCGAAAAAGTCCGCAACTTTTCGGGATCATCCTCTGGACGAGGCCCCTGCCCCGTCCATGCGTCAAATATCAGCGGTAGGGCGAGTCCAGCGAGATGTTGCGCGCCAGTTCGCGCTCCCACCGGTCGCCATTCGCCAACAGCTTGTCCTTGTCGTAGTAGAGTTCCTCGCGCGTCTCCGTCGCGAATTCGAAATTCGGCCCCTCGACGATGGCGTCGACCGGGCAGGCTTCCTGGCAGAAGCCGCAATAAATGCACTTCACCATGTCGATGTCGTAGCGAACCGTGCGGCGCGTGCCGTCATTGCGGCGCGGGCCGGCCTCGATGGTGATGGCCTGCGCCGGGCAGATCGCCTCGCACAATTTGCAGGCGATGCAGCGTTCCTCGCCATTGGGATAGCGGCGCAGCGCATGCTCGCCGCGGAAGCGCGGACTGGTCGGCCCCTTCTCGTGCGGATAATTGATCGTCTCTTTCGGCGCGAAGAACTGGCGCATCGACAGGAAGAAAGCGCTGACGAAATCCTGCAGCAGCAGCGATTTGGCGGCTTGGGAAAGAGCGGACATCACGCAAACCCCGTGATCTTGAGGAAGGCCGCGGTGGCGACCACCATGAACAGCGAGATCGGCAGGAACACTTTCCAGCCAAGCCGCATCAATTGGTCGTAGCGGTAGCGCGGCACGAAGGCTTTCACCATGGAGATGCCGAAGAACACGAAGCAGACTTTCAGCACGAACCAGATGACGCCCGGCACCCAGGTGAACGGCGCGAAGTCGAACGGAGGCAGCCAGCCGCCGAGGAACAGGATGGTGGCCAGCGCGCACATCAGCACGATGGCGACATACTCGCCGAGGAAGAACAAAAGGAACGGCGTCGACGAATATTCGACCATGTGGCCGGCGACCAGTTCCGATTCGGCTTCCACCAGATCGAAAGGCGGCCGGTTCGTCTCGGCCAGCGCCGAGATGAAGAAGATGATGAACATCGGGAACAGCGCCAGCCAGTTCCAGTCGAGGAAGGTGTTGGGCAGGCCAAGCCGCGTACCAATTCCATCATGCTGCGACAGCACGATGTCGGTGAGGTTCAGCGAGCCGGCGGTGAGCAGTACGGTGACGATGACGAAACCTATCGAGACTTCGTAGGACACCATCTGAGCCGCCGAACGCAGCGCGCCGAGGAACGGATATTTCGAGTTGGAGGCCCAGCCGCCCATGATCACGCCGTAGACCTCGAGCGAGGAGATGGCGAAGACATAGAGGATGCCGACATTGACGTTGGCGATCGCCCAGCCCTGATTGACCGGGATGACCGCCCAGGCCGAGATCGCCAGCACGGCCGAGACCAGCGGCGCCAGCAGGAACACGCCCTTGTTGGCGCCGGACGGGATGACCGGCTCCTTGAAGACGAATTTCAGCAGATCGGCGAAGGCTTGCAGCGTGCCCCAGGGGCCGACGACGTTCGGGCCACGGCGCAACTGCACCGCCGCCCAGATCTTGCGGTCGGCGTAGAGGATATAGGCGACGAAGATCAAAAGCACGACGATCAGCACGACCGACTTCAACAGGATCAGCAGCGCCGGCAGCACGTAGAAGGAGAAGAAAGTGTCCATGCTTATTCCGCCGCCTGCTTGAAGCCGCTCTTGGCCAGTGCCGAGCATTCCGCCATCACGGCCGATGCCCGCGCGATCGGGTTGGTCAGGTAGAAATCCGTCACCGGCGACGTAAAGGTGCCCTTGTTCAGCCGCCCGCCGAGCTTCGCCACCCCAGCGATGTCCTCGGCATTGCCGGCCGCGACCTGGTCGATACGGGCCAGATGCGGGTATTCGCCATAGAGCTTGGCGCGCAGTTGCGGCAGCGAATCGAACGGCAGTTTCTTGCCCAGCACATCCGACAGTGCCCGCAGGATCGCCCAGTCCTCGCGCGCCTCGCCCGGCGCGAAGCCGGCGCGGTTGGTCTGCTGCACACGCCCTTCGGTGTTGACATAGGTGGCCGACTTTTCCGTGTAGGCGGCCGCCGGCAGGATGACATTGGCGCGGTGCGCGCCCTGATCGCCATGCGTGCCGATATAGACGACGAAGGCGCCGCCGGTCTTGGCCATGTCGATCTCGTCGGCGCCGAGCAGGAACAGGAGCTCCATTTCGCCCAGCATGCCGGCAACGTTTCTGCCGCCCTCGCCCGGCACGAAGCCGAGATCGAGACCGCCGACGCGCCCGGCCGCATTGTGCAGCACGGCAAAGCCGTTCCAATCCGCGCGGGCAGCGTTGACGGCGGCGGCGAGCTTGGCCGCCTGACCGAGCACGGCCGCGCCATCGGCGCGCGCCAGCGCGCCCTGGCCGACGATGATCAGCGGATGCGTCGCCTTCTTCAGCACCTGGAAGAACTTGCCATTGCCGTCAGCCAAATCCTTCAGCGAATCCGGTCCGGCGCCCAGCTGTTCGTAGTCGTAGCGTGTGTCGCCGACATCGCCGATGACGCCAACCGGCAGATTGCCGGTCCGCCAGCGCTTGCGGATGCGGGCGTTGAGCACCGAAGCTTCATAGCGCGGATTGGCGCCGATGATCAGCACCGCATCGGCCTGCTCGATGCCTTCGATGGTCGGGTTGAAGATGTAGCTCGCACGGCCGAGCGCCGGATCGAGTGCGGCGCCATCCTGGCGGCAATCCGTATTCTTGGAGCCGAGCGAAGCCATCAACAGCTTGAGCGCATAGGTTTCCTCGACGGCGGCGAGATCGCCCGCGATAGCGCCGATCTTTTCGGGCGCCGTCTTCGACACCGTGTCCTTGATCGCGGCGAAGGCCTCGGCCCAGCTGGCGGCAACCAGCCTGCCGTCCTTGCGCACATAGGGGCGGTCGAGACGCTGCGTGCGCAGGCCGTCCCAGATGAAGCGGGTCTTGTCGGAGATCCACTCCTCGTTCACCGCCTCATTGACGCGCGGCAGGATCCGCATCACTTCGCGGCCCCGGCTATCGACGCGGATCGCCGAGCCGACCGCATCCATCACGTCGATGGATTCGGTCTTGGTCAGCTCCCACGGTCGCGCCTGGAAGGCGAATGGCTTCGAGGTCAGCGCGCCGACCGGGCAAAGGTCGATGACATTGCCCTGCAGCTCCGAGGTCATCGCCTGTTCGAGATAGGTGGTGATCTCTGCATCCTCGCCACGGCCGATCAGGCCCAGTTCGGAAATGCCGGCGACTTCGGTGGTGAAGCGGACGCAGCGCGTGCAGTGGATGCAGCGATTCATCACCGTCTTGACCAGCGGTCCGATGTATTTGTCTTCGACCGCGCGCTTGTTCTCGTGATAGCGCGAGGAATCGACGCCGAAGGCCATCGCCTGGTCCTGCAGGTCGCATTCGCCGCCCTGGTCGCAGATCGGGCAATCCAGCGGATGGTTGATCAGCAGGAACTCCATCACGCCTTCCCGGGCCTTCTTGACCATCGGCGTGTTGGTGAAGATTTCCGGCGCCTCGCCATTCGGGCCGGGACGCAGGTCGCGCACATTCATGGCGCAGGAGGCCTGCGGCTTGGGCGGCCCGCCCTTCACCTCGATCAGGCACATGCGGCAATTGCCGGCGATCGACAGCCGCTCATGGAAGCAGAAGCGCGGCACTTCCGCGCCAGCGTCTTCAGCCGCCTGCAGCAGCGTGTAGTGGTCGGGTACAGTGATCTCTTTCCCGTCGACCTTGAGCTTTGCCATTCGCCTCAAACCCCTGCGGAGTTCCCGCAATCTCTTTTTCCGGACGCGGTCGAGACCACGTCGGGCACTTCATTCACTTCTTGACGGCGAGCGCCGCCGCTTGGGCTGTCCAATCGTCGCGGCCGATGCGGCCGCCGAGCGACAGATAGTCCTCGACCCAGGCAACCTCTTGCGGCGTCCATGCCGCGATCTGGGCATACGTCCAGATGCCGAGGCCGTTGAGAACCTTTTCCAGCTTCGGCCCGATGCCCGAGATGGCCTTGAGATCTGCCGGAATGGCCGGCTTCTCCATGGCGTTGGGCTGCCTGAAATCCTCGGGCATCAGCGCATCGCCGGCGCCGCCCGTAGCCGGAGCCGCATTTGCGGCCGGCACGGCAGTGGCGGCTTCCTTGGCGGCAATATCGGTGACCTCCCGGGCGAAGGACTGCGCCTCGGCAATCATGGTTTTCGCCGTCGCCCGCGCCTTGGTGGAGGAAGAGTTCGGATCGTCGAACTGCGCGACGCGCGCCTCGAAATCATCGACGATCGGCTGCAGCAGCCGTTGCGAGGCCTCAGTCGCTCCCGAAAGCGCGCCCAGCCAGACGCCGAAAGCGTGGTTGGCGAGCCCGAGGCCAAGCGCCGACATCGCCGCCGCACCCGCCACGGGATGCACGAAAAGGTTGACGGCGCTGGCCATCTCCTTCGGCATCATCCTGGTCAAGTCCTGGTTCATCTTCTCGATCTGGTCCAAATTGGGCATCAGCGGGTTCGAATACGGCGCCATAGAGTTCTCCTGGTCGTTTCTTCGTTCGCCCCGCCCTTCGCTGCGGACTTTCATCCGCATAAAACGTTATTCTATTCCGCCGCCACCATCACAGGCTCCGCCCGGTGCGCATTGCGCGAAAACTCGTCGATGCGCCGCTCCACCTCGCCGCGGAAATGCCGCATCAGGCCCTGGATCGGCCATGCCGCCGCGTCGCCCAGCGCGCAGATCGTATGCCCTTCGATCTGCTTGGTGACGTCGAGCAGCATATCGATCTCGCGCTTCTGCGCCTCGCCGCGCACCAGCCGTTCCATCACCCGCCACATCCAGCCGGTGCCTTCGCGGCATGGCGTGCACTGGCCGCAGCTCTCGTGCTTGTAGAAGTAGGAAAGCCGCGCAATCGCCTTCACGACATCGGTCGACTTGTCCATGACGATGACAGCCGCGGTCCCAAGGCCGGATTTGAGGTCGCGCAAGGCGTCGAAATCCATCGGCGCGTCGATGATCTGCTCGGCAGGCACCAGCGGCACCGAGGCGCCGCCCGGTATGACCGCCAAAAGATTGTCCCAGCCGCCACGAATGCCGCCGCAATGCGTCTCGATGAGCTCGCGGAACGGGATCGACATCGCCTCCTCGACCGTGCACGGATTGTTGACGTGGCCGGAGATGCAAAACAGCTTGGTGCCGACATTGTTGGGCCGGCCGAAGGACGAGAACCAGGCCGCACCGCGGCGCAGGATGGTCGGCGCAACCGCGATCGATTCGACATTGTTGACCGTGGTCGGGCAGCCATAGAGGCCGACATTGGCAGGGAATGGCGGCTTCAGCCGGGGCTGGCCCTTCTTGCCTTCGAGGCTTTCGAGGAGCGCTGTCTCCTCGCCACAGATATAGGCGCCGGCGCCGTGGTGCATGTAGATGTCGAAATCGTAGCCGGACGTGTTGTTCTTGCCGATCAGCTTGGCCTCGTAGGCCTCCTCGATCGCGCGCTGCAGCGCCTCGCGCTCGCGGATGAACTCACCGCGCACATAGATGTAGGCGGCAATCGCGCCCATGGCGAAACCGGCAAGCAGCGCGCCCTCGACCAGCGTGTGCGGGTCGTTGCGCAGGATGTCGCGGTCCTTGCAGGTGCCGGGCTCGGATTCGTCGGCGTTGATGACGAGATAGCTCGGCCGGCCGTCGCTCTGCTTGGGCATGAACGACCATTTGAGCCCGGTCGGGAAGCCTGCGCCGCCGCGACCGCGCAGGCCCGACGCCTTCATCTCGTTGACGATCCACTCGCGCCCCTTGGCAACGATGCCGGGCGTGTTGTCCCAGGCGCCGCGTGCCATCGCGCCGGCCAGCGACTTGTCGAACAGGCCGTAGATATTGGTGAAGATGCGGTCTTTATCCCCGAGCATTTTTCGTCCCTCAGACCGGCTTCTTGCCGAAGACGCGGATGTATTCGGCCACGCCACCCTTGGCGAGCGCCTTGGCCTGCTTGACCCAGTCGTCGCGATCGATGCGGCCCTGGAAAGAGAGATAGCCATCCACCCACTCGCGTTCGGCCTTCTTCCACGACGCGACCTGCGCGAAGGTAAAAATGCCCAGCGTATGCAGGATGCCCTCGATCTTGGGGCCGACGCCGGAGATCAGCTTTAGGTCATCGACCTGTACCGGTTTATCGATGCCGGCCGGACGGTTCTTGTCCTCGAGCGACGGTTTGGCCGGCTTGGCTGCCGGTACCTTGACCTCCGGCGCCTTGAAGGCGGATGCCGGCTCGGCCTTGGTTATTGGACCGTTGCGCTGCTTGGAAACCTGCTCGACCTTGGAGTCTGCCTTGTTGGCATTGGCGGCCGAATGCAGTGGGGCGGCAACGCTCGCCGCCTTTTCAACCGTCGGCGCGACCTTGGTTTTTGAAGGCGTCTTCAATGCCGGGCTGGTTTCAGGGGCGTCGGTCTTCGGCTTGCTGGTGTTGGACGGCGCGACAGGGGCCGCGGCCGGTGCCGGCACGGGCCCTGCGATGATCGCGTCGGGCGCCGCCCTGGCGGCCCTGGCCGCTTCCCTGGCTTCCCTTTCACGGGTCGACTTGAGGATCGCCTTTTCGCTCTTCAGCGTGGTGAGGCCGGAGGCCGGCTCCGAGCCGGTACGGCCGTTCTGCGGCCCCGGTTCCACCGAAGCACCCTTGCCGGCGTCATAGAGATCGATGATTTCAGCCAGGCGTTCCGGCGTCAGATCCTCGAACGTGTCCTTGAAGATCATCACCATCGGCGCGTTGACGCAGGCGCCAAGGCATTCGACCTCTTCCCACGACAAGGTGCCCTTGTCGTTGGCGTGGAACTGGTCATGATGGATCCTGGAGCGGCAGACATCCATCAGCGCTTCCGAACCGCGCAGCATGCAGGGCGTGGTGCCGCAGACCTGGATGTGCGCACGCGTGCCGACCGGATTCAACTGGTACTGCGTGTAGAAGGTCGCGACCTCGAGCCCGCGGATACGCGGCATGCCGAGCATGTCGGAGATCGTCTCGATCGCCGCCTTCGTCACCCAGCCTTCCTGCTCCTGCGCTATCATCAGCAACGGGATGATAGCCGACTGCTCACGGCCCTTCGGGTACTTCTTGATCCATTGCTTCGCAGCCGCTGCATTCGCCCGGTTGAAGGCGAAGGATGCTGGCTGGACGCTGGCTTCTGCGAGACGGCGGACTGACATTTAGCGATCGACCTCACCAAACACGATGTCGAGGGAGCCGAGAACGGCGGTGACGTCGGCCAGCATGTGGCCGCGGCAGAGGAAATCCATCGCCTGCAGATGCGCGAAACCCGGCGCGCGCAGCTTGCAGCGGTAAGGTTTGTTGGAGCCGTCGGAAACCAGATAGACGCCGAATTCGCCCTTCGGCGCCTCGACCGCGGCGTAAACCTCGCCGGCCGGCACGCGATAACCCTCGGTGTAGAGCTTGAAATGATGGATCAGCGCTTCCATCGAGCGCTTCATCGCCTGGCGCTTGGGCGGCACCACCTTGCCGTCGAGGTTCGACACCGGGCCGGCGCTTTCCTTGCCGAGCAGGAGATCGACGCACTGGCGCATGATCTTCGCCGACTGGCGCATTTCTTCCATGCGTACGAGGTAGCGGTCGAAGCAGTCGCCGTTCTTGCCGATCGGAATGTCGAAATCCATTTCCGAATAGCATTCATAGGGCTGCGACTTGCGCAGGTCCCAGGCAGCGCCCGAACCGCGCACCATCACGCCCGAAAAACCCCAGGCCCAGGCATCCTCCAGCGAGACGATGCCGATGTCGACATTGCGCTGCTTGAAGATGCGGTTGCCGGTCAGCAGCTGATCGAGGTCGTCGATCGACTTCAGGAACGGGTCGATCCACTTGCCGATGTCCTCGACCAGCTTCTGCGGCAGGTCCTGATGGACGCCGCCGGGACGGAAATAGGCGGCATGCATGCGCGAACCGGAGGCGCGCTCATAGAACACCATCAGCTTTTCGCGCTCGACGAAGCCCCACAGCGGCGGCGTCAGCGCGCCGACGTCCATAGCCTGCGTCGTCACATTGAGGATGTGCGACATGATGCGGCCGATTTCGCAATAGAGCACGCGGATCAGCTGCCCGCGTTTCGGCACTTCGATGCCGAGCAGGCGCTCGGCGGCCAATGCGAAGGCGTGCTCCTGGTTCATCGGCGCGCAATAGTCGAGCCGGTCGAGATAAGGGATCGCCTGCAAATAGGTTTTGGCTTCGATCAGCTTTTCGGTACCGCGATGCAAGAGCCCGATATGCGGATCCACGCGATCGACGACTTCGCCGTCCAGTTCCAGCACAAGGCGCAAAACGCCGTGCGCCGCAGGGTGTTGCGGGCCGAAATTGATGTTGAAGTTGCGGACCGAAGTTTCAGCCATTTACTGCTTTGCCTTCTCGTCACCCGGCAGCACGTAATCCGTACCTTCCCACGGGGACAAAAAATCGAAATTGCGGAATTCCTGCTTGAGCTCGACCGGCTCATAGATGACGCGCTTGGCCTCGTCGTCGTAACGCACCTCGACGAATCCGGTCAGCGGGAAATCCTTGCGCAGCGGATGGCCTTCGAAACCGTAGTCGGTCAGCAGGCGACGCAGATCGGGATGGCCCGAAAACAGCACGCCGTAGAGATCGTAGGTCTCGCGCTCGAACCAGTCGGCGCCGGGGAACACGCCGGTGATCGACGGCACCATGGTTTCCTCGTCGGCCTGCACCTTGACGCGGATGCGCACATTCTGCTTCGGCGACAACAGGTGGTAGACGACGTCGAAGCGCTTGGCCCGCGACGGATAGTCGGCGCCGCAGACGTCGATGATCGAGATGAACTGGCAGCGCGCATCGTCGCGCAGGAAGGTCATCACCTCGACCAGATCGCGCGGCTCGACGTGAACGGTAAGCTCGCCATAGGCAAGCACCCCGTCACTGAAGCGGCCAGGCAGCTTCTCGCCGAGATAGGTCGACAGTTCGCTCAGGGATGCGGTCATGGATTTACCGTTCGATCGTGCCGGTGCGGCGGATTTTCTTCTGCAGCAGAAGAATGCCGTACAGCAACGCTTCGGCGCTCGGCGGACAGCCGGGCACATAGATGTCGACCGGCACGATGCGGTCGCAGCCGCGCACCACCGAATAGGAATAATGGTAGTAGCCGCCGCCATTGGCGCAGGAGCCCATCGAGATGACGTAGCGCGGTTCCGGCATCTGGTCGTAGACCTTGCGCAGCGCCGGCGCCATCTTGTTGGTCAGCGTGCCGGCGACGATCATGATGTCGGACTGGCGCGGGGACGCACGCGGCGCGACGCCGAACCGCTCCGAATCATAGCGTGGCATCGAGGTGTGGATCATCTCGACCGCGCAGCAAGCGAGGCCGAACGTCATGAACATCAGCGACCCGCTGCGCGCCCAGGTGATGAGCGCCTCGGTCGAAGTGACCAAAAAGCCCTTGTCGGCCAACTCATTGTTGATCTCGAGGAAGAAGGGATCGTCCTCCCCCACCGGCCTGCCGGTGTTGGGATCGATAATACCCTTGGGCTTCGGCGCGACGAGGGTGCCTGAACTGTCGTTCAATCCCATTCCAGCGCTCCTTTTTTCCATTCATAGGCAAAGCCGATGGTCAGCACCGCCAAAAACACCATCATCGACCAGAAACCGAGCATGCCGATCTTCGAAAACGACACCGCCCACGGAAACAGGAAGGCCACTTCCAGGTCGAAGATGATGAACAGGATCGACACCAGGTAGAAACGGATGTCAAACTTCATGCGCGCGTCGTCGAACGAGTTGAAACCGCACTCGTAGGCGGAAAGCTTTTCGGGATCGGGATTGCGATAGGCCACCAGGAAGGGTGCGGCCAGCAACGCCAGGCCGACAACCAGCGCCACGCCTATGAACAGGACGATGGGCAGGTATGAGCTCAAGAGTGCGTTCATGCTCGGCTTTCCGTTGGCGCCAATCCACTTTGATTACAGCACCGGACCCTAATGCGGAAGCGTGACAGTTTAACCGCTGAACCGTTTTAAGGGCCTATGCTGCAACGCGGCGAGGGTTAGCGCAGCACTTCCAGCGAAGCAAGTCAAACCTTGTTCAAAACACCGACCTGGACGGCATATCGCGGCAAACTGGTCCGATCCGCTCCTGTTTGATTTCCTTCGCTTTTTACTCCACTTTTCTCTCCTGACATGGATGCCGCCAAAACCCTGCTAGCATGGGTTGGAATCAGCCATTCGACCCTCGGTCAAAACACTTCAAAGTGATGCCTGCATGAAGGAAAAGATCTCGCTCCCCACGGCCCGTCGCATCGCGCTTGCCGCCCAGGGGTTTCTCGATCCCCGCCCGACCGGCACGCCCGACCGCCGGCATTTTGCCCGCACCCTCTCCCGCACCGGCCTGCTGCAGATCGATTCCGTCAGCGCGGTGGTGCGCGCTCATTATATGCCGCTCTATTCGCGCCTTGGCCCCTACCCGTTCTCGCTGCTCGACAACGCGGCCGTGACGCGCAAGCGCACGGTTTTCGAATACTGGGGGCACGAGGCCTCCTTCCTGCCGGTCGAGACATACCCGCTGATGCGCTGGCGCATGCAGCGCGCCGAGCGCGGCGACGAAATGTATCTGGGCCTCGCCAAATGGGGCCGCGAGCACGCCGCCTACATCGAAGAGATCTACCGCCAGGTCGCCGAGCGCGGCCCGATCGCCGCTTCCGCGCTCGAAGGCCAGAAAGGCTCGGGCGGCTGGTGGGGCTGGAGCCATGCCAAGCACGCCTTCGAATGGCTGTTCTGGGCCGGGCGCATCACCACGGCGCACCGCCGCGGTTTCGAGCGCTTCTATGACCTGCCCGAACGCGTGCTGCCGCAGGCGATCCTCGATCTGCGGGTACCGGCAGCCGAGGACGCGCACCGCGAATTGCTGCGCATTTCTGCCCGCGCCCACGGCGTGGCGACTTCAGGCGACCTGCGCGACTATTTCCGCCTGTCGCCGGCCGACATGAAGGGCCGGCTGGAGGAACTGGTTGAAACGGGCGAGCTGCTGCCGGTGCGTGTCGAAGGTTGGGACAAGCCCGCCTATCTTCACAAAGACGCCCGCCTGCCGCGCAAAGTCGAGGCCCGCGCCCTGCTGGCACCCTTCGATCCGGTCGTCTTCGAGCGCTCGCGCACGGAGCGGCTGTTCGATTTCCATTACCGCATCGAGATCTACACGCCGGCCGACAAGCGGCAATACGGCTATTATGTCCTGCCGTTCCTGCTCGGCGACAGGATCGTGGCACGCGTCGACCTCAAGGCCGATCGCCCGGCCAGCATACTGCGCGTCCATGCGGCCTATGCGGAGCCCGGTGCACCGCCTGAAACCGCTGCAGAGCTGTTCGAGGAATTGAAGCAGATGCAGGGCTGGCTCGGTCTCGAACGCATCGAAGTGACGCCTGCCGGGGATTTGGGGCCGGCGCTGGCCGACATCGCCGTGTCGTAAGCTCGCGTTGACACCGCCGCCCGCAAAAGCCTAAATCCGGTTCAGATGGTCTCTTGCCCGCAACGGCAAGGGCTAAGAGGGAATGCGGTGCGGGGCAAAATCCCAAATCCGCGGCTGTCCCCGCAACTGTAAGCGAAGAGCCAAGGCCGAAAGCCACTGGGGAGTTCCCGGGAAGGCGGCTACCCAAGGCGATGACCCGCGAGCCAGGAGACCTGCCGTCTGCGACTTTAGAATCCGATCGCCCGGCGGGTTTCCGGGCAAGGAGCCCGATCTTTGGACCACGACAGCAGTTTTTCGGCTGGCACAGCGGATATTTCGTCCGGCCATGATGATGCCTTGGCCGGCGTCACCATCATCGTCTGCGCCTCCTGCCGCAATGAGACCGGCTCCGACGCCCATCCCCGCGCCGGCGAATTGCTGGCGGACGACACGCGCCGCGCCGCATCTGGCGACGATATTCGCATCCGCAGCGTCGAATGCCTCGGCAATTGCAAGCGGCGCCTCAGCGCCGCCATCCTGCGCGACGGCTGCTGGAGCTATGTCTTCGGCGACCTGACCACGACCAGCGGCGCCGACCTCATCACGGGTGCCAAGCTCTTCGCCACCTCGAAGGACGGCCTGATTCCATGGCGCGGCCGCCCCGATAGCCTGAAGCGTGGCCTCGTTGCCCGCATCCCTCCCCTCGACCTGTTGAAGGACTGATCATGACTGCTTCCGTCTCGCGCGTTCCCTGCACCGTCGTCACCGGCTTCCTCGGCGCCGGCAAGACGACGCTGGTCCGCCATCTCCTGGAAAACGCCGGCGGCAAACGCATTGCCATCATCGTCAACGAATTCGGCGACATCGGCATCGACGGCGAGATTTTGAAGGGCTGCGGCATCGACACCTGCCCGGAGGAAAACATCGTCGAACTGGCCAATGGCTGCATCTGCTGCACCGTCGCCGACGATTTCGTGCCGGCGCTTGACAAGATCCTGTCGCTGACGCCGAGGGTCGACCATATCCTGATCGAAACCTCGGGCCTGGCGCTGCCCAAGCCGCTGGTCCAGGCCTTCCAGTGGCCGAGCGTGAAGAGCCGCGTCACAGTCGATGGCGTCATCGCCGTGGTCGACGGCCCGGCGCTGGCCGAAGGCCGCGTCGCCAACGACATGGACGCCTTGCAGGCGCAGCGCGCCGGGGACGAGACGCTCGACCATGACGATCCGGTGGAAGAAGTGTTCGAGGATCAGATCGCCTGCGCCGACCTGATCATCCTGTCGAAGAGCGACCTGATGGACGCCGCCGGCACCGCCCGCGCCAACGCCATCATCAACGAACATTCCGCCCGCGCGGTGAAGATCGTGCCGACGTCGCATGGCAAGGTCGATCCCTCCGTGCTGCTCGGGCTCGGTCTCGCCGTCGAGGACGACATCGAAAACCGCAAGTCCCACCATGACGGCGCATTCGACCATGAGCATGACGACTTCGACACCTTCATCGTCGACATTGCCTCGATCGCCAATCCGGACGAGTTGGCAAAGCGCGTCGCCACCGTCGCCGAAGAAGAGAACGTGCTGCGCGTAAAAGGCTTCGTCGAGGTCGGCGGCAAGCCCATGCGGCTCTTGCTGCAGGCCGTCGGGCCGCGCGTCAATCATTACTATGACCGCGCCTGGACCGCGCAGGACGACCGCCGCTCGCGTCTCGTCGTCATCGGCCTGAAGGGGCTGAACCGCCCGGCGATCGAGCGTATACTCGCCGGCTGATCTCGGACACGGGTTGCGATGCACATCCTCACCACGACATCCGCCTCGCTCGACGACCTCGCCGAGCCGGTCGATCTGCGGCAGGCGCCGGCGGATATCGTGGCCCTGTCCTTCACCGACAGCGACCTCGCCGGACTGGCGGCAGCCTGGAAGGCCGATGCCGGCCGCCTGCCCTCGATGCGGCTGGCTGCCCTGCGTGACCTGCGCCATCCCATGTCCGTCGACCTCTGGGTCGACAGCGTCGCCCGTCACGCCAAGGTCATCCTCGTGCGCATCCTCGGCGGCTACGACTGGTGGCGCTACGGCTGCGACCAGCTTGCCTCGACCGCCCGCGCACACGGCATAAAGCTGGCGCTGCTGCCCGGCGAATGCCGCGACGAGGATCTGCGCCTGATCGAAGCCTCGACGCTGCCGCGCGAGGAGCTCGATGGCCTGCTCGACTATTTCCGCGAGGGCGGCCCGGCGAATATGAGCGCGCTGGTGCGGAGGCTGGCGCGACTGGCGGGACAGGATGCGGCTTTTGCAGAGCCGGTTCCAGTGCCGAAAGCCGGGTTTTATGAGCCAGGACTTGGGGTCGTTGGTGATCCTTCACACCCCCCTCTGTCCTGCCGGACATCTCCCCCGCAAGGGGGGAGATCGGACTTCATCAAAGCCGGCTCTTTTCCCGTTTCATTAGAAGCTGACGCGTCCGCAACCTCGACAATTGGCGAAATCTCCAATGACAGCGCAATCTCCCCCCTTGCGGGGGAGATGTCCGGCAGGACAGAGGGGGGTGTGAAGGAACTCGACGCTGACAACGTCAACGCTCCTATCATCCCCATCCTGTTCTATCGCTCGATGCTATTGGCCGCCGATGTCGCGCCCATCGATGCGCTTTTCCACGCGCTCCGCCAGCGCGGCATCAATCCGGTCCCCATCTTCGTCTCCAGCCTCAAGGACCCCTCATCCCTGGCGTTCGTGGAAACCGCACTCGCCGCGCTCAATCCCGCCGCCATCATCACCGCGACCGCTTTCGCGTCCGGCGCCGAACCCGGCATTGAAACCCTGTTCGACCGCGCCGGCGTACCGGTCTTCCAGGTCATCGTCGCCACCACCCGCCGCGACGTCTGGGAGACCAACCAGCGCGGCCTGGCGCCCGCCGACCTCGCCATGCATGTCGTGCTGCCCGAACTCGACGGCCGCATCCTGGCCGGCGCCCTTTCCTTTAAGGGCGAGAGCGAGATCGATCCAGCACTTGGCCACCGCGCCTTTGCCAACCGGCCGGAACCGGATCGTGTGGCGCAAGTGGCTGACCGCGTCGCGGCCTTTATCCGCCTGCAGGAGACAGCCCGCGCCGAACGCAAGCTGGCCATCCTGATGCCGGATTATCCCAGTGCCCCCGGCCGCACCGGCTACGCCGTGGGTTTGGATGTCCCGTCCAGCGTGCTGGCCATGCTGCAGGACCTCAGCGAACAGGGCTATGTCGTTGAGGGGATTCCGCAAACGCCGCGTGAGTTGCTGGCGCGGCTGGGCCAGGGCGGGCATGGCTTGGCCTTGAGGGATTATGTGGAGTTCTCGAAGGCACTGCCGTCTGCAGCAATTGCTGCCGTAGATGCAGCTTGGAAGGCTGAATATGAGATAGGTTTGTGCGAGGCACCCCCCTCTGTCCTGCCGGACATCTCCCCCGCAAGGAGGGAGATCGGCAGTTCCGCCATCGGCGCTCATTCTGCGACGTTCGTAGCTGGCGAAAGCGGCAATGAGAGCTCAATCTCCCCCCTTGCGGGGGAGATGTCCGGCAGGACAGAGGGGGGTGCTCAAGCGCCAACCGCCGCCCACTTCCCCTTCCGCGCTGCCACCTTCGGCAACATCACGGTCGCCCTCGCCCCAGCCCGCGGCCGCTCCGTCGACCGCCGCGCCGACTACCACGACCCGACGCTCCCGCCGCGCCATGCGCTGATCGCCTTCGGCCTGTGGCTGCGCAAATCGCTCGGCGTCCATGCGCTCGTCCATGTCGGCGCGCATGGCACGCTGGAGTGGCTGCCGGGCAAGACCGTTGCGCTTTCGGAGAACTGCTTTCCCGAGATCGTCACCGGCGCCATGCCCGTCATCTATCCCTTCATCGTCTCCAACCCCGGCGAAGCGGCGCAGGCCAAGCGGCGCATTGCCGCCGTCACCCTTGGCCACCTGCCGCCGCCACTGACCGATGCCGAGCTGGACGAGAACCAGCACAAGCTGGAACGGTTGGTCGACGAATACGCCCAGGCCGACGGGCTCGACCGCCGCCGCCGCGACCGCCTTGCCAAGCTGATCGTCGAGACGGCGCAGAAGACCGGCCTCGCTTCCGAAGCCGGCGTCGCCACGACCGACGCGCCCGACGAAGCGTTGCGCCGCATCGACGCCTGGCTCTGCGACCTCAAGGATTTTGCCATCAAGGACGGGCTGCATATCTATGGCCGCGCCCCTGAGGACGAGCCCGACGCCATGCGGCGCCAGAGTGCGGCAGCCGAGAAGGCGGCGCTGCTCGCCGCACTCGATGGCCGCCACGTCAAGGCCGGCCCGGCCGGCGCGCCCGCGCGGGGTCGCTCGGACGTTCTGCCCACCGGCCGCAATTTGTTCACCTCGGACCCGCGCACCATGCCGACGCCGACCGCCTATGATCTGGGCAAGGCAGCGGCGGAGGAAGTGGTGCGCGGCTACATGCAATCGCATGGCGACTGGCCGCGCTCGCTGGTCATCGATCTCTGGGGCTCGGCCTCACTGCGCACCGGCGGCGAGGAGATCGCGCAAGGATTGGCGCTGATGGGCTGCCGGCCGCAATGGGATTCGGCGACCGGCCGCATCACCGGCATCGAGGTATTGTCGCCGGCCACGCTCGGAAGGCCACGCGTCGATGTCACCTGGCGCATATCAGGCCTGTTCCGCGATATGTTCCCGACCCAGATCGCACTGATCGATGCCGCCGCCAACGCGGTAGCCGCCCGCGACGAGGACGATACGGAAAACCCGCTCGCGGCCAAAACCCGTGCCGACGGCAAGCTCAGCCCGCGCATCTTCGGCACCTCGCCCGGCACCTATGGCGCCGGCGTCGAGGATATCTTGTCCTCCGGCAACTGGGCCGCGCGCGAAGAAATCGGCCGCGCCTATCTCGACGCCACCTCGCACGCCTATGGCGGCGCAGAAGGAGAAGGCATCTCGGTGCCCGGCGCCTTCGAAGGCCGCATCGCCGAAGCCGATCTTCTCGTCCACACCGGCGACGACCCCGGCCGCGATATCCTCGAGGGCTCCGCCGACGTCGCCTTCATTGGCGGGTTTTCGGCTGCCTTGGCAACCCTGGGCAGGCATGCCGACGTCATCGTGCTCGACACCACCGATCCGCAAAGGCCGAAGCTCCGCTCGGTAGGCGAAGCGGTATCGCGGGTGGTGCGCGCCCGCGCCGTCAATCCACGCTTCATTGCAGGCCAGATGCGCCACGGCCCACGCGGCGCCTCCGAATTTGCCGAAACCGTCGACCGGCTGGTCGGCTTTGCCGAAACCACACACGCCATTTCGGGAACGCTGATCGAGGCGGTTCATGACGCCTATCTCGGCGATCCCATGGTTCGCGCCTTCATCCTGCGCGAGAACCCCGCCGCCGCGAAAGTCATCGCCGAACGCTTCCTGTCGGCGCGCCGGCGTGGCCTCTGGCATCCCCTGCGCAATTCCATCGACGACGATCTCGCCGCCCTGATTGCCGAAGCAGAAGCGCTTGGGGTGGCGGCATGAACGCCTTCTCGCGTCGCGGCGCTTGTCCGGCCCTGTCGGCGCCAATGCAAACCGGCGACGGCCTGCTGGTGCGGCTCAACCCGGTCGCTGGAGGTCTATCTTCTGGAGGCCCATCTTCTGGAGGATTGTCGCCGAAGCTTTTGATCGGGTTAGCCGAATCGGCTTTGCGGCATGGCAACGGCATCATGGAAGTGACCGCGCGCGGCAGCCTGCAGATACGCGGGCTGACGGCGGACAGCGCGGCGTTGCTGGCGGCGGAGGTCGATGCGCTTGATATCGCGGTGCGCACCGGCGTGCCGGTCGAGACCGGGCCGCTGGCCGGCATCGATCCGCAAGAGATTGCCGATCCCCGGCCACTGGCCGAGCGGATCAGGGCGGCGATTGGCGAGGCTGGGCTGACGCAACGGCTCGGGCCGAAGGTTTCCGTGATTGTCGATGGCGGTGGGCAGTTGACCATGGATGCGGTGACGGCCGATGTGCGGCTGAAGGCGGTGCGGGCCAGCGCTGGCGTGCTGTGGGCTGTGTCTGTTGCCGGTGATGGTCAAAGCGCGAGGCCGCTTGCGACGGTCGATGACGATGTAGCGCGCGATATTGCCGTTGCGGTGCTCAGGATGATTGCCGAGAAGGGTCGGGAGGCCCATGCGAGGGATTTGACGGAGCGCCAATTGGTCTCTCTCGCAGGTTGGCACTCCGTCGCACCCCCCTCTGTCCTGCCGGACATCTCCCCCGCAAGGGGGGAGATCGGCGGTTCCGACGCCGGCTCTCGTCCTGCAACATCGGCGGTGGACGTGACGTCGGCAATTGGCGAAAGCGCCGATGACGGCTCAATCTCCCCCCTTGCGGGGGAGATGTCCGGCAGGACAGAGGGGGGTGTGCAGGATCGCCGACCTATCGGTCTTTTCTCTTTATCGACCGACCACGCCCTCGGCATTGCCCTCCCCTACGGCAGCATGCCGGCCGACAAGCTCATCGCCCTCGCTCAACACGCCCTCGCCCTCGGCACGTCAGAAATCCGCCCAGCCCCAGGCCGCGTCTTGCTTTTCCTAGGTCAGCCACCGGCCGCCAACTCATCGCTCCAACACACCGCCACCGCCCTCGGCTTCGTCACCGCCCCCACCGACCCGCGCACGCGCATAGCCGCTTGCCCCGGCACACCAGCCTGCGCCTCCGGCCGCATCGCCACGCGCGACATTGCCGAGACAATCGCCACTGAAAATGCCGACATCCTCGACTTCACCCTGCACGTTTCCGGCTGCGCCAAGGGTTGCGCCCACCCCGGCTCGGCGGCGCTGACGATTGTCGGCGGCGAAAACGGAGCCGGACTTGTCGTGAACGCGACGGCAAAGGCCCTTCCTGCGGGCTACAGGCCGGGCTATGACGCCGCGCGCGGCATTGGCCGCGTCGCGGCAATGATCCGCGGCACACGATATCAAGGCGAAACCGCCGCCGCTTGCCTGGCAAGGCTCGGGCCGGCCGGTATCGCCGAGGCTTACCGACAGGCCCAAACTGAAAAACGGAAATGAGCATGGCCGCCTACGACTATATCCATGACGGCACGGCGATCTATGAGCGCTCCTTCGCCATTATCCGCGCGGAGGCCGATCTGTCGCGCTTCTCCGAGGCCGAGGCCGATGTTGCCATCCGCATGATCCATGCCTGCGGGCAGGTCGAAGCATCAAGTCATTTTGTGTTCTCCAAGGATTTCGTTGCCGCTGCCCGCATCGCTTTGGCGGCGGGCGCGCCGATCTTCTGCGACGCGGAAATGGTCTCGCATGGCGTCACCCGCGCCAGGCTGCCAGCCGGCAACGAGGTGATCTGCACGTTGCGCGATCCGCGCACGCACGACATCGCCAGGGAGATCGGCAACACCCGCTCCGCCGCCGCGATCGACCTGTGGGGCGACCGCATGGCCGGTTCGGTGGTCGCCATCGGCAATGCGCCGACCGCGCTCTTCTATCTCTTGGAGAAGTTGCGCGACGGCGCGCCGAAACCGGCGGCCATCATCGGCATGCCGGTCGGCTTCGTCGGCGCTGCCGAATCGAAGGACGCGCTGGCCGAGAATTCCTATGGCGTTCCCTACGCCATCGTGCGCGGCCGGCTCGGTGGCAGCGCCGTGACCGCCGCCGCGCTCAATTCATTGGCGAGGCCGGGCCTGTGAACGCCATTGCAAAAGGCCGTCTCGTCGGCGTAGGCACCGGTCCCGGCGACCCCGAACTGCTGACCCTGAAAGCCGCGCGCACCTTGGCGGAAGCCGATGTCGTGGCCTATTTCGCCAAGCGCGGCAACAACAGCAACGCGCGCGCCATCGTCGAAGCGCAGTTCCGCCCCGAAATGACGGAACTGCCGCTGCTCTATCCCGTCACCACCGAAATCGACAAGGACCACGACGACTACCGGTCGCAGATCACGGCTTTCTATGAGGAGTCGGCCGAGAGGGTCGCCGAGCACCTCGAAGCCGGCAGGATGGTTGCCGTGCTGTCCGAGGGCGACCCGCTTTTCTACGGCTCCTACATGCATCTGCATGTGCGCCTCGCCCATCGCTTCCCGACCGAAGTCATTCCCGGCGTCACCGCCATGTCCGGCTGCTGGTCGCAGACTGGTATCCCGATCGTCCAGGGCGACGATGTGCTGACGGTGCTGCCCGGCACGATGAGCGAGTTCGAGCTGACGCGCCGGCTGGCTGACACCGATGCCGCCGTCATCATGAAGGTCGGCCGTAACCTGCCCAAGATCAGGAGGGCGCTGGAGGCTACGGCCAAGCTGTCGCGCGCCGTCTATGTCGAGCGCGGCACCATGGCCGGCAGCGTGTCGATGAAGCTGGCCGACAAGCCGGACGACAAGGCGCCCTATTTCGCCATCGTGCTGGTCGCCGGCTGGTCCGGCCGGCCTGGCGTCTTGGGAGCGCAGGCATGAGCGGTCGTCTCACCGTCATCGGCCTTGGCCCCGGCAATGCCCATCAGGTCACCCCGGAAGCCAGCCGCGCCGTCGCCGAGGCCAAATTCTTTTACGGCTACAAACCCTATCTCGACCGGCTGGAGCTGCGCCCGGATCAGACCCGCGTCGCTTCCGACAATCGCGAGGAACTCGCCCGCTCCAAGGACGCCTTGATCAAGGCGGCCGAAGGCCACGATGTCGCCGTCGTCTCTGGTGGCGATCCCGGCGTGTTCGCCATGGCTGCGGCCGTTTGCGAAGCGATCGAGGCCGGCCCGGCCGAATGGCGCGCGGTCGACATCGCCGTCGTGCCCGGCATCACCGCAATGCTCGCGGTCGCCGCCCGAATCGGCGCGCCGCTCGGCCATGATTTCTGCGCCATCTCGCTGTCCGACAATCTCAAGCCCTGGGAGCTGATCGAACTGCGCCTGCTGGCGGCGGCCGGCGCCGGCTTCGTAATCGCACTCTACAATCCCATCAGCAAGGCGCGCCCCTGGCAGCTCGGCCGCGCCTTCGAATGCCTGGCCGCGATTCTGCCCGGCACCACGCCGGTGATTTTCGGCCGCGCCGCCGGCCGCCCGGACGAGCGCATCGAGGTCACTCTGCTGGCCGATGTCGAGGCTGAAAAGGCCGACATGGCGACCTGCATCATCATCGGCTCGCCGGAAACAAGGATCATCAAGCGCGCGGAGAAGCCGGCGCTGGTCTACACGCCGCGTTCGTCCACGGGACGGACAAAATGATCGATCATCGCGGCGAGTTGTTCGACGGTTTCAGCCGAAGCAATATCCGGCAAAGCCGGCCTGCGGATCATGACCAGCTCAATCCCAAGCGCCCGCGCCGCAACGATCTTGCCATAAGTCGCCGCGCCGCCGCTGTTCTTGGACACGATGACATCGATGCGATACTTTTCGAGCAGCGCGCGTTCCTCCGCCTCACGAAACGGGCCACGGGCCAGAAGATAGCTCGCATCCGGCACGGCAAGCTTGGGCTCGATCGCGTCGACGCTGCGGACGAGATAATGATGCTGGGGCGCAGCTTCGAAAGCAGCGACCTCTTGCCGGCCCAGCGCCAGGAAAACACGGCGCGGCGCCGGTCCAAGCGCTCGCGCGGCATCGCCGGATGTATTGACCTCAGTCCAGCGGTCGCCTTCGACAGGCTCCCAGCCGGGGCGTCGCAGGGCAAGGATCGGCAAACTGGCAATGCGCGCCGCTTGCGCGGCATTGGCGGAGATTTGCACCGCATAGGGATGCGTGGCGTCGATCAGCAGGTCGGTGCCCGTCTCCCGCAGATAGGCGGCCAGCCCATCGGCACCGCCAAAGCCTCCGCTTCGCACCGGCACGCCTTGCGCGACCGGGCTTTCAGTGCGGCCAGCCAGCGACAGCGTGACCGAGGCTCGCGCCGCCAGTTTTCCGGCCAGTTGCCGGGCTTCGGTGGTGCCGCCGAGGATCAGAATGCGGTGGGTCATCATGCCTGCTAGGGGTCAATCGAGCGCCGCCTGGCTCACAATCGTCGGCATCGGCGAGGACGGTTTAGCGGGTCTCGGCGACGAGGCCAAGCAGCGGATTGCCCAGGCGGAGATCATCTTGGGCGGCAAGCGGCACCTGGCGCTGGTCGCCTCCTTCGCCAAGGGTGAGGCTCGCACCTGGCCGGTTCCGTTCGATGCTGAGATGCGAGACGTACTCGCCCTTGTAGGCAGGAACGTCTGCGTGCTCGCTTCCGGCGATCCGTTCTTCCACGGCGTCGGCGCCACCCTCGCCCGCAAGGTCAAGCCGCAGGAGATGCATGTCATCCCCGCACCGTCGGCCGTTTCGCTGGCGGCCGCGCGCCTTGGCTGGGCGCTGCAGGACATCGAGACCGTCTCGCTGCACGGCCGGCCGCTCGATCTGATCCGGCCGCTGCTGCAGCCAGGCGCGCGCATTTTGGCACTGACGTCGGATAGCGATGCGCCGGCGGCAATAGCGCGCCTGCTCACCGAACTCGACTTCGGCGCCTCACGACTGACGATCCTGGAGGCGTTGGGAGGGCCAAGCGAGAGCCAGCGCTCGACCCGCGCCGATGCCTTCGATCTCGAAAACATCCATCCGCTCAACGTGTTGGCGGTCGAAATTGACTCGGGTCCGGATGCGCGCGTCCTGCCGCTCACATCAGGCCTTGCCGATCATCTGTTCGACCATGACGGCCAGATCACCAAACGCGAGATCCGCGCCGTCACCCTGTCGGCGCTGGCGCCGCGGCGCGGCGAATTGCTGTGGGACATCGGCGCCGGCTCCGGTTCTATCGGCATCGAATGGATGCTGGCCCATCCTTCGATGCGCACCATAGCCATCGAGGCCGATCCGATCCGCGCCGCCCGCATTGGCCGCAACGCGGCCGCCTGCGGCGTTCCCGGCCTTGTCGTGGTGGAAGGCAGCGCCCCCAAGGCGCTTGCCAGGCTGGATACGCCGGACGCGATCTTCATCGGCGGCGGCGGCAGCGATGCCGGTGTCTTGAACGCTGCCATCAAAGCGCTGCGCACTGGCGGCCGTCTTGTGGCCAATGCGGTGACGCTGGAGATGGAAGCCTTGCTTCTCGCCCGCCATGTCTCGCTTGGCGGCGATCTCACCCGCATCGCCATCTCTCGCGCGTCGCCGGTCGGCGCGATGCAGGCATGGCGGCCAGCCATGCCAGTCACGCATTGGAGCTGGGTGAAGCCATGATGGTCGCGGGTATTGGCAGCCGAAAGGGCGTGAGCGTCGAAGACGTGCTTGCCGCGATCGAAACCGCCCTCGAAGCCTACGGGCTGGCGATGACGGCCCTTTCGGCACTGGCGACTGCCGAGTTCAAGAAGAATGAAGAAGCGATCGCCGCCGCTAGCCGCGCGCTAAACCTTCCGGTCATCATCGTCGACGACGCGACACTTCAGGCCGCCTCGTCGGACACGCTCAGCCATTCCGAGCTCTCGCAAGAACTCGCCGGCACACCATCGGTTTCCGAAGCGTCCGCCCTTGCCGTCGCCGGCAAAGGCGCCAGACTGCTCGGGCCCCGCACGGTGCTCGGCCCGGTCACCTGCGCCATCGCCATCAGCGGAGATGCGCCATGACCGTCCACTTCATCGGCGCCGGTCCCGGTGCCGCCGATCTCATCACGCTGCGCGGCGCTCGGTTGCTGGCGAGCTGCCCGGTCTGCCTGCATGCTGGCTCGATCGTCGCGCCCGAATTGCTGCAGCACTGCGCGCCGGGGACAAAACTGATCGACACCGCGCCGATGTCGCTCGACGAGATCGAGGCCGAGTATGTCGCGGCCCATAAGGCCGGCCATGATGTCGCCCGTCTCCATTCCGGCGACCTGTCGGTGTGGAGCGCTGTTGCCGAGCAGATCCGCCGGCTGGAAAAGCACGGCATCCCTTATACGCTGACGCCCGGCGTCCCCTCTTTCGCCGCTGCCGCCGCCGCATTGCGCCGCGAGCTGACCATTCCCGAGGTCGCGCAAAGCCTGGTGCTGACCCGCATTTCCGGACGCGCCTCGAAAATGCCGCCCGGCGAAACGCTGGCCGGCTTCGGCCGCACCGGCGCCACGCTTGCCATTCATCTGGCCATCCACGCCATCGACCGCGTCGTCGCCGAACTGACCCCGCATTATGGCGGCGATTGCCCGGTGGCGATCGTCTTCCGCGCCTCCTGGCCGGACGAACGCGTGCTGACCGGCACTCTGGCGACCATCGAAGCGCAGCTCGCTGCCGACCCGATGGAGCGCACGGCGATCATCTTCGTAGGCCGCTCGTTGGCAGCGGAAGGTTTTGGCGAGAGTTCATTGTACGACGCCCACTATCAGCGGCGTTTTCGCGGGCGGGACGGATTGTGAACGGCAGCACCAAAAACAACGGCGAAAACGCCACGCTCGAAAAAGCCTTGTCCCGGCTGAATTTCAAGCCGCTCCGGCTTGAACCGGGCCATGTCTGGCTGGCCGGCGCCGGCCCCGGCGACCCCGGCTGCCTGACCCTGGAAGTGCTGGCGGCTTTGGCCGAGGCGGATGCATTGGTCTACGACGCGCTGGTCTCATCGGATGTCGTCGCCGTTGCCGAAAATGCCGAGCTTTTCTTTGCCGGCAAGCGCGGCGGCAAACCGTCGATGAAACAGGACGACATCACCGCGCTTTTGGTGCGACTGGCGCGCGACGGCCGCCGCGTCGTCAGGCTGAAGGGCGGCGATCCTTATATTTTTGGCCGTGGCGGCGAAGAAGCTCTGGCGCTGGCGCGTGAAAACATCCCGTTCCGCGTGCTGCCAGGCCTGACCTCGGGCCTCAGCGCTCTGGCCGCGACCGGCATTCCGGCCACCATGCGCGGCATCAACAAGGCGCTGATCCTGGCGACCGGCCACGCCGCTGGCACCGATGACGATCTCGATTGGGCGGCGATCGCCCGCACCGGCCAGCCTGTCGTCGTCTATATGGGCATGGCCAACCTGCCTTTGATCGCGGCGGCACTGCTCGACGGCGGGCTGGCGCCGTCGACGCCGGCGGCTGTGATCGTTGCCGCGACGACGCCGCAGGAACGAACCGTCGTCGCCACGCTCGCCACCATTGCCGAGCAAGCGGCCGCAGCCGGACTGACCTCGCCGGCGCTGATCGTCGTCGGCGGCATCGTCGCCATGCGCGCGGCACTGGCAGGCAAGGCATGACGGCTCGCGCCATCATCGTCGGCGCGCCGCGCTCCGGCTCCGGCAAGACCAGCGTCACCATCGGCATCCTGCGCGCGCTGACCCGGCGCGGGCTGAAAGTGCGCGGCGCCAAATCCGGCCCCGACTATATCGACCCCGGCTTCCACACCGCCGCCACGGGACTGTCCGGCGTCAATCTCGACAGCTGGGCGATGTCCCCGGCACTGCTCAACGCGCTTGCCGCGCAAGCCGCCGACGACACCGATTTCGTCATCCTCGAAAGCGCCATGGGCTTGTTCGACGGCATTCCGGCCTCGCCGGGGCGCACTGGGTCGGCGGCCGACCTGGCGCGGCTCTATGGCCTGCCGGTGCTGCTGGTGCTCGACGTCTCCGGCCAGTCGACCACCGCGGCCGCCGTCGCCAAGGGTTTTGCCACCTATGATCCGGACGTGCGCATGGCGGGCGTCGTGCTCAACCGGCTGGGCAGCGAGCGGCACCGGCGGCTGTCGGGCGACGCCATCGAGGCGATCGGCCTGCCGGTCGTCGGCGCCATCCTGCGCGATCCCTCGCTGAACCTGCCGGAGCGCCACCTCGGCCTCGTCCAGGCCGGCGAATATGACGACCTGATGGCGCATCTCGACCGGCTGGCCGACATGGCGGAAAAGTCGCTCGACCTCGACGCCATCATGGCCCTGGCGACACCCTTCACCCCGGCGCCCGGCAGCTTCGACGACGCGCTGGCGCCGCCCGGCCAGCGCATCGCGTTGGCCGAGGATGCCGCCTTCACCTTCCTCTATCCACATGTCGCCGCCTACTGGCGCAAGGCGGGTGCGGAAATCGTCCCGTTCTCGCCGCTCGCCGACGAAGCGCCCCACGAGACCTGCGATGTCTGCTGGCTGCCCGGCGGCTATCCCGAGCTACACGCCGGCAAGCTCGCCGCCGCCGCGAATTTCCGCGCCGGGATGGCGTGTTTTGCAGCAACAAAGCCCATCCATGGCGAGTGCGGTGGCTTCATGGTGTTGGGCGAAGCGCTGGAGGATGCGTCGGGCGAAACGCATGCGATGCTCGGCCTGCTCGGCCATTCCACCAGCTTCGCCAAACGCAAGATGAATCTCGGCTACCGCGAGGCGCGGTTGCGCGTCGACTGCCCGCTGGGCTCACAAGGTGCGCTGATCCGCGGCCACGAATTCCACTATGCTCAGATGACGGCGACAGGCAATGACGAGCCGCTGGCCGACCTTGCCGACGGCCAGGGCAATCCGATCGGCGCCTCGGGCTATCGGCGCGGCCATGTCAGCGGCACCTTCTTCCATGCGATTGCGAGGGGCTAGAGCATGAAGTTCAAGAATCTGGCTCTTTCACCACGGCAGGTCGTCGACGACATCGCGCTTTGCCTGGTCTTCTTCACCCGTCTGCCGCTGCCCGTCTTCGATTTTCGCGGCCGCAGTCTTGCCGCCGCGATCTGGGCAGCCCCCATTGCCGGACTTGTCGTCGGCCTGATCGGCGCCATCGTCTTCGCCACGGCGGAACGGTTTGGCCTGGCCATGGGGCCGGCGGCCGCACTTGCGCTCGTGGCAACCGTGCTCACCACCGGCTGCCTGCATGAGGACGGGCTATCCGACGTCGCCGACGGCTTTGGCGGCGGCAAATCACGCGGCCGCAAACTCGAGATCATGCGCGACAGCCGCATCGGCGCCTATGGTGCGGCGGCGCTGGGCCTGTCGCTGCTGATCCGCTGGAGCGCGCTGTCGGAACTCGTCGACCCTACACAGGCCCTGTTCGCCCTCCTGGCCGCGCACGCGGCCTCGCGCGGCCTGCTTGGCGCCTTCATGCATCTCTTGCCCCCGGCGCGGATCGACGGGCTCTCGGCCGACGCAGGCACGGTTTCGCAGGAAACCGCCATGGCCGGCGCCGTGCTCGGCGCGATCCCGCTCCTCTTGCTCGGACTGGGCGGCGCCGTTTTCGCGCTGATCCTGCTTGGCCTGCTGTTTGCCGCCTTCCGCGCCCTTTGCCTCAACCAGATCGATGGCCAGACCGGCGACACGATCGGCGCCTTGCAGCAGGCAAGCGAGATCGCGGTGCTGCTCGTCGCTTCCGTAGCGCTTTCCTGATCCCTTGGCCTGATTCCCTTTCGGAGACTTTGCCCCCATGCCCTTCAAATCGCTTAGTGAATTGCGCGCCGCCTGCCTCGATCTGCCGGCCGGCAGCGACACTGCCGCCAATGCGGTTGCGCGCCGCCAGGACACGCTCACCAAGCCGCAAGGTAGCCTTGGCCGGCTGGAGACGATCGCCGCCTGGCTGGCGCGCTGGCAGGGCCGCGACATGCCGAAACTCGACCGCGTAAAAGTCTTCGTCTTCGCCGGCAACCACGGCGTCACCGCGCAAGGCGTGTCGGCCTATCCCTCGGAAGTCACCGTGCAGATGGTGGCGAACTTCGCCGGCGGCGGTGCCGCCATCAACCAGCTTGCCCGCATGGCCGGCGCCGAACTCGACGTCATCCCGCTCGATCTCGACCATCCGACCGGCGACTTCACGCAAGGGCCAGCGATGGATGAGAAAGCTTTTCTCGCCGCCGTCTCGGCCGGCTACGACGCGGTGACGAAAGACATCGACCTGATCTGCTTCGGCGAAATGGGCATCGGCAACACCACGCCGGCGGCCGCCATCTCAGCAGCCCTGTTCGGCGGCGGTGCGGAAAAATGGACCGGACGCGGCACCGGTGTCGATGACGCCGGCCTCAAGCGCAAGGTGGTCGCCATCGAAGCCGGCCTGAAGCGCCACGCTGCCGCCTTCGCCGATCCGCTGACTATCGCCGCAGCACTCGGCGGCCGCGAACTCGCTGCCATCTTCGGCGCGACGCTGGCCGCCCGGCATCTCGGCATACCCGTGCTGCTCGACGGCTTCGTCTGCACCGCAGCCGCAGCCCCGCTGGCAAAGCTGCACCCAACCGGCCTCGCCCACACCATCGCCGCACACGTCTCGGCTGAGTCAGGCCATCGCGGCCTGCTCGAAGCGCTTGGCCTGCCGCCGCTGCTCGATCTCGGCATGCGGCTCGGCGAAGGCTCCGGCGCCTGCCTCGCCGTCAACATCGTCCGCTCGGCGCTGGAATGTCACGTCAGGATGGCGAGTTTTGCAGAGGCTGGCGTTTCGGAGAAGTAGATCCGTCAAAATTTCAACGTGATTGAGCCAAAACAATAACGCCGTTTTGATTGTGCCATGAGACGAAGAAATCTCATGTGAAGACCAAACGATGTATTTGAAGATGACAATTATCGCCGCACTGCTTTGCAGCACTGTTGCGCCGGCATTTTCTCAGGTCCTTGACGAGACAGGCCGGCCGCGGCGACCCGGCGAGGACGGCCTTGCCAGGGTGCAGTCCGGCATCACCATGAGCATTCCGGTCAAGGACGGCGAAGACATCGCGGTGCAGCAGGAGGCCGGGCTTCGTTCCTTCTACAAGCTCGCGTCCGGCAGTTGCGCCATGGTGCTCGAAACCATCGCCGACAGCTGCGAAGTCACCAACGTCACCACCAACGTCAACGCCAGGGATCGCAGCATGGGTGCCGCTGCCGGATCGCAGATCACCGTGACCGGTCAGATCGCCATGAAGGTCAAGTTCAAGGCCAGCCTCGGCAAGCCTGCACCGTGATCGACGCTAGGCTCGAGACGCATCAAACGCGTCTCGTTTTCAGGGTCTTTCCACCAACTCTTCTAGGAATTTGGTGGGTGCGCACAGGATTGAACTGTGGACCCGCTGATTAAGAGTCAGCTGCTCTACCAACTGAGCTACGCACCCACTCGGCCGGCAAAAACCGGCGTTGGCGGGCATATAGCCGCCACCATCGGTCCTGTCCAGCCCTGCCGGAATCATTTCCCGACAAATCGCCTGGAGCCTCGCTTTTGGGCGTTGACGCAGGACGAAGCTTTACGTTCTTTTGGCGGGACAGCGCCCCCCTCTGCCCTGCCGGGCATCTCCCCTCCAGGGGGAGATCGGAAGCTTCGTCGTCCCACCTCTCTTTCTGCATTCGAGGTTGGCGAAATCCGAAGTTAAGGCCAATCTCCCCACTTGAGGGGGAGATGTCCGGCAGGACAGAGGGGGGCGGTGAAGGATCGCTAACAGCGACGGTCTTCCTCGATGCATTAAGGCGCAGTCAGACGAACAGTCTGCCCTCCGCCACCTTCACGGCATTGCCGCCAATGCGCGCCGAGGCCAGTTTTCCGCCTTGCACGGTCAGTTCGAGGCGGATGCGCGAAGGCCGGCCCATCTCCAGCCCCTGCTCGATCCACAGCTGCGAAATGCCGTCGGTCGGCGCGTCGAAATGCATGATGGCGCCGGCAAAGGCCGCAGCCGCCGAGCCGGTCGCCGGATCCTCGTAGGAAGGCGTGCCGGGCACGATCATGCGGACATGGAAGGCGCTTTCGTGGTTCACCGTTTCGCGGCAGTAGACATAGGGACTGGCGAAGGCCCACTCGCTCTTGCGCGGCGCCAGTTCCGACCAGGCCTGGTTGTCCAGCCGGATCCGGCCCGCCGCTTCGAGATTGGCAACCGGAATGGTGACGTAGGGCACGCCCGCCGACCAGAACGCGACGCGGTGATTCTCGAAGCCGATCTCGTGCGGCGTCAACCCAAGCGCCGCACAGATCGCCTCCGGATCGGCCTCGAGCTTCAGCGGCTCCGGCAGCTTCGCCAGGTCGAACTCGGCAAAGGTGTTGCCGTCATGCTTGCTGACGGCGCACCGCACCGGGCCGATGTTTTCTTCCAGCACGAAGATGCCGGCGCCGCCCTCTTCCGCCAGTTCGGCCAGCGCGATCGCCGCACCCACCGTCGGATGGCCGGCGAACGGCATTTCATAGTCGGGCGTGAAGATGCGGATGCGATTTTTATGCTTGGGATTGTCCGGCGGCAGCACGAAAACCGATTCCGACAGGTTGAATTCGCGCGCGATGGCCTGCATCGCGGCCGTGTCCAATCCCTTGCTGTCCAGCACGACGGCCAAGGGATTGCCGGCCAGTCGCTCGGTCGTAAACACATCGTAAAGCAAGTAATTCCGGGTTTTCATTCCTGCCTCAATCCCAACATGGGCGAAATTTAATTTGATATTTGAACCAGTAAGCCTGATCTGTGCACAGATAGGGACACTACGCATTATAGGGGTCCAGCGTGGACCAGATTGTCAATCTGCCAAACACGGAATCGGATTCCGCCATCGAGACAGCGCTTGGGCTCGACCAGAGGGGGCGGCGCAAGTCGCGCCGGCGCGGCTGGCTCTATGCGCTGCTGGCGCTGATCGTGCTCGTCGCCGGGCTTGGTGCCTATCAGTGGTATGCCGGCTCGCCGGCCAGGATTGACTACACCACAGTGCCTGCCGCCAAGGCTGATCTCACCGTCGCGGTGTCGGCAACCGGCACGCTGCAGCCGCTCACCCAGGTCGACATTTCAAGCGAACTATCCGGCATCATCCGCTCGGTCTCGGCCGAGGAGAACCAGCAGGTCAAGAAGGGTGACGTGCTGGCGACACTCGACACGGTGAAACTCGAGGTCCAGATCGAGCGCGCCGAAGCTTCGGCCAAGGCCGCCGCCGCCAATGTCGAGGACGCCACGGTTACGCTGGCCGAAAACGAGAAGGCGCTGGTGCGCGCAGCAGCGCTGACCAAGCGCGGCATGGCGACCGACCAGTCGCTTGAAGCAGCAACCGCCACGCGCGACCGTTCCAAGGCAGCGCTCGACAGTGCGCAAGCCAACCTCGCCATCGCCCAGGCCGACCTCAAGGCGCAGCAGACCGACCTTGCCAAGAGCACCATCTATGCGCCGATCGACGGCATCGTACTGACGCGCTCGGTCGATCCCGGCCAGACGGTTGCCTCTTCGCTCCAGGCGCCGGTGCTGTTCATCATCGCCGCCGATCTCAGGAACATGGAACTGGTGGCGGCGGTCGACGAGGCCGACATCGGCGCGGTCAAGCGCGGACAGCATGCCCGCTTCACAGTCGATGCCTTCCCCGAGCGGCCGTTCGATGCCGAGATCCGCGACATCTCCTATGCCTCCGTCACCACCGACGGCGTCGTCACCTACAATGCACGGCTCGAGGTCGACAACAACGAGTTGTTGCTGCGGCCCGGCATGACCGCCACCGTTTCGGTCGTCACCAAGCAGGCCAAGGGCGTGCTCACCGTACCTGCCACCGCCTTCCGCTATCGCCCGGCGCAGCAGGCCGCCCGCGGCTGGAGCCTGAGCGACCTGTTCACCGGCCGCATGGGGCGCCCCGGCGGCAACCGCCAGCGCCAGGCCGCCACAGTGCCCACCGACGGCTCGCGCACGCTCTACGTGCTGGAGAATGGGCGTCCGCACCCAGTCAACGTCAAGATCGGCTCCACCGACGGCGAACTGACCGAGATCATCTCTGGCCTGGATGAAGGCGCTCAAATCATCACCGCGTCGCAGCAGCGGAGCTGATGCCGTGGCTGCGGGCGCGACCCTCATCACCTTCGACAAGGTCTGGAAGAGCTACGGCCAGGGCGAGGCCAAGGTGCATGCGCTGGCCGGCGTCGATCTTGCCATCCGGCGTGGCGAATTCGTCGCCATCATGGGTCCGTCCGGCTCCGGCAAGTCGACGGCGATGAACATCATCGGCTGCCTCGACACGCCGACGGCCGGAACCTATTCTTTCATGGGCATCGACGCCGGCCGCCTCGACCGCAACCGCCGCGCCATGCTGCGCAACCTTTATGTCGGCTTCGTCTTCCAGGGCTACAATCTGCTGGCCCGCACCACGGCAGCCGAAAATGTCGAACTGCCGCTGATCTATCGCGGTGTTGCCGCGCGAGAGCGCCGAGACCTTGCCATGCAGGCGCTGGCGGAGGTCGGCCTTGTCGGCCGCGAGCACCACACGCCGGCCGAACTGTCCGGCGGCCAACAGCAGCGCGTGGCGATCGCGCGCGCCATCGTCACCCGCCCGACACTCCTCGTCGCCGACGAGCCGACCGGCAATCTCGACACCGCCCGCACGCACGAGATCATGGAGCTGCTCACCCGGCTCAACACCGGGCTTGGCCTGACCGTCGCCATGGTCACGCATGAGGCCGACGTCGCCGACTATGCCGAACGAACCATCCGCTTCCTCGACGGCCACGTCGCTTCGGATTCCAGGAAGCTGGAGATCGCACAGCCATGATCTGGGAAACCGTCCGCCTCTCGCTGCGCTCGATCCGCCGCAACGTGCTGCGCTCGTTCCTGACCTTGCTCGGCATCGTCATCGGCGTTGCCGCCGTTATCGCCATGCTCACCATCGGTTCGGGCACCACAGCAAAGGTCAAGGCCGACATCTCCAAGCTCGGCAGCAATCTGCTGGTGGTCCGCTCCGGCCGTCCGGCCGGCCCCGGCGGACCGGGCGGGCTCGACCAGGTGGTGCGTCCGCTCGCGGAAAAGGACCTTGCGGCACTTGTGGCGCATCTCAGCGGCGCGCGCGCGATTTCGCCGGCCTCGCAGAAGCAGGTCCGCGTCATCTTCGGCACCGAGAGCCTGACTTCGGGCGTCACCGGCACCGACAGCGCCTATCTCGATGCGCGCGACTGGAAGCTGGTGTCGGGCCGCCCGTTCAGCGATTCCGAAACCCGCTCGGGCACCGGCGTATGCCTGATCGGCGAGACGGTGCGCCAGCAATTCTTCGGCGCCGGCGATCCCGAGGGCGAGATCATCCGCGTCAACCGCACCTCCTGCAAGATCATCGGCCGGCTCGAGCCCAAGGGCTATACCGGCTTCGGCCAGGACCAGGACAATGTCGTGCTGATGCCGTTGCACGCCTACCAGCGCCGCATCGCCGGCAACCGCGACATCGACAACATCTACATCGCCGCCGACGACCGCACACCGACCAGCGAATTGCAGCCGCGCGTCGAGGATATTTTGCGTGATGCGCGCCGCATCACGCCGGACCGCGAGAGCGATTTCGCCATCCGCGACATGACCCAGATCGCCGATGCCATGGCCAGCGCCACCACCACCATGACCGGCATGCTCGGCGCCGTCGCCGGCGTCAGCCTGCTGGTCGGCGGCATCGGCATCATGAACATCATGCTGGTGTCGGTCACCGAGCGCACCCGGGAGATCGGCATCAGGCTGGCCATCGGCGCGCATGAGAAGCACATCCTGATCCAGTTCCTGGTCGAGGCGACGGTGCTGTCGCTGCTCGGGGGCATCATCGGCATCCTGATCGGCCTGGCGCTGGCCGGCCTCGCCGCGGTGACGCTGACCATCCCGTTTGCGCCGAGCCCGGCGGTGATCCTGCTCGCCGTCGGCTTTTCCGCCCTGATCGGCATGGTCTTCGGCTTCTTCCCAGCATTGCGCGGCGCCAGGCTCGATCCGATCGACGCGCTAAGGCACGAATAGGGCAACCCGGCCAGAACGCGGCCGGCGCTCCGACCCGGTTTTGCACAGTCTTCGACGTTTCCACCCGGCCCGCCACTGTCCCCACACTGTTCGCGATGCTAGGGCAATTGACCTTGGGTGGAGGAATAGCGGGATGAGCAAGAAGGCGCGACTGGTCCTGGCGATGGTGGTCATCGAGGCAGGTCTTGCAGGCATCTGGTGGTATCTCGCCCGCTTCGGCATGGCCAATCCCGATCGCGTCACATCAGATTTCCAGGCAGTCGTCGGCCAGACCATGGGAATGGCGATGGGCGGCTTGCTTGGCATCGGCTTCATCCTGTTCCTCGTCGCCGCCCGCAACGATCGCAACGCGGCACAGAACAAGACGCGCCCTTAATTCCTGTTTGCGAAATGCCACTCGATCAGCGGCTTCATGTGCGGCGACAGCCCGACCGGCAGGTCGGCGGCATGGCGAATGATCACCGGCCCGTCGATCTCCGGGTCGGTCTCGGTGGCGACGAAGGCCGAGATGCGCCTGGCGATCTCGTCGGCGGACGCCGTCGCGTGATAACGGCGGAAGATTACCGTGCCGCTGCTGGTCGACATGGCATGGTAGCGCTTGCCGCGTTCCGCACCTGACAGGTCGAGACCGGTTTCCTCGCGCACCTCGCGGATCATGTTGAAATCGACATCGACCAGCCCATCGCGAAAATCGATCGGCTCGAACGAGCCGGCAGCGAAATAGACGCGGCCGGCATTGACTGTGTGCGGCCCCATGCGGATCGCCACCAGCGCATTGTCGCCGGCCACCAGCATGGCATGGGCATAGGCATGCTCGGCGCCCGAATTCTCGCGCCGCTTCCGCCACAGCATGAACGTCGAGTAATTGACCGCATGGCAGCGGCCGACGAGACGGCTGTCGCGGTAGGCAAGTTGCGACAGCAGCACCACCATGCCGTCGAACAGCGCCGGATTGGCGGCGATTTCGTGCTGCCAGTTCTCGGCGATCGCCTCTGCATTGTCCCTTGCGAAAGGGTGCGGACCGGGATCGAGCCGGACGTCGATGTCGTCGACCGGCAGGATGACGTTGCGCGGCAGGTCGAAACTCATACCGTATCAGGCCCCAATACTGCTTACCGGACAATGTCCAGCGTGATCGCCACCGGGCAATGATCCGATGCCTTCGGCCGGTCCCAGCCGGCGCGCGGAAACCGCTCGACCTCCTGGCCGGGCGGAAAAATGGTGCGCCAGGGCTGGCCGTTGCGGATAATGTCGGGAACGGCCGTTGCGTTGCTGGCGGCGAGCCCCTTCGACAACAGAATGTAGTCGAGTTGGCACAGATGCCGCTCTTCGGGTCCTCGCGTGTGGTAGAAACTCCAGCGGTTCATCTCCGGCCGCCGCTCGACGACATTTTCGCAAAAGCCGCCTGCCGTCAGCACGTTGATGCAGGACAGGGCTTCGTCGACCACCTCGAAGCGATAACCGTCGATCGCATCGCCTGCTACCTTCACGCGCTGGCGATAGTCATTCATGTCGCCGCAGATCGCCCAGCGTTTGTCGGCGGCCCCACTTTTGTCAGCGGTGTCCCCACCGAAGCGCTCCTCGATGATGCGGCGCACGGCCTGCGCCTCTGCGATGCGCACCGGCATCGTCGCCTCGCGCCCGTCGAGCCCGTTGCGCGGCGAGCCCATCGACTTGAAATGCACGAGATAGAGCGTCAGCGGCACGCCACCCACGGTGACGTCGATCTCCAGGCAGTCGCGCCGGAAAATGCGCTCATTGGCCTGATTGCCCAGTACCTCGAGTTCCGGCGTGTGCAGCCCGAACTGCTCGTAGGTGACGTAGGCGTGGCTGGTCATGCGCACGAATTCGATCGGCTGGCCCTGCGCGGTCTCGTTGCGCATCATCACGGCAACGTCGATACCGCGCGAATCATTGCCCGATGTGGTGTATTTCTGCCGGTAGCCCTGCCCCACCATCTTGAACAAATAGCCGTATTCGAAGGCCTTCAGCGCTTCGATGTTGTCGACCTCCTGCATGCAGATGATGTCGGCCCGGGTGGCAGCGATTGCCAGCGCCGTCAGTTGGCGCGTGTCGTCGGACTGGGCGATGGCGCGGGCCTGCTCCAGGATCCTGTATTCCGCCTCGCTCTGGATATCGAACAGCGCCAGCGTTCGATCCTCGTTGAGCTGGTTGCGATAGCCGGAAAAATCGAACCTGTTCATCAGGTTCTCGACATTGAAGGTGGCAAGGCGCAGCGACATGCCATGACCTTTGCCCGCAAGTGCTTCGGAAAACAAGCGCGCAAAACCACCATCTGAGATCGATTGGTCCTGGGCGCGTTCGCGTCATGGTTGACGGAACCTTTCCGTTCATCCGCCGTTCAGATGCAAACATCCATTGTTGCCCATTCCTCGGGTGGGCGTGGGGCCTGTAACTCTTGGAGAGTGCAATGAGTTCGCTCTTTTCTTCCACGGTCAAATCGGGGCTGATAGCCCTCGGTATCCTGTCCGGCGTCACGGCACCGTCCGCCGCCGGACCGATCATGCAGCCGGATCTGTCGATACCAACCAGCACGGCGGCGCCGAATGTCACGCCGGTTCGCGACAGTTGGGCCGGCGGCAACAACCGTCAGTTCAACAACGACGATTGGAGATGGCGCCGGTCGGGCAATTGGGACGGCGGCCGTCGACACTGGCAGGGCGGCGGCGGTAACTGGAATGGTGGAGACAACTGGCGTTGGCGCCATGGTCGCCATCACTATCGCGGCGGCCGTTACTACGATGATGGCGCGAGTGCCGCAATCCTGGGCCTTGGCCTGGGGCTTGGCCTCGGTAGCATGTACAACAATTACGACTACTATGACCGGCCGGCGCCGCGCCGCTACTACCGCGCGGGACGGCTTTCGAGCGCCCATGTCCAATGGTGCTACAACCGCTACCGGTCGTACCGGGCCTACGACAACACCTTCCAGCCCTATAACGGCCCGCGCCAGCAGTGCTACTCACCCTATTGAGCTGACCTGTAGCTGAGCCGACCGACAGAATGAAAAAACGGCGCCACTTGGCGTAATGCAGTTCACTTAAGTTGGGCTGGATGAGGATCTGGTAAGACCTATCGAACAGGATGGAGATTCGTTTCCATCCTGTTCGT